>NZ_BJTG01000002.1:525000-644664 GCF_013340205.1 Anaeromyxobacter diazotrophicus
ATTGAAATAGCTGTGCCGATGCAGTTTACCCGCGGCAAGACGGAAAGACCCCATGAACCTTTACTACAACTTGCCACTGACACTAGGAATTGCTTGTGTAGGATAGGTGGGAGCCTATGAACCCCGGGCGCTAGCTTGGGGGGAGGCAACGGTGAAATACCACCCTGGCGATTTCTGGTGTCTAACCTAGACCCCTCATCGGGGTTGGGGACAATGGCTGGTGGGTAGTTTGACTGGGGCGGTCGCCTCCCAAAGAGTAACGGAGGCGCGCTATGGTTCCCTCAGTCTGATTGGAAACCAGACGACGAGTGCAATGGCATAAGGGAGCTTGACTGCAAGACCGACGGGTCGAGCAGGTGGGAAACCAGGTCATAGTGATCCGGTGGTTCTGTATGGAAGGGCCATCGCTCAACGGATAAAAGGTACTCTGGGGATAACAGGCTTATCGCGTCCAAGAGTTCACATCGACGACGCGGTTTGGCACCTCGATGTCGGCTCATCGCATCCTGGGGCTGGAGCAGGTCCCAAGGGTTTGGCTGTTCGCCAATTAAAGCGGTACGCGAGCTGGGTTCAAAACGTCGTGAGACAGTTTGGTCCCTATCTGCCGTGGGCGTAGGAGAAGTGAGAGGATCTGTCCTTAGTACGAGAGGACCGGGATGGACGCACCGCTGGTGTACCAGTTGTCTCGCCAGAGGCATCGCTGGGTAGCTATGTGCGGAACGGATAACCGCTGAAAGCATCTAAGCGGGAAGCCAACCTCAAGACGACTTCTCCCGGGGCGCAAGCCCCCTGAAGCCCCCTCGAAGACGACGAGGTTGATAGGCCGGAGGTGTACGCGCTGTGAGGCGCTCAGCTGACCGGTACTAATCGGGCGTGAGGCTTGGTCTCTCTTTTCTCAGGCCGTAAGGCCTTCTGTCGAGGTCGAGGTCGAGGTCCACAAGGACCGCGACCGCCGCGCTGGTCGCTTCGGTTACCCTTCGTTTCGATTGTCAGGCAGCTCGTGCTGCCAGATCTTTATAAGGTTTGCGGTGGCTATTTCGGTGGGGTCACACCCGTTCCCATCCCGAACACGGAAGTTAAGCCCACCAGAGCCGATGGTACTGCACGGGAAGCCGTGTGGGAGAGTAGGTCGCCGCCGCATCTTTTCGAAAAGCCCGCCCATGTGGCGGGCTTTTCCTTTTTGTGGGTTCGGAGCCGCTGCGCTCCGCGCTAGACTGCGACGCTTCTCGCAGCGCGACGTGTTGGAGGCGGTGCATGGCGAGCGTGATGGTGGGTGTGATCGGCGGTACCGGGCTGGGCGAGGCGCTCGGCGCCCTCGGAGGGGGCGAGGCGGTCGAGGTCGAGACGCCCTTCGGGCGGCCGTCCGGGCCGATCACGGTCACCGAGGTGGGTGGGGTCCCGGTGGCGCTGCTCTCGCGGCACGGGGACGGCCACCTCCACAGCCCCTCGCGCGTGCCCTACCGCGCCAACATCTTCGCGCTGAAGAAGCTGGGCGTGACCCACATCCTGGCGAGCGGGGCCGTGGGGAGCCTCCGCGAGGAGCTCGCCCCGCGCACGCTCGTCATCCCGGACCAGATCATCGACAAGACCTTCCGGCGGCCGGGCACGTTCTACGACGAGCTCGCCGTCCACGTGGAGCTGGCCTCCCCGTTCTGCACGCAGCTCCGCAACGTGCTCGTGCGCGGCGGCACCGGGCTCTCCACCCGGGTCCACCAGGGCGGCACCTACGTCTGCATGGAGGGCCCCCAGTTCAGCACCCGCGCCGAGAGCGAGCTGCACCGCGCCTGGGGCGCCTCGCTCATCGGGATGACCGCCATGCCCGAGGCGAAGCTCGCCCGCGAGGCCGAGATCTGCTACGCGCTCGTCGCGCTGCCCACCGACTACGACTGCTGGCGCCAGTACCCGGCGCACCTCGACCAGGCCAAGGTGATCGAGGAGATCCTGGGGAACGTGAAGGTGGCCACCCAGAACGCGCTCGAGCTCATCCGCCGCACGATCCCGCAGGTGCCGGCGCTCGCGGAGAAGGGGTGCCCGTGCCAGTCGGCGCTGGCGCTCGCCATCTGGTCCGATCGCGCCAAGCTGCCGGAGGACGTGAAGGAGAAGCTCCGACCGCTCCTCGGCAAGTACCTCTAGCCCGGGGGCGGCGCGCCCTCGCGCGCTCCCCCCGCCGCACGCGCGAGCGCCCGGCGCAGGACCTCGAGGTCCTGGACGAACCGGGCCCGCTCCGCCCGCCGCGCCTCGTCGTCGCGCGCCCGCAGGATCGACGAGGGGTGCACGGTGGCCATGACGAGCGGCGCCAGCGCGGTCGAGCGCACCTCGCCGCGGTGCTCGGTCACCTTGAACCCCTTGCCGAGCAGGGCCTGGGCCGCGGTCGCGCCCAGGCACACCACCGCCAGCGGCCGGATCGCCTCCAGCTCCGCCTCGAGCCAGGGCCGGCACGCGCTCACCTCGGCCGCGTTCGGCTTGAGATGGATGCGCCGCTTCCCGCGCGGCTCCCACTTGAAGTGCTTCACCGCGTTCGTGAGGTAGACGCGCCGGCGGTCGAGCCCCGCCTCGGCGAGCGCGGCCTCGAGCAGCCGCCCCGCCGGGCCGACGAAGGGGTGCCCCTCGCGATCCTCGCGGTCGCCGGGCTGCTCGCCGACGAGCACCACGTCGGCGCCGCGGCCACCCACCCCGAAGACGGTCTGGGTGCCGCGCTCCCACAGGTGGCAGCCGCGGCACCCGGCCGCCGCCTCGCGCAGCCGCGCCAGCGAGGCGTGCGCGGGCACGAAGGGCGCCGCCGAGGCGGCCTCGCCGCCGTCGGCGGGGTGCGGAGTGCGCCGGGCCATCGCCTCACAAGCTGGCCACCGCCCCCGCGCGCGTCAGTGGGCCGCCTTATGCTCGAGGCGGGCGGAGCTCATGAACGCGGCGAGGGCAGGGCGGGCGCCGCCGAGGGCGCCGGGCGGGATGGCCGGCCAGCGGGCGGGCACGGCCGATCTGCCGCTGCACGGCGGCAACGTCCCGCCCTGGCTCCGCGCGCGGATGGCGCGCCTCGGGCGCGTGATGGTGGAGGCGCTCGTCCTCGAGTACGGGCGGGCGGAGCTGCTGAGGCGGCTCGCCCACCCGTTCTGGTTCCAGTCGCTCGGCGCCTTCATGGGCATGGACTGGCACAGCTCCGGGATCACGACCAGCGTGCTCGGGGCCCTGAAGCGCGGGCTCGCGCCGGTGGAGCGCGAGCTGGGGGTTCACGTCTGCGGCGGGCGCGGCCGTCACGCGCGCGGCACGCCGGACGAGCTGGCGCGGGTCGGCGAGCTGACCGGGCTCGACGGCGGCGCGCTGGCGGGCGCGAGCCGCCTCGTCGCGAAGGTGGACACGGCGGCGGTGCAGGACGGCTTCGACCTCTACCTGCACGCCTTCGTGGTCACCGACGACGGGGGCTGGGCGGTCGTCCAGCAGGGCATGAACACCGGCTCCCGCCGGGCGCGGCGCTACCACTGGCTCTCGGAGGGGCTGGAGAGCTTCGTCGAGGCGCCGCACGCCGCGATCGAGGGCCAGCCAGGCGGCGCCGTGGTGAACCTCACCGACCCGCGTGCGGCCGGGGCGCGGGCGGCGCAGGTGGAGCTGGCGCGGAGCGGCCCGGACGCGGTGGTGGCCGAGGTGCGGCGCCTCCGCGACCGCGGGGCGCTGCCGGCGCTCCAGCTCCCGGCGCACCACGACGTGCGCCCGAGCGACGTCCTCCTGCGGCGCCTGCACGGCGCGATGGCGGCCGCGGCGGCGCGCGGCCCGGCCGACTTCCAGGCGCTCCTGCTCGTGCCGGGCGTGGGCGCGCGGACCGTGCTCGCCCTGGCGCTGGCGGCGGAGGTCCTGCACGGCGCGCCCTGCCGCTTCAGCGACCCGGCCCGGTTCTCGCTCGCCCACGGTGGCAAGGACGGGCACCCCTTCCCGGTGCCGCTGCGGGTCTACGACCGCACCGTGACCGTGCTCCGCGAGGCGGTGGATCGCGCCAGGCTGGGCCAGGACGACAAGCTGGCCGCGCTGCGGCGCCTCGACGCGGAGGCGCGCCGGCTGGAGGCCGCGGCGAGCGGGCCCGGGCTCCAGGACTTCCTCGCGGACGAGCGCGCGAGGAGCGCCGAAGTGGGCGGCAGGAGCGTGTTTGGGCCTTCGACCGCGACCGCGACCGCGACCGCGACCGCGACTCCGACCGCGACTCCGACCGCGACCTCGAACTCGACCGCGACTCCGACCGCGACGGCTCGGACGCGGACAGTCCCCGCGCAGCTGCGCCTGTTCCGCTGAGCGCGCTACGCGAACAGGTCGCGCACCCCCGTCGCCACCAGGTACAGCGTCAGCACGATCATGATGGCGGTGGTGGCCCAGGCGATGGCGTTGAACCAGGGGCCGTTGCGGTGCTCGCCCATGAGCTTCGGCTTGTTCACGAGGAGCAGCATGAAGATGAGGATGAAGGGCAGCAGCATGCCGTTCACCACCTGGGAGACGAGCATGATCTTGAGCAGCGGCAGGTGCGGGACGAGGACCACCGCCGCGCCCAGCGCCACGATCCCGGTGTAGAGCCCGTAGAACTGCCGCGCCTCGCCCCACTTCTTGTCGATCCCCGACTCCCAGCCGAACGCCTCGCAGATGTAGTAGGCGGTGGCGAGCGGAAGGATCGACGCGGCGAAGAACGAGGCGTTGTAGAGGCCGAACGCGAAGAGCCAGGAGGCGTAGCGCCCCGCCAGCGGGGCCAGCGCCTGCGCCGCCTGATCCGCCGTGTCCACCTTGACGCCCGCCTTGAACAGGGTGGCGGCGCAGGCGGCGATGATGAAGAAGGCCACCACGTCGGTGATGACGCAGCCGACGATCACGTCGAGCCGGGAGTGCTTGTAGTGCTCGGGCTTGATCCCCTTCTCCACCACCGCGGACTGCAGGTAGAACTGCATCCAGGGGGCGATGGTGGTGCCGACCACGCCGATGAGCATCGCGGCGTATCCGCCGCCGGCCTCGAAGCGCGGGGTGACGGTCTCCTTCAGCACCGCCCCCCAGTCCGGGTGGGAGAGGATCGCGCTCACCGGGTAGGCCACGTAGAACACGCACGCCACCAGGAACACCTTCTCCACCTGGCGGTAGGTGCCCTTCAGCACCAGCAGCCAGACCGCCAGCGCGGTGAGCGGGACGGAGATCCAGGGTGGGACGCCGAAGATGGAGACGCTCGCCGCCACGCCCGAGAACTCGGCGATGGTGTTGCCGACGTCGGCCACCAGCAGGGCCAGCATGATCCAGAAGGTGACCTTCACCCCGTAGCTCTCGCGGATGAGGTCGGCGAGCCCCTTGCCCGTCATCACGCCCATGCGGGCGCTCATCTCCTGCACCACGATGAGCGCCACGGTGATGGGGAGGAGCGTCCACAGCAGCCGGGTCCCGTACTGCGCGCCCGCCAGTGAGTAGACGGTGATCCCGCCGGCGTCGTTGTCGACGTTGGCGGTGATGATCCCCGGCCCCACCACCGAGAGGAAGACCAGCACGTTGCGCCACAGGTGCCGCCGCGGGGCGGCGGCCGTGGCCGCGAGCTGGGGCTCAGCGGTCATCGAGCACCTCGGAGAGGATGTCGTCCACGGTCACCATGCCCTGCAGCACCCCCAGCTCGTCCACCACCGGCACCGACACGAGGTTGTACTTCGCCGCCGCGTCCGCCACGTCGCGCAGGCGGGCGCTCGGCTCGACCGTGGCGGGGGGCTCGCGCGCGATGCTGGCCAGCCGCGCCGCCGGCTCCGCCAGGAGCAGGTCGCGCAGGTTGCACTCGCCGACGAGCAGGCCCGAGCGCTCGGTGAGGAAGATCTCGTAGACGAGGGGGAGGTCGTCCGCGCGCCGCCGGATCTGCGCCAGCGCGTCCGCCACCGTCTCCTCCGGCCGCAGCTCGATGCGATCGGGCGTCATGAGGCCGCCGGCGGAGTCGGGCGCGTAGCCGAGGAGGCGCTGCACCTCGCGCGCCTCGGGTCGCTCCATGGCGCCCAGGAGCTCCTGCCGCGCCTCGTGCGGCAGCTCGCCGAGGACGTCGGCCGCCTCGTCGGGCGCCATCTCCTCCAGGATGTCGGCCGCCTTGTCGGGCGGCACCTCCTCGAGGAGCTGCGCCGTCACCTCCGGCGGCGCCTCCTCCAGCGTCTCGGCGGCGGTCTCGGCGTCCAGGCGCTGCAGGAGCCGCCCGCGCTGCCCGCGGTCGAGCTCCTCCATGATCTCGGCCAGGTCGGCGGGGTGGATCTGCGCCAGCGCGCGCTGCGCCACCTCGATCCGCACGCGGCCCGGGGCGCTGTCGAGCGGCTGGACCAGCTTCCACGGCAGGAGCTGGTCGGCGACGAGGTAGTGCGCGGCGGGCCGCACCGTCCGCACGGCGCGGTCGACCGCCCGCTCCCACCCGAGCCGGCGCACCAGCCCCCGGAACCCGACGTCCACGTGGGCGACGCGGAGCTGGCCGCGCGTGACGAGGAAGTGCACGTCGTTCACGCGCACCAGCTTCGCGCCCTCGACGTCCACGATCTGCCGGTCGAGGAGATCCTCGCGGACGGACAGCCGGTCCGGGCCGTGCTCGGCCACGGCCGCGGTGCTCGGGGCGCCCGGCGCGAGGTGGATGGCGTCCCCGGTCACTTCGGCCACCGCGGCCCAGGGCACCTCCCGCCGCTCCTTGCCGGCCGCGAGGACGGCGGTGATCGCGGGCGGGTAGGGCTCGCCGGTGTGCACCACCAGGTCGACGAGCTTGCCCGCCCGGGCGCCGTCCGCGCCCACGACCGCGCGGCCGAGGAGCTCGGACAGGAAGAGGAACCGCGGGTCGCCGTTGCCGGAGGATGGGATGGACGTGGACATGCGCGGCTCCCTCACAGATGCGCGTGCAGGCGCACGCCGGCGACGACGGCGGGCCCCCGGTCGGCGTTCATGCCCGGGTGGAGGATCCCCTGGAGGTCGGCGTCGAGGCGGAGCGGCCTCGCCAGGGCGAAGGAGTAGTACGCCTCGGCCAGGCACTCCCACGCGTAGCGCAGGGCGCCGTCGCCGAGCTGGAACCCCCGCCCGCCGGCGGCCAGGTAGTCGGCGTGGGCGCGGGAGAGGCCGTTCGCGGCGAGCCCCAGCCCGGCCCGGTCGGCCGGGCGGCGCCAGCCGGCCCCCGCCAGCTCGACGCCGCCGGAGACGGAGCGGTCGATCTCGGTGAAGGCGAAGCTCTCCGTCGCGCCGTCGTTCGCCCCGGCGCGCGCGAAGCCCAGCGCGCCCGGCGCGAGCTGCTGCTGGACGAGCAGCCCCGCCCCGTACTTGAGGGCGCCCCGCCGCCGCGCCGCGGCGACGTCCGGGGAACCGGCGGGCGCGGCGGCGAGCGCGTCGCGGTAGGAGCCCATCCGCGCGTGGTTCAGGAAGAGGAGCAGCTTGGCCGAGCCCGGCGCCCCGCCGGCGCCCCAGCGCACCTCGCCCTCCACCATCTCGGAGCGGGCGTGCGCGAGGTCGCCGTCGAGGTCCGGGCCGTTGGCGCGGGTCGGCATCATGGCCAGCGCGGCGCGCAGGGCGAACCCGGGGGTCTCGAGCGCGGCCAGCGCGGCCCAGGTGTACCCGCGCACGTCGGCGGCGTAGTCCCAGGCGCCCTCGTTCATGAGCGCCCAGTTCATGAAGCGGTGGCGCGGGTCGCTCGAGGCGTCGGCGAGGTCGAAGACGTCGTTCGCGCCGAGCTTGCCGACCGTCAGCTCGAGCCGCGAGGCGGGCTTCGCGCCGCCCAGGCCGGCGGCGCCGGCGGCCATGAAGCGCGCCTCGGGATCGCCCGCCTCGGCGGCGACCCGCTCCGGAGACAGCGCCAGGACGTGCTGGTAGAAGGCGCGCGCCAGGTACGGGCTCGAGCCGAGGGTGGGGACGCGCACGATGTCGCCGTCCACGTAGCCGCCGAGCCCGCTCGCGTTGGGCATGCCGCGGCCGTTCGCGTACTCGGGGGCGACGACGATCGTCCCGCCCGGCCAGGGCGCGGCGCCGAGGAAGAGGGTGGTGGTGAGCGACCAGCCGGTGGCGGCGCCCGGGCCGAAGCTGAGGTCGCGGCTCGCGTACGGCGAGCGCAGGGCAGGGTGCCACTGGCCCACCGCGGTCACCTGGCCGGCCGCCGCCACGAGCTCCCGGCCCGGCTCGTCGGCGCGGGCCACCCCCGGCGCGAGCGCCCACGCCGCGACGGCGATCAGGAGCGCGCGGCGGGACGCACGTCGGCGCGGAGGGCGGAGTCGCATCTTGGGGGCGCCTGCATGTCCGAGAGGATCTCCGCCGGGAAAACTGGCCGTACTTACGCTGGCGCCCCGAGGGTGTCAAACGAACAAAGCGCGCCGCGCCGGGTGCGAGCGCGCCGCGCCCCGCTTACGAGCGGGCATGCTCGAACTCGCCCGCCCCGGGCCGCTCCGCCCGCCTCGCCTGGTCCTCCGGGCCGCGGTCGCCCTGCGCCGGGGGCTGCTCGCGCTGGCGGACGCGATCGTGCCGCCGCAGCTCCCGCTCTTCGAGCAGTCCATGGGCGTCGCCCGCACCCAGCTCCTGCGCCAGGCGGTCCGGCTCGGGATCGCCGAGCGCCTGGAGGCGGGTCCCCGCGCGGCCCAGGAGCTGGCGCGGGAGGCCGGCGTGCAGCCGGACGTCCTGCACCGGGTGCTGCGCGCCCTGGCGGCGGGTGGCGTGTTCGCGCTCCGGCCCGACGGGAAGTTCGCGAACAACCGCCTCTCCCGCGCGCTCCGCGCCGCGGCGCCCGCATCGGCCGGCGCGCTCGCGGCGTACCTCGGCTCGGGGTCGAACGCGGCGGCGTGGGCGGACCTGGAGGCGACCGTCGCCACCGGCCAGAGCGCATTCCGCCGGGTCCACGGCGCCAGCGTGTGGGAGTGGCTCGCACGGCACGACGGCGAGCGGCGCACCTTCGCCGAGGCGATGGGGCACGTCACCGAGCTCGACGCCCCCGCCATCGCGGCCGGCTATCCCTTCGGCGAGCTCGACCTGGTCTGCGACGTCGCGGGGGGCCGGGGCGCCCTCCTCTCCGAGATCCTGCGCCGCCACCCCCGGCCGCGCGGCGTGCTCCTCGACGAGGCGGCGGTGCTGGCCGAGGCGCCGGCCTTCCTGGCCGGGCGGGGCGTGGCCGGGCGGGTCACCTGCCACGCGGGCAGCATCTTCGAGGCGGTGCCGCCGGGGTGCGACGCCTACCTCCTCAAGGACGTGCTGCACGACTGGGACGACGCCGCCTGCCTGCGCATCCTCGCCGCCTGCCGCCGGGCGGCGCGCCGCGGGGCGCGGGTCCTGGTGGCGGAGGTGCTGCTGGAGCGCGCCGAGGCCAGCTCGCCGGGCGCGCTCACCGACGTGCAGATGATGACCGTCTGCGAGCAGGGCCGGCAGCGGAGCGCCGCCGAGCTGCAGGCGCTGCTCGCCCGGGCGGGGTTCAGCCCCGGGCCCGTCCGCGCGCTCGCGGCGGCGGTGAGCCTGGTGGAGGCGGTCGGGTGAGGCGATACTGCCGCCGGGCGAGGTCCGCCGCCGGCCGGCGCCGCGACCGCCGCCGGGAGGAGCGACCATGAGCGGGCCCGTCCGAGACTTCGAGGCCGCCTACCAGGCCGGCGACCCGCCGTGGGACCTCGGCGCGCCGCAGCCGGAGGTGGTGCGGCTGGCGGACGAGGGCGCCTTCCGCGGCACCGTGCTCGACGCCGGCTGCGGCACGGGCGAGAACGCGCTCCTCCTGGCGTCGCGCGGGCTCGCGGTGATGGGCGTCGACGGGGCGCCGGCGGCCATCGCGCGGGCGCAGGCCAAGGCCGCGGCGCGCGGGCTCGCGGTGCCGTTCGCCGTCGCCGACGCGCTCGACCTCGCGGCGCTGCGCCAGCGCTTCGACACGGTCCTCGACTGCGGGCTCTTCCACGTCTTCGACGACGACGATCGCAAGCGCTACGCCCGCTCGCTCGGCGACGCCGTCGGCTCCGGCGGCCAGGTCCAGCTGCTGTGTTTCAGCGACGAGGAGCCGCCCGGCGCCGGGCCGCGCCGCGTCTCGGAGTGGGACCTCAAGACGGCGTTCCGGGGGATCTTCGTGCTGACCCGCATCCGCCCTGGCCGCTTCGAGAGCCGCCTGCACGCCGGCGGGGCCCGCGCCTGGGTGGCCACGCTGACGCGGCTGTGAGGGACGGTGGTCCGCTACGGTCCGCCCGTGAACTCCCACACCGTGTCGAGCAGCTCGTCGAGGTCGCAGGGCTTCGAGAAGTGCCGCTCGGCCGGGACCTTCTCGTCCTTCACCGCCGACAGCACCACCACCGGGATGCTCGAGATCTCCGGGTCGTGCAGCTGCGCCTCCCGGAACTGCCAGCCGTCCATCACCGGCATCATGAGGTCGAGCAGCACCAGCGAGGCCGGCTCGCGGTGCAGCTTCTCGAGCGCCTCCCGTCCGTTGGCCGCCTCGAGGACCTCGAAGCCCTCCTCGTCGAGCGCCTCCGCGATGGCCTCGCGGATGAGGTGATCGTCCTCGACCACCATGACCTTGCGGTGTGCCATTCCCACGAAAGATGCTCTCCGGCCGAGGAGAAGCATGGGCCAGAGGGGGGCCTCTACCCGGACGCGGCGCCCAGGCGCCCGCCCGGCCGCCCCTCGACGGCCAGAAAAAAAGAGAGGCCCGCGTCGCGGCGGGCCTCTCGAACGGCTCGGAAAACTGGCTCCCCAGGCAAGACTCGAACTTGCGACCCGGTGATTAACAGTCACCTGCTCTGCCAACTGAGCTACTGGGGAATGACCGGGGCGCGAATCCTACGAAGGGGCCCCCCCGCTGTCAACGATCTCCCGCGATCTCTCGTCGCCCGGGCTCCCCGGTCGGGCGGGGGAGGAGCCGGCCGCGGGCGAGTCGATATACTCGGCGCGTGCCCGCCCTCGGCGACAACCCGGCCCGCCGCCGCTTCGCGGCGCTCATCGCCCGGCGGAAGGTCCCGCTCGCCGAGGCGGCGCTCGCGCTCGCGGCGGAGGAGTACCCCCACCTCGAGCCGGCGCGCTACCTGGGGCAGCTGGGCGAGCTGGCCGCCGAGGTCGAGGCCCGCCTGCCGGCGCGCCGCGACAGCGCCAGCGTGCTGCGCGCGCTCCGGGCGGTGCTGTTCGAGGAGCACCGGTTCCGCGGCAACGACCAGGCGTACTACGACCCGCGCAACTCGTTCCTCAACGAGGTGCTGGAGCGGCAGCTCGGCATCCCGATCACGCTCGCGCTCGTCTACATCGAGGTCGCCTCGCGGGTCGGCCTCACCCTGCACGGGGTCGGGTTCCCCGGGCACTTCCTCGTGAAGTACGTCGCGGGCTCGCGCGAGGTCTTCATCGACCCGTACCACGGCGGCGAGATCCTCTCCGGCGAGGAGTGCGTGGCCCGCTTCCAGGCGCGCGCCCCGGGCCGGCCGCTCGACCCGCGCCACCTCGACGCGGTCTCGGCGCGGCAGATCCTCGCGCGCATGCTGCACAACCTGAAGAAGATCTACGTCGAGGCGGGCGACGATGTCCGCGCCCTGTGGGTCACCGACCGGCTGGTGCTGCTCGCACCCGACGACCCGGCGGAGCGGCGGGACCGCGGCCTCGTCGAGGCGCGCCTGGGCGGCCAGTCGGCGGCCCTCTCGGACCTCGAGTTCTACCTGGCGGCGGCGCCCCACGCCGAGGACGCCGGCGAGGTGCGCGACCTCTGCGAGCAGCTGCGGGGAAACGCCGGCTACCTCAACTGACGCGCCCTCACCCCGACCGGCGGTTCAGCTCCGGGACCATGAGGCGCGCCACCGGCTCGCCGCCGACGAGGTGGCGCTCGACCAGCTCCGGCACGTCCTCGACGGTGACGTGGCCGTACCAGATCCCCTCCGGGTAGACGACGATCGACGGTCCGTACGCGCAGGCGTCGAGGCAGCCGGCGGCGTTGGCGCGCACCTGCCCCTTGAGCCCGCGCCGGTTCAGCTCCTCCTTGAGCGCCCGGCGGATCGCCTCGCTCCCCTTGCAGGCGCAGCTGCCGCGGGGGTCGTCGGCGGGGCGCCGGTTCTCGCACACGAAGACGTGATGTCGGAAGCGCACCCCCGAGGTCTAATCGCCCGCGCGGGCCCGGGCTCGCGCGCCCCACGCGCCTTCCCGGGGGTGGGGGACGCGCGGGCGCCGGCGAGGCGCCATCTTCTCTCCTGGCGCGCGGCGCGAGGAGGCATCCCCGTGGACTACCGGTTCGATCGTTTCCGGCGGGAGCAGCTCATCCAGGACCTCTCGTTCCGGGCCGGGCAGGAGCCGGGGTGGCAGGTACCCGACTTCGACCTCCCGACGGTGTCCGGGGGGCGCGTCCGCAAGGCCGACTTCATGGGGCAGCGGCCGGTGCTGTTCACCTTCGGCTCGCTCACCGACCCCATGACGGCCAGCGCGGACGGGGTGCTCTCCCGGCTCCACCAGGAGTTCTGCGAGGAGGTGGCGTTCGTGACGGTGTACGTGCGCGAAGCGCACCCCGGAGAGCACATCCCGCAGCCCTCCACCTTCGACGAGAAGATGCGCAACGCCCGGGTGCTGCGCGCGCGCGACGGGATCGCCTGGACGGTGGCGGTGGACGACCTCGACGGCGGGTTCCACCGGGCGCTCGGCGCCAACGCCAACGCCGCCCACCTCATGGACGCGAACGGGAACGTCGCCTTCCGCACGCTGTGGTCGAACGACGAGCGCGTGCTCCGGTCGGCGCTGGCGGCCATCGCGCGCGGCGCCCCCGAGCACCCCTTCGAGCGCGAGCGGCGGGTGGTGCCGATGGCGCTCGGGCTCTCGCGCGTGGACGAGGTGGTGCGGGCGGCGGGGCCGAGCGCGCTCGAGGACCTCCGGCGCGAGGCGCCGGTGGTGTACGCGGCGGCGGAGCTGGCCTGGGCCTGGCGCGCGCTCACGCCGCTCGGGCGCCTCGCGGCCGTGGCCGCCGGCGCCGCGGTGACCGCGGGGCTGTGGGCCGGCCTGCGCTGGGTCCTCCGCCCGGCGCGCCGCCGCCTCGCCTAGCGCGGACGCCGGCGAGCACGCGGGCGGGCGCCCGCCGGTCAGTCGTCCTTCTCCAGGAACTTCTCGCCCAGCTCGCGCGAGCGGCGGGTGGCGGCCTCGACGGCGTCCATGAGCGTCGTGCGCAGGCCGCCCGCCTCCAGCGTGTGCAGGCCGGCGATGGCCGTGCCGCCCGGGCTCGTCACCTGGTCCTTGAGCCGGCCCGGGTGCTCGCCGGTGTCGATGAGGAGCTTCGCCGACCCGAGCACCGTCTGCGCGGCGAGCTCCTGGGCGGTGGCGCGCGGCAGGCCGACCTTCACGCCCGCGTCGCTGAGCGCCTCGATGATGAGGAAGATGTACGCCGGCCCGCTGCCGGAGAGCCCGGTCACGGCGTCGAGCAGCCCCTCGTCCACGACCGCCGTCTTCCCGATGGCGTCGAAGAGCGCGCGCGCCTGGGCCAGGTCCGCCTCGGTGGCGTGCTCGCCGGCCGAGAGCGCGGTGGCGCCCGCGCCGACGAGGGCGGGGGTGTTGGGCATGGTGCGGACGATGCGGACCCCGTGGCCGAGTTTGCGCTCGATGGCCTCGATGGGCACCCCGGCGGCGATGGAGATGACGAGCTTCTTGTCGTCGAGCACCGGCGCGATCTCGGCCAGGAGCTTGTTCATCACCTGCGGCTTCACCGACAGGACGACGAGCTCGCACCGCTCGACCGCCTCGCGGTTGGAGCGGGTGAACTCCACCCCGTAACGCTGCTTCAGCTCCGGCCCGCGCGCCTCGTTGCGGTCGCTGCAGACGATCTCGCGCGGCTCGGCGACGCCGGCGCGGAGGAGCCCCTTCACCAGTGCCTCGGCCATGTTGCCGGCGCCGAGGAACGCGATGCGCTTTCCGAGTGACATGTGAGGGACTGTAGCCGATCGGCGCCGCTCTGGCGCGGGGCCGGTGGGCCTCGCGCGACCACGCCCGCCCGCCACCCCGTCACCCGATGATGAACTCCTCGCGCGCCAGCGCCCCCCGCGCGAAGCGGTCCACCGTGAACCGGGTGAAGATCTCGTCCGGCGGCCCGCCCGCCATCCAGCCGGCCATGAGCTCCGCCACCGCCGGCGCCATCATGAAGCCGTGGCCGACGAACCCGGACAGCTGGAGGAAGTTCTCGAACCCCGCCGCGCCGAGGATGGGGTTGTTGTCCGGGGTGACGTCGTAGCAGCCCGCCCACTGCCGCACGACGCGCAGGTGGCCGGTGGCGGGCGCGCAGGCCGTGATCGCGCGCGCGAACCGCGCCAGGAAGCGGAGGCTCGTGCCCAGCTCGAGCCCCTCCGGCTCCTCGGGATCCCCCATCCCCCCCACCAGCTCGCCGCGCTGCGACTGCGAGAAGTAGAGCCCGTTCCCCAGCACGGACACGAGCGGCCCGAGCCAGGGCGTCATCGCCTCGGTGACCAGGATCTCGTGCCGGGTGGGCCGGTTCGGGAGCGCCACCCCGCAGAGGGCGGCCACCTCCTTCGACCAGGCGCCGGCGGCGTTCACCACCGTCTCGCAGGCGACCCGCCCGCGGTCCGTCACCACCGCCGTGAGCCGCGCCCCCTGCCGCTCGAAGCCGGTGACCCGGGTGAAGGTGGCGACCTGGGCGCCGAGCGCCTGCGCCCGCGCCGCGTAGCCCCACAGGAACGGCCAGGGGAAGACCACCGCGTCGTCCGGGTTCCACGACGCCGCCAGGAAGCGCCGCCGGTCGAGCTGCGGGACGACCTCGCACGCCTCGTCGGGCGTGACGAGCCGGGTGCGGAGCCCGTTCGCCTCGTGCACCGGCAAGGTCCGCTCCAGCCAGCCCACCTGCGCCGGGCCGGGCGCGAGGAACAGGTACCCGCCCCGGCGCATCCAGACGTTCACGCCCAGCTCCACCGCGAACCTCCGGCAGAGCTCGAGCGAGCGCTTCGCCAGCCGGATGAGGGTGGGGGTGGTCCACTGCGCGCGGACGCCGCCGCCGTTCCGCCCGGAGGCGCCGGCGTTGAGGTAGCCGCGCTCGAGGACGAGGACGTCGGTCACCCCGCGCCGGGCGAGCTCGCTGGCGAGCGCGAGCCCCATGATCCCGCCGCCCACCACCACCACGTCCGCGCGCGCCGGCAGCGCGGCCGAGGGGCGGGGGAGCTGCTCGGGCGGGCGCGGGGCCGGCTCGCCGCGGCCGCCGCCGAGCGGCAGCGAGGCCGGGTCGAGCCCGGCCAGCGCCGAGAGCGCGACCGGGTCGCAGGGCGGACGGATCGTGAACGGCGCCACCTCGGCCGGGGTGGCCCCGAGCCGCAGCAGCTCCTGCGCGACGAGCGCCAGGCAGCTCTTGCCCTGGCAGGGGCCGGTGCCGAAGCCGGTGTACCGCTTCACCGACTCGAGGTCGCGGTGGCCCGCCTGGAAGGCGCGCCGCACCTCGGCCCGCGTCACGTCCTCGCAGGCGCAGAGGAGGGTCTTAGCCGTCGGCACGCGCCGCCTCCCCGGCGCGGCGCCCCGCGCGCGCCGCCTCCGCCGCCGTGGCCGGGCCGGTCGCCTCGCCCGCGACCCGCAGGCCGGGCACCCCCGTGGCGCCGTCGGCGGCCGCCCGCACCCGGTAGCCGCCGCTCACGAGCTCGAGCTCGACCTCCGCTCCGGCCTGCCGCGCCAGCTCGGAGGCGGGCGCGCGTGGCCCGGCCCAGGCGAGCGCGTCGCAGCGCACGCGCTCCGAGCCCACCGTCGCCGCCGCGAGCCGCCGCCGCCCGTGCGCGAGGAGCACCTCCTCCGCCCGGCGCACCGCCACGCCGGCCGCCTCGAGCCGCGCCGCCACCGCCGCCGCCTCGGCCCCGCCGCCGGCGACGAGCGCCCGCGCGCCGGGCACGACCCCGTCCTCCGCCAGCGCGCGCGCCAGGGCGCGCGCGGCGAAGATGCCGGGCAGGTCGTTGCGGGGAAAGACGGGCGGGAGCGCGAAGCTTCCGGGGGCGAGCACGAGCCGGGGCGCGCGGGCGAGCCGCAGCCGCGGCGGACCGCCCTCCGGCCGGAGCAGGACGCGCGGGAGCCCGCCGTCGCGCCAGACGCCGAGCGCGGTGAGCCCGGTGGCCACCTCGCCGCCGCTCCGCGCCACCGCCGCCGCCACCTCGCGCGCCCAGGCGAGCGGCGGGTCGCCGGGGAGCGCCAGCCCCGCGCGCAGCCGGCCCCCCAGCGCGCCGTCCGACTCGGCCAGGAGGACGCGCAGCCCGGCGTCAGCGAGCGCCTCGGCGGCCGCGAGCCCCGCCGGACCGCCCCCGACCACCACCGCGTCGAACGCCTCGTCGGGCGCGGCCGGCGCGGTGGGCGGAGGCGGGGCCGAGGCGAGCGCCCCCGTCCCGGCCAGGCGGCGTGAGAAGGCCACCGCGGCGCGGTTGGCGACCTGGCTCCAGGTGGCGAGGTGGTGCACGTCGAGGCCGCGCGCGAAGGCGAGGTCCACCGCGCCGAGGAGGTCGCGCCGGGCGGTGGGGAGCGCGTGCTGGCTCTCCACGACGAGCCCGGGGCGGCAGGGGACCCGGCAGGTGCGCTGGTTCGGCACGCCGTCGACGCGCGCCAGGCAGGCGTGGCACGAGCCGGCCAGGCAGAACGCACCGCGCGGCCGGTGGTACTTGGCGCTCCGCGCGACGAGCGCCTCGCCCGCGGCGAGCAGCGCCACCGCGACGCTCTCCCCGGCGCGCGCCGGCAGCGGGCGGCCGTCCACCTCGAAGGTGCAGTCGGGCGCGAAGCGCGGGTCGGCGAGGCGCGGCATCGTGGGGCGCGGCGGGCGGTAGATAGCCGCGCCCCGCGGCGCGCGCGACCTCCGGGCCTACGCCCGGGTGGGCTACCGGCCCGGTGCGGCCGCGGGCGCCGCCGCGGCGCGCGCGCCGAGCGACCAGCGCGCCAGCGCCGCGAGGATGAACCCCGCGCCGGCGGCGCATACCCCGGCCCAGCCGAAGCTGGTCCAGGCCCAGGTCCCGACCGCGGTGCCGAGCGCCCCGCCCACGAAGTAGGTCACCATGTAGACGGTGTTCATGCGGCTGCGCGCCTCGGGGCGGCGGGCGTGGACGCGCGCCAGGTTCGAGACGTGCGCCCCCTGGATGCCGACGTCGAGCAGGAGCACCCCCACCACGAGCCCGGCCAGGTGGCCCCCCGCCAGGGCGAAGGCGCCGAACCCGGCCAGCGCGACCGCCAGCATGAGGCCCGCGTTGGCGCGCGGGCTGGTGCGATCGGCGAGCCGCCCGAGGAGGGGCGCCGCCAGCGCGCCGCCCGCGCCGAGCACGCCGAAGAGGCCCGCCACGTCGGCGCCCAGCCCGAGCCGCGCCTCGAGGAAGAAGGCGAGCGTGCTCCAGAAGACGCTGAAGGCGGCGAAGCCGCAGGCGCCGAGGAGCGAGGCCTCGCGCAGGACTGGCTCCTCGCGCAGCAGGGTGAAGATGGAGCGGAGCAGGGCCGGGTAGGGCAGCGCCTCGCCGGGCTCGCTCCGCGGCAGGAAGAGGCGCAGCGCCGCCGCCAGGGCCACCATGAACCCGGCGGCGATGACGTAGACGGCGCGCCAGCCGAGGTGCGCGCCGAGGAAGCCGCTCACCGTGCGCGCCAGGAGGATGCCGACGAGGAGCCCGCCCATGACGGTGCCCACCGCCTGGCCGCGCTCCTCCGGCAGGGCGAGGTGCGCCGCGAGCGGCACCGCCAGCTGCGGCACCACGCTCGCCGCGCCGACCACGAGCGAGGCCAGCGCCAGGAGCGGCAGGGTGGGGGCGGCCCCGGCGAGGAGCAGGGCGAGCGTCGCCGCGCCGAGCAGCGCGAGCATGAGGCGCCGCCGCTCCAGCACGTCGCCGAGCGGGACGAGGAAGAACATGCCCGAGCCGTAGCCGACCTGCGTCAGCATCGAGACCAGCCCGGCGGCGCGCGCGGTGGTCCGGAACTCGCGCGCCACCACCGCCAGCAGCGGCTGGAGGAGGTAGATGTTCGCGACGGTGGCGCCGGCCGTGAACGCGAGCAGCGCGAGCGTCGAGCGCCGCCGCCGGGCAGCGTGCCGCTCGTGCGGATCGCCGCGTTCTCCCTTCGAGTCGGTCATCGGGGCTGGATTCTAGGGGACGGGCGGTTCGCCGCAGATCTTTCTCGCCGATGGGCGCTGCGGATCTGGTAGGTGCCCGGACGTGCTGCCGCCCCGCCTGCGCCCGCTCGCCCTCGCCGCCGCCGTCGCGCTCGGCCTCGCCACCCCCGCGGTCGCAGCGGCCGCGGACGAGGCGCCCGCGCTGGCCGCGCCCCCGCGGCTCCTCCAGGACGTCCCCCCCGAGCTGCCGCCCGGCACCGTCTTCCCGGCGCCGGAGGTGACGGTCGTGCTCCAGCTCGACGTCGCCGCCGACGGGCACGTCGAGCGGGTGGCGCTCGTCGAGGGGGCGGGCGAGCCGTTCGACGGCGCCGCGCTGGCGGCGGCGCGGCGCTACGCCTTCGAGCCGGCGCGCCTCACCACCGGCGAGCCGGTGCCGGTCGCCATCACCTACAAGCTCCGCATCGCGCGGCCCGCGCCGCCGCCCCCGGCCCCCGTCCGCTTCGGCGGCCTGCTCCTCGAGCGCGGCACCCGCAAGCCGCTCGAGGGGGTGGAGGTGGCGGCCGAGGTGGAGGGCGAGCCGGTGGCGCAGGCGGTGACCGGCGCCGACGGCCGCTTCCAGCTCGAGGTGCCAGCCAGCGCCTTCCGGCTGGTGGCGCTCCCCGCGGGCCACGACCGGCTGGCGGCCGAAGTCGCCGCGAAGCCGGGCGAGGTGAGAGAGGAGACGTTCTACCTGCAGGCGGCGCCGGGCGGCGGCGGCTACACGGCGGTGGTGCGCGGCGACCGCGTCCGGCGCGAGGTGACGAAGCAGGTCGTGCCCGCCGACGAGCTGGCGCTGCTCCCCGGCTCG
This sequence comes from Anaeromyxobacter diazotrophicus, assembly GCF_013340205.1. Taxonomy (NCBI): domain Bacteria; kingdom Pseudomonadati; phylum Myxococcota; class Myxococcia; order Myxococcales; family Anaeromyxobacteraceae; genus Anaeromyxobacter; species Anaeromyxobacter diazotrophicus. The sequence continues at coordinate 543,807 of NZ_BJTG01000002.1, forward strand.
CAGGGCGACACGCTCAAGGCGGTGCTGAACCTGCCCGGCGCGGCGCGGCCGTCGTACCTGGGCGGCCAGCTCATCCTGCGCGGCTCGGCGCCGGGCGACAGCGCCGCCTTCGTGGACGGGCTCGAGATCCCGATCCTCTACCACTTCGGCGGGCTGCGCAGCACGTTCGCGCCGCGCTTCCTCGAGTCGGTCGAGTTCGTGCCGGGCAACTTCGCGCCCGACTACGGGCGGCTCACCGGCGGCATCGTCAACGCGCGGGTGCGCGACCCGTCGAAGGACCTCGTCCGCGGCGAGGCGGACTTCAACCTCTACGACGCCGGAGTCGCGCTCGAGGCGCCGCTCTCGTCGAGCTGGTCGGTGGGCGGCGCGTTCCGGCGCTCCTGGATCGACACGCTGCTCCCGCTCGTCGTCGGCTCCAACTCGGCCGTCTCCTTCACGACCGCGCCGCGCTTCTACGACTACCAGCTCCTCGCCACCTACCAGCCGGACGCGCGGGACAAGGTGCGCCTGCTCTTCTTCGGCTCGCAGGACTCGCTGGCGGCCGTCATCAAGCGGCCCGGGAACGACCCGACGCTGGCAGGCGATCTCACCACGCGCCTCGCCTACCACGAGCTCGAGGCGACCTGGTCGCACGTCTTCACGCCGGTGCTCCGGCACGAGAGCTGGCTGGCGCTGGGGCTCCAGCAGACGAACTTCGCCATCGGGCCGGGGCTCTTCTTCGACCTCACGAGCTACCGCCTCGACGCCCGGAGCACCTTCGTCTGGGAGGCGACCCGGACCGTGGAGGCGCGCGCGGGGCTCGACCTGCAGAACGCCTTCTACCAGGTCGCGCTCGACGTGCCCCGGCCGCCCACCGAGGGGCAGCCGCCCCCGCCGATCTCGACGCAGCAGCGCGTCAGCGCGGACCTCCACAGTGCCCTCTACGATCCGGCGGCCTTCGCCGAGCTGCGCCTCTCGCCGCGGGAGGACCTGTCCATCCTCCCGTCGCTGCGCCTCGACTACGACAGCGGGATCCGCCGCTGGAGCCTCGACCCGCGCCTCATGGTGCGCTTCACGGTGGTGGACGGCACGGTCCTCAAGGCCGCGGCTGGCGTCTACCAGCAGCCGCCCTCGGCGCCGCAGAGCAGCGCGGCCGTCGGCAACCCGCACCTGGCGGCCGAGCGGAGCTACCAGTACTCGCTGGGCTTCGAGCAGCGGGTGCGCCAGGGGGTCGACCTCGACGTGGCCGGGTTCTACAAGGAGCTGACGCGGGTGGTGGTGCAGAACCAGGCGGTGAACCTCGACCCGTCCCAGCCCGCTTACCTCAACTCCGGGAAGGGGCGCATCTACGGCGTCGAGGTGCTGCTCAAGGCGCGGCTCGGCGAGCGCTTCTTCGGGTGGATCGCGTACACCTTCCAGCGCTCGTTCCGCACCGACCGCCCCGGCGATCCCGAGCGGCTCTTCAGCTTCGACCAGCCGCACATCCTCACCGCGCTGGCGAGCTACCAGCTCTCCTCGAAGTGGGCGCTGGGCGGGCGGTACCGGCTCGTCTCGGGGAACCCCTACACGCCCGTGAACGACTCGGTCTACGACGCGACCACCGACGTCTACGTCCCGCGCTACGGGGCGACGAACTCCGGCCGGCTCGGCAGCTTCCAGTCGCTCGACGTGCGGGTGGACCGCTTCTGGACGTACCCGCGCTGGAAGCTCTCGGCGTACCTCGACGTGCAGAACGTCCTCAACCGCTCGAACCAGGAGGGCTGGCTCTACCGCTACGATTACCGGGAGAAGACGCCGGCGACCGGGCTGCCCATCCTGCCCATCCTGGGCGTGAAGGCGGAGTGGTGACCATGACGAAGCTCAGGCTCGCAGCGCTCGCGCTCGTCGCCGTCGTCGGGGCCGGCTGCGCCGGCGATCTCCCGCCGCGGTCGCTCCTGCAGGACCTGCGGGTGCTGGCCCTCCTGGCCACGCCGCTCGACGCAGGGCCGGGGGAGAGCGTCCGCGTCAGCGCCTACCGCCTGCCGCCGCGCGGGGCGACCATCGCCACGGAGACCTGGAGCTTCTGCCCGTTCACGGTCGGGGCCAGCGGGGGGGACGTCTGCGCGGTGCCGGCGTGCGAACGGCGGCTCGATCCGGCGGCGGACGGCACGGTGAGCGCCGACCCGGGGGCCGAGGCCGCCAGCTGCCTCGCCACCTACGGCGTCGACGCGGTCCCGGGCTCCCCGCTGCCCACCCAGGTCCCCGACCAGCTCCAGACGCTCTTCCGCTACGTGGTGACCGCGTCCGACGGCTCGTCGCGCGAGGCGGTGCTCCGCGTCCCGTTCTACCCGCGCGGCGCGCCGGCGGACCGGAACGCGCCGCCCGCCGTCACCGCGATCACCATCGGGGGGCAGCCGATGTCCCCGCCCGCTGCGCCAGGCGAGCAGGCGCCGGCGGTCCCGAAGGGCGGCCAGCTCGAGGTGCGCGTCACGCTCTCGCCGGACAGCGTGCAGCGGTACCAGGACTCCTCCGGTCGCACCGTGAGCGAGCAGCTCTTCGTGTCGTTCTTCACCACGGACGGACGGTTCGACTACGACCGCGGCGTGGGCCTCGACGAGAGCGTGAACCTCAAGGACGACAAGGTCGCGGACCGCGCCACCCCGGCGCGCGTGTACGTGGTGGCCCACGACGACCGCGGCGGCGCGGCGGTGTTCGGACCGTACGCGGTGCCGTTCAGCCCGTAGCGACCGGCTCGCCCCGCCGTCAGGGCACCACGTCGATCACCCGCCCGTCGAGCAGCACCACCTCGCGGTCCGGGTAGCGCCAGCGGTCGTAGCTCGCGCCCGGGCTGGCCGAGGAGCGGACGTGCTCCACGCGCTGGGGGTCCCCGAGCCGTCTGCGCACCTCCGCGGCCGCGAGGCCGGGGGTGATGACCGCGGCCGCGGCCGCGGCCGCCGCCGGCCCGCGCGCGTCCGTCCGCGGCGCCCCCGGGCCCGGCGCGCGCGCCGTGGCGCAGCCGAGCGCGGCGCAGGCGGCGAGGAGCAGGGCGCGGGTCCGCATGGTCCTCGGGCATTATACGGAGCCCGATGCCCGTGATCTTCGTCTTCGTGGACGGCGTCGGCGCGGGCGCCCGCGATCCCGAGGTGAACCCGCTCGCCCGGGTCGACCACCTGCTCTCCCGCTTCGCCGACGGGTCCGGCGCGCCGCTGCCGGGGGGCGGCCGCGCCGTGCTGGCCGACGCCTGCCTCGGCGTCCCGGGCCGGCCGCAGTCCGCCACCGGGCAGGCCACGCTGCTCACCGGCGAGAACGCCCCCCGCGCCCTCGGGCACCACCTGCTCGGCTTCCCCAACGCGCCGCTCCGGGACCTCCTGCGCCGGGCATCCATCTTCCGCCGCCTGGCGGAGGCGGGCCGCCGCGGCACCTTCGCGAACGCCTACCCGGTGGCCTACCTCCGCGCGCTCGACCTCCCCTGCGAGGGAGAGCCGGAGCCGGCGCTGCTGGGGCGGCGCCGGCCGCGCGCGTCGGCCACCACCGTCGCCTTCTCCGCCGGCGCCGGCCCGTTCCGCACCTGGGACGACGCGGGCGCGGGCCGCGGCCTCACCCACGACATCACCGGCCGCCGCGCCCGCGCCCTCGGCGCGCGCGTGCCCGAGCGGACGCCCGAGGAGGCCGCCGCGGCGCTGCTCGGCATCGCGCGCGGCCACGACCTCACCCTGTTCGAGTTCTACGAGACCGACGAGGCGGGCCACGCCCGCTCGATGGACCACGCGCTCGACGCGCTCGCGCGCGTGGACGCCCTCCTGCGCGCCCTCGTGGCCGCGCTGCCGCCCGACGTCGCGCTGGTGGTGACGAGCGACCACGGCAACGTGGAGGACCTCTCGGCGCGCAACCACACGCTGGCGCCCGTGCCGGTGCTCGGCTTCGGGGCGGCGGCGGCGCGCCTGGGCGAGGTGATGGACCTCACCCACATCGCCCCGCTCCTCCTCACCCTGGCCGGGGTGGGCGCCTTGCCGGACCGCGCCGCCGGGGGCTAGATGGACGCATGTGCCCGCGCGCCGCGGCGGCCCTGCTGTGCGCGCTCGCCGCGTGCGCGCCCCGCGTCCGCGAGGCGCCGCCGGCGCGGGTGGAGGCGGTCGCGGTGGGGGGCGCCACCGTCCGTCTCGAGTACGGGCCGCAGGACGAGCGGGAGGCCCGCCGCGTCGCCGCCGCGCTGGCGTGGGCGGTCCCGCGCGCCGAGCAGTGGGGCCCCCTGCGCGCGCCGGTCACGATCGTGCTGCAGCCCAGCCACGCGGCGCTCGAGGCCGCCGTCCACCGGCCGGGCTACCCCTGGCTGCGCGCCTGGGCGCGCTACGACGCCATCGAGCTGCAGTCGCCGCGCACCTGGAACCGCTTCTTCCCGCCCGCGGCCGCCGAGCTCGAGGAGCTGCTCGCGCACGAGCTCACCCACTGCGCGATGTACCAGCAGGCGGGCAGCGCCTGGTCCTGGCCATGGCTCGAGATCCCGCTCTGGTTCCGCGAGGGCATGGCGAGCGTGACCGCCGGCCAGGGCTACAAGCGGACGCGGCCCGCGGAGCTGCGCGCGTTCTGGGCGCGGCCGTCCGGGGGCGCCGCCGACGGGGTGGCGGGGAGCGCCGGCGGCGCGAGGGCCGGCGCGGCGGGCGATCCCATCGCCGACCCGGAGCCCCTCTACCAGGCGCAGCCCGAGCTCGTGTACGGAGCCGCGCACCTCGCCTTCCAGTTCCTGCTCGACCGGTACGGCGCGGACCGCGTCCGGCAGGTGCTGGCGGGGATGCGCGAGGGCCACGCTTTCCCCGGCGCCTTCCGGCGCGCCATCGGCCTCACCCCGGCGGAGTTCGAGGGCGAGTTCCGGCGCTACGTCGCGTGGCAGGACTGGGCTGGGCGGTGAGGCAGGCGGTCTACCGCCGCACCACGCTCGCCACCGCCCACAGCCGGTCGCCGTAGGCGCGCTCGGCGCAGATCCACAGGCGCACCGGCTCGCCCGCCACCGCGCCGCCGCCGCCCGTCTCCGGCCCCCACACCCACTCGCGCGCCTCGGCGTTGCCGCCCAGCCGCGCCGGGCCGGGCTCGCCGAGGAGCGCCGCCGCGACCTGCTCCGCGGGCACCGGCACGGCCGCCGTCACCTCGAGCAGCATCACCTTCCCGGCGCGGTCCGCCTCGAGGTGCGCCACCGCCACCACCTCGCCCTCCTCGCCCCACGACACGTCGGGCTCGCTCAGGTCGACGTTGAGGACGCGGCGGCCCTCGGCGTCGAGGCCGATGGGCACGGCCCACGGCCGCCAGCCGGCCGCCCGCAGCGCGGACAGCGCCTCGGCGCGCGTCCGCGAGAGCACCTCCTCGACGGGCGGCAGCGGGAAGGGGAGGGGGCGCGGGGCGGCGGTCATCGCGCCTCCGCGCTGGCGGTGGGGCGCTCGCTCCACGGCGCCGGCAGGATGGGGCTGCGCTCGTTGGCGCGCGCCACGCGCTGCAGCTCGATCTCGCTCACCAGCGCCGCCGGCGCGACCGTGGAGACGGGCACGTACCCGCTCTCCGCGCCGCAGTAGCCGTTGAAGGCGCGCACCTCGTCGCCGGTGGCGAGCACGCGGCTCACGCTCGAGAGCGGCGTGCCGACGAGCTCCACCCCGCGCACCAGCTCCTGCTTCCCGGTGGCGACGTCCACCCGGTAGACGAGCCGCGGCGTGCCCTTGAAGGCCTGGTACCCGTAGGACATGGTGTTCGTGTTCCCGCCGGTGATGTCCTGGATGACGAGCGCGTAGGGCTTCCCCTGGCGCCGCGCCTCCTCCAGCAGCAGCCGCTTCAGCTCGGTCATGGGGACCTGCTTCTTCGAGCGCAGGACGAGGTTCCCCATGCGCGCGATGGGCGGCATCGCGCCCTGGCTGCGGCCGTGGCCGTTCGAGCGGGTGAAGGGCTTCACCGGCCGGCGCGAGAGGAGGAAGGTGCGCAGCACGCCGTCCTCGACCAGCACCGTCCGCTGCGCCGGCACGCCCTGGTCGTCGTAGGCGTACGCACCGTTGAGCGCGACCTCGCCCTCGGCCTGCTGGGTCGGGTCGTCGAGCACGGAGAGGAACGCCGGCAGGATGGCCTTCCCCACCTGGCCCTTGAAGGTCTGCCCCTCCTTGTCGTCGTCCTGGCGCTCGCCCTCGAGCCGGTGCCCCACCGCCTCGTGGAAGAGCACCCCCGTCGCCTCCGGCGCCAGGATGGCGGGCCCGGTGTAGGGGTCGACCACCGGCGCGGTGCGGAGCGCCTCGAGCTCCAGCACGAGCGCGCGCACCTCGCGCTCGAGCCGGTCCGGCGGCGGCAGCGCGGCCTCGGCGCGGGCGTAGAAGTCGCGGCTGTTCTCGAGCAGCTGCCCGTCCACCGCGCGCGCCACCGCCTGCACGTGCACGGCGTAGACGGTCTCCTCGGTGACGAGCGCGCTCCCCTCGCTGGAGGTGAACCACCGCACCTGCTTCTCGCCCGTCACCTTGACCGAGGCGTCGAAGACGTCCGGGTGGCCCCGGAAGAGCCCGCTGAGCCGGCGCACCTCGGCGCGCCAGCGCGCGCGGTCGAAGTCGAACGGGCGCACCGGGTCCACGTGGCGCTGCGGCGGCTCGCGGGTGAGCGACGGCGCGCGGTCGGGGTCGTCGGCGCGGTAGACGCCCTTCGACTTCTTCTTGAAGTAGCTCGAGAGCGCCTCCTTGTACTTCTCGTCGGTGACGAGCCAGAGCGCGTTCCGCAGCGCCTGCGGGTCGTCGTCGAGCGGCGCGTCGCGCGGGGCCGACCAGGTCTGCCCCTCCGGCCCGAGGAACATGGAGACGTCGTCGCGGGAGGAGGAGTCGAGATCGTAGCTGCCCACCCGCACGTCGGCGTGGACGCGCCGGTCGTGGCGGGTGAGGTCGTCCACCACCGCCCCGAAGCGGCCGCCCACCTCCTCGTGGCGCAGGTCCTTCAGCTGGTAGGAGAGGAAGAAGGGCGCCTCGTAGCCGGCGATGCGCAGGCGCTGCATGGAGCGGGCGCCCTCCTGCTCCATGGCGGCGAGCAGCGCGAGGCGCGGGTCGGGCGCGGCGGCGTGGAGGGCGAGCGCGAGGAGTGGGGCGAGGGTCATGGAAGGCCCTTCCTTTAGCACGCGCCGGCGCGCCCCGCCGTGCCGCGCGGCCGCGCGCGCCGCTCGCCCGCGCCACCTTCAGGGCGCGCCCGCGCCGGGCGAGAGCACCACCGTGCAGAGCGTCGCGGGGCAGGCGAGCCGCCCGGTGAAGACGGCCGTCCGCGAGGGGCGCAGCTCGCCGTAGCCCGGCGCGTAGCCGGCGGGCGCGAGGCGCGCCGCGAGCGGGCCGGACCCCGCCACGACCAGCACCGCGCGCGGCGACGCGGCGGGGCCGACCTCGACCGCGCGCTCGAGGTCGAACGGCTGGAGCCGCGTCCCCGGGATCGCCCACACGCCCAGCCGCTCCCCGGCGGTGAGCGGCCTGAGCCGCGCCTCCTCGTCCGGGAAGGGCCAGCGCAGCTCCACCTCGTGCGCGCCCGCCCCGAGGAGCCGGTCCAGCACGAGGAGCCCGCCGTCGGCGAGGAGGAGCTCGCGCCGGTGGACCACGCCGAGGCGCGCGTACCCCTGGTGCTCGCCCGCGAAGCGCTCGCCCTCCGCGCCCGAGGCGAAGGCGAGCCGGACGGCGCGGGCGGCGTCCGGGAGCGCGAAGGGCCGCCCCCGCGGGATGGGCGCCTGCTCGGCGCCGTCCAGCGCCACCGTGGCGTGCGCCCGGGTGGCGCGGAACGCGTCGCGCAGCGCGGGGTCCGCCGTGTAGCAGGGCGAGCCTGGGTCGCACACCACGAGCTCCCCCCCGAGGCGCAGCTCGAACGCGAGCTTGTCGTTGTGCGAGTGGCCGCCCACGCCCGCCTGCCCGTTGCGGCCGCACGACAGGGCCACCTCGGCCCCGCCGCGCCGCAGCAGGTGGAACCCGCCTTCGGGGAAGCTGGCCGAGCGCGGCGGCGGGCCGGGCGGCGCCGCCGCCAGCCGCTCGAGCGCCGCCGGGCCGCAGGTCCAGAGCGCCTCCTCGGCGTCCTCGACCCCGGGGCGGAGTCGCAGCGCCGCGTCCCCGGTCACCGCCGCGCCGAGGGGGAGGAGGTAGCCCGCGTCGAGCGCGGGCCTGGCGCGGAAGGCGAGGACCCGGCCCGAGTCGTGGTCGCCGAGCTGCGGGAGCGCGCCGCCCTGGAAGAGGAGCGCGCGCGCGGCGGCGTACATCGCCGCCAGCCGCCGGGCGTAGGCCTCGCCGAGCCGCGCGCGGGCGCGCCGCGCCAGGAGCGCCCCCGCCGTGAAGAGCTCGAGCGCCAGGCGGTGGTAGGGGACGGAGCCCTCGAAGCTCGTCCCGTCGGCGTGGGTCTGGGCGAGGATCTCGCGGCGGAGCCCCGCCGCGCCGGCGGCGCGCCAGCGGGGGGCCTCCGGCCACTCGGGGAGGAGCGCCGCGGCGGCGAGCAACCCCACCAGGTCGGCCACGAGGTGATTGTTCGGGATAGCGCCGGCGTCCTCCCGCCGCGCGAGGAGGAGGCGCGCCGTCCCCACCGCGAGCTGCGCCAGGGCGAGCGCGTGAGGGGGGTCCGCCAGGGCGGGCTGACCTGAGAGGAGCGCGTGCGCCTGGCCGGCGCACACGAGGCGCAGCGCGGCCTCCATCGGGGAGGCCCACTGCACCCCCGCGCCCAGCGGGTTCTCGGCCGCGAAGTCGCGCAGGGACGCGGTGAAGGCCTCGGCGTAGCGGGCGGCACGTTCCGGGGCGGCCACGCCGGCGCAGCCGAGCGCCACCCACTGCTCGCCGCGCCCTACCGCCCAGGCGGCCTTGGGGTCGGCCCCCTGCACGCTCGGCGAGAGCGTGCCGCGGACCGGGGAGGGCGGGAAGCGGAGCCGGGTCAGCGGGTCGAGGTTCCAGTCGGTCCCTCCGCCGTCGCGCGAGACCTCGACCTCGCGCCCGAAGATGGTCCACCGGCCCGAGAGCGCCTCCTCCGCGCGCGCGACGGCGCGCTCCCGCTCCGCCGGGAAGCGCCGCGCCAGCGCCTCCGCCAGCCCGAACCGGTCGTACGCGACGAGCGCTCGGCCGGGGCTCCCGAGCCGGCGGGACAGCTCCGCGGCCGAGGCGCAGCCGATCCCGTCGAGGAGCTCCCGCGCCGGAGGGGACGCGGGTTCCGCCCGCGCGCGCACGCTGCGCCAGGCGCGGCGCGTGGCTCCCGCGAGGAGGCGCCCGGGCGGCACGCGCGCCGCCAGGTAGTTCAGGGGGAGCGGCCAGGGGGACATGGGGTGGCCTCGCAGCAAGGAGCTGGCCAGAGGGGCGCGCCCGCCGATGGGCGGACGCGCTTTGGCGGATGCCTGGCCGGAGGCAGGGCGCGCGCGGCGACGCGGTGAGCCCAGGCGCCGCCTCGGGTGGGAAACGGTTTTCCCCGGAGGGCCGTGGAACCCGCGCCTTCGCGTTGGCAGATTCCTTGCTCGATTCCGGTCCAGGGTTCGGCCGGTTCCGAGCTCGACTCCCGAAGGAGGCAGTGCGTGAGCGCGACTGGCATGGGGCTGCTGCTCGAGGAGCACCGGACGGAGATCGGCACCACCTGGCGGCAGGCCGTCGAGCGCGAGCTCGCGGTCCGCGAGCCGGCGCTCGCGTTCGCGGTGGCGCCGCTCCTGCGGGAGATGGCGCTCGCGCTCGGCGGGGACGCCGAGGCGCGCCGCTCGCGCGAGGCGTGGACCCGCTGCGCCGTGCTGGTGCGGTCCAGCGCGGCGCCGGCCCAGCTGGCGCGCGAGTTCAAGCTGCTCCACCGCTGCCTGTGGCAGGCGCTCAAGACGCGCGGAGCGCCCATCAGCCAGGGCGAGCGGCTCGCGGCGGACGAGTGGCTCGACGAGGCGCTGGCGGAGGCGCTGGAGCGGCTCGAGCGCGTGCGGCTGCGCGCCGCCTCGTTCGAGCAGCACGGGCCGGTGGTCATCCCGCCCATCGCCCGGCAGACGCGGGCCGCCGTCCCGCCCCGGCCCACGCCGCCGCCGCTCCCGCGCCGCGCCACGGCGCGCCCGGCGCCGGCCGCGCCGGAGCCGATCCTCGAGCTCGAGCCCATCGACCCCTCGTGAACGGCCCCGCCGCCCCCGGGGCGGCGGTGTGGTCAGGCGTGGGCCGGCGACAGGTTTGCTGGGCGTGCGCGCGCGCTGCGGTAAGATGCGGCGCGCGTGCGCACGTTCGGTAAATACCGCCTGGTCGAGCCAGTCGCCTCCGGCGGGATGGCCGAGGTGTGGCGCGCGGAGGCCCCGGGGGCGGAGGGCTTCGTGAAGGAGGTCGCGCTGAAGCTCATCCGCGGCGACCACGACGCGCGGGGCGACTTCGTCCGGATGTTCGTGCAGGAGGCGCGGCTCGCCTCGCGGCTCTCCCACGCCAACATCGTCCAGGTCTTCGACTTCGACCAGGTGGACGGCCGGTACTACATCGCGATGGAGCTGGTGCGCGGGCGCACGCTGCGCGAGGTGGTGGACCGCTGCCGCGAGCAGGGGGCGCGGCTGGGGCTGGCGCGCGCCGTTCACGTCTGCGCCGAGGTGGCGCGCGCGCTCGCCTACGCGCACCGGCTGGAGGAGGGCGGCGCGCCGGCCGGGCTCGTGCACCGCGACGTGTCGCCGCAGAACGTCCTGGTGTCGTTCGAGGGCGAGGTGAAGCTCACCGACTTCGGGATCGCGCGCGCCCTGGGCGCCTCCGAGGTGACCGCGCCCGGCACGGTGAAGGGGAAGCTCGCGTACATGGCGCCGGAGCAGGCGCGGGGCGAGCCGGTGGACGGCCGCGCCGACGTCTTCGCGCTGGGGGTGGTGCTGTGGGAGCTGTGCGCGGGGCGCCGGCTCTTCGCGCGCGACACCGACGCCGCCACGCTGGCGGCGCTCCTCTCGCCCGAGCCGCTCTCCCCGCCCTCGGCCTGGAACGAGGCGGTGCCGCCGCGACTCGACGAGGTGGCGCTGGCTGCGCTCGAGCGCGATCCCGCCCGACGCACCGCGTCCGCCGACGCCTTCGCCGAGGCGCTGGCGGGCCTGCGGCTCGAGCTCGCCGAGGGGCACGAGGACCTCGACCTGCGCGCGCTCATGCGGAGGCTGTGGCCGGAGGGGATCACCCCGGCGGCGCGGGCTCCGGCGGCGCCCACGTTGGTGCGCGAGGCCGCCGGGACCGCCGTCCGGGCGGCGCCGCCGGCGCAGGTGGCGCTCGAGGACCTGTCCACGCGGACCGCGCTCCCGCCCGCCCCGCGGCGGCGCCTGGGCGTGCTCCTGACGGCCGCGGCGCTCGCCGTCGCGGCGGTGGGGGGCGCGGCGGTGTGGAGGGGAGCGCGGGGGGCGACGGCGCACGCGACCGCCACCGAGGCGGTGACCGCGAACGCGACCGCGAGTCCGTCCGCGACCCCGATGTCGACCGCGACCGCGACCCCGACCCCGACCGCGACCGCGACCGCGATGCCGACCGCGACGCCGACCGCGACGCCGACCGCGACGCCGACCGCGACGCCGACCGCGACGCCGACCGCGGGCCGCCCCGAGGCCCCACCCCCTGCGCCCCCTCGCCCGAAGGTCGCCCGCGCCACCCCCGCCGTCCTCGAGGTCCACGTCTCCCCCTGGGCCATGCTCAGCGTCGACGGCGGGCCGGCCGAGGAGGTCGTGGTGCGGCGCGACCTGAAGCTCCTGCCCGGCCAGCACACCCTGCGCGTCGAGCGCCCCGGGGCCGGGACCGCCGAGCTGGAGCTCTCGCTCGGCGCCGGCGAGCGCCGGCGCTGGGCGCCGCGCCTGAAGCGCTGAGCGGGTCTCCCGCGACCGCCTCCTGACCGGCTCAGGCCGGGATCGCACCTCCACCCACACGGACCGGCGCGCCCCACGTCCGGGGCGCGCGTTGACATCCGTCGGGTCGAGTGAGTATTTTGAGTGTCAACTTTTGAGTAGAATATTTCCAAGCGAATCCAAACGATGGCCTTCCTGCTCACCTCCACCGACCTCGATCGCCTCGAGCGCGATCGCGTCCGGGGCGTGACCAGCCGGGAGGTCGTGAAGCTGTTCCAGAGCCGCGGCGCGCGGCTGTCGGCCGCGACCTTCCGCAAGTACGTCCAGGCGGGGCTCCTGCCGCGGAGCCGCCGGGTGGGCCGCAAGGGCAAGCACACCGGCTCCACGGGGCTCTACCCGGTGGCGGTGGTGCGGCGGATCGACCTCATCAAGCGGATGCTGGCCGACGGGCTCACGCTGGACGACGTCCGGCAGAGCTTCGTCGCGGTGAAGCACCGCCTCGAGGAGGTGCAGGGCGGGTGGGGCGCGCTCGTCTCCGAGCTGGAGCAGCGCGCCCAGGCGCACCCGCGGCGCCGCGAGGTGGAGCGCGAGCTGGCGCGCGCCGAGCGCGAGATGCGCTCCGCGCTGCGGCGCGTGGAGAAGGTGGGCGGCCGGATCGCGACGGTGCGGCGGGCCGGGCTGGAGGGCGTGAGCGGTTGACGTCGCCGGCGCCTGCGGGGCGCGGCGGGCGGTGCACGGGCGGGCGGTTCAGGGGATGGGAGGCGTGGGATGAGCGAGGCGAAGCGGAGCGAGGGGCCCGAGGCGGCGCTGGAGCCGGCCGCGGGTGAGGCGGGGGTGGAGGGGGAGCTGCCGCCCGGCGAGGAGGGTCAGCCTGGCCGGCACCGCTCGAAGACGATGTCGCGCAAGGAGATCGCGCGCGACCTGCGCCGGCAGCGCGCGCTGGGGCTGCTGGACCCGGAGCTGCAGGCCACCATCCAGGAGATCGAGCAGTCGCGGCCGCGCTCGCGCGCCGACTGCGCGCAGGGCGAGCGCCCGTGCATGTTCATCTCCTGCAAGCACCACCTCTACCTGGACGTGAACCCGGAGACGGGCTCCATCAAGCTCAACTTCCCCGACAAGGAGATCTGGGAGCTCGACGAGACCTGCGCGCTCGACGTCGCCGACCGCGGCGGCATCACCCTCGAGGAGGTGGGGACGATCATGAACCTCACCCGCGAGCGCATCCGCCAGGTCGAGACGCGGGGGCTGCTCAAGCTGCGCACCATCGCCGAGGACGAGCCGCGCACGCCGGCGGTGGCGCCGCGCGCGACGGTGTTCGACCAGGAAGACGAGGACTAGCGCGGTCGAGGCCCGGCGGGGAGGCCCCGGCCCTCAGGCCGTCCTTGAACTTCCCCCCCGCGGACGCTACAAGGGGCACCCCCTGCAAGAGGTGCTCCATGGTTCGTCGCGCCATCCTCTCGGTCTCCGACAAGGCGGGGCTCGTGCCCTTCGCGCGCCGGCTGGCGGCCCGCGGAGTCGAGCTCCTCTCGACCGGCGGCACGCAGCGCGCGCTCGCCGACGCCGGCCTGCAGGTGAAGCCGGTCGGCGAGTTCACCCAGGCCCCCGAGATCCTCGGCGGCCGCGTGAAGACCCTCCACCCCCGCATCCACGGCGGCATCCTCTACCGCCGCGGGCTCGCCGCCGACGAGGCGGACGTGAAGGCCCGCGACATCCTCCCCATCGACCTCGTGGTGGTGAACCTCTACCCGTTCCGCGAGGCGGTCGCGGCCGGCAAGTCGTTCGCCGAGTGCGTGGAGGAGATCGACATCGGCGGGCCGAGCATGGTGCGCGCCGCCGCCAAGAACGCCGCCCACGTGGCGGTGCTGGTCGACCCGGCCGACTACGACCGCGTGGCCGGCGAGATCGAGCAGAGCGGCGTGGTCGGCGAGCCGACGCGCTTCTACCTCATGCGCAAGGCGTTCGCGCACACCGCGGCCTACGACGCGGCCATCGCCGAGTACCTCTCCTCGCGCGGCGCGCCGACCGACAAGCCGCGCCACTTCCCCGACGTCCTGGGCGTGGTCTACGAGAAGGCACAGGACCTCCGCTACGGCGAGAACCCGCACCAGGCCGGCGCCTTCTACCGCGCCACCCGCGAGCCCGCCGAGCCCACCATCGCCTACGCCGAGGTGCTGCAGGGCAAGGAGCTCAGCTACAACAACCTGCTCGACCTCGAGGCCGCGCTCGCCTGCGTCAAGGAGTTCGACGAGACCGCCTGCGCCGTCATCAAGCACAACACGCCCTGCGGCGTCGCGAAGGGCGACACGCCCGCCGAGGCGTTCGCCCGCGCTCGCGCCTGCGACCCCGTGTCCGCCTTCGGCGGCATCGTGGCGCTCAACCGCCCGGTGGACGCCGAGGCCGCCAAGGAGCTCACCGACCTCTTCCTCGAGTGCGTGGTGGCGCCGTCGTACACGCCCGAGGGGCGCGCGCTGCTGGCCGCGAAGAAGAACCTGCGGCTCCTCGAGAGTCCCCGCCTCGCCGAGCCGCGCGAGAGCTGGAAGCGCCGGCCGGAGGAGGCGCGCGAGCTGCGCTCGGTGGTGGGCGGGCTGCTCGTGATGGACCGCGACCTCGGGCGCATCCGCCGCGACGAGTGCCAGCTCATGACCCGCCGCGCGCCCACCGAGCAGGAGTGGCGCGACCTCCTCTTCGCCTGGAAGGTCGTGAAGCACGTGAAGTCGAACGCCATCGTCTTCGCGCAGGGCGACCGAACCACCGCCATCGGCGGCGGCCAGACCAGCCGGGTCGAGTCGGTGAAGACGGCCGTCATGAAGGCGGCCCTCGAGGTGCGCGGCTCGTCCGTCGCCTCGGACGCCTTCTTCCCCTTCAAGGACGGCGTGGAGGAGATCATCCGCGCCGGCGCCACCGCCATCATCCAGCCGGGCGGCTCGGTGCGCGATCCCGAGGTTGTGGCCGCCGCGGACGCCGCGGGGCTCGCCATGGTCTCGACGGGGATGCGCCACTTCCGCCACTGAGGAGCACCGCCATGCGCATCCTCCTCGTCGGGTCCGGTGGGCGCGAGCACGCCCTCGCCTGGAAGATCGCGCAGAGCCCGCTCGTCGAGGAGCTGTGGTGCGCCCCCGGCAACCCGGGCGCGGCGCGGGTCGCGAAGCTGCTGCCCATCGCCGCCGACGACGTCGAGGCGCTGGCCGGCGCGGCGCTGCGGCTCGCCGCCGACCTGGTGGTGGTCGGGCCGGAGGCGCCGCTCGTCGGGGGCCTCGCCGACCGCCTGGCCGCGGCCGGGATCCCGGTCTTCGGCCCCACCGCCGGCGCCGCCGAGATCGAGGGCTCGAAGGCCTTCGCCAAGGACGTCATGCTGGCGGCCGGCATCCCCACCGCCGCCCACGGCACGTTCACCGAGCTCGCGCCGGCGCTCGACTTCGCGCGCACGCGGCAGGGCCGGGTGGTGGTGAAGGCCGACGGCCTCGCCGCCGGCAAGGGCGTGGTGGTGGCGGGGTCGCTCGACGAGGCGGAGCGCGCGCTGCGCGACATGCTGGTGGGGCACGTGCACGGCGCGGCCGGCGCGACGGTGGTGGTGGAGGAGCGGCTGGAGGGGCGCGAGGCGAGCGTCATCGCGCTCACCGACGGCGAACGGGTGCGGCTCCTCCCCTCGGCCCAGGACCACAAGCGCGTCGGCGACGGCGACACCGGCCCGAACACCGGCGGCATGGGCGCCTTCTCTCCCGCGCCGCAGGTCACGGCCGAGGTCGCCCGCGAGGTGGAGGCGCGCGTGCTCCTGCCCGCCATCCGCGAGCTGGCGAAGCGCGGCCGGCCCTTCCGCGGGGCGCTCTACGCCGGCCTCATGTTCACCCCCGCGGGCCTGCGCGTGCTGGAGTTCAACGCCCGCCTGGGCGACCCGGAGACGCAGCCCATCCTCATGCGCCTGCGCGGCGACCTCGTGCCGGCGCTGCTCGCCGCCGCGCGGGGCGACCTCTCCGGCATCACCCTCGACGTGGACCCCCGCCCGGCGGTGGGGATCGTCCTGGCGGCCGAGCGCTACCCGGCGCGGCCGGTGACGGGCGACGTCCTGGCCGGGCTCGACGGGCCCTTCGACGAGGGCGTGCAGATCTTCCAGGCCGGCACCACCCGCGCGCCGGACGGGCGCGTGGTGAGCTCCGGCGGCCGCGTGCTCACCGCCTGCGCCCTGGGCGACGACCTCGCCGCTGCGCGGACGCGGGCCTACGCCGCCCTGGGGCGGGTCCGGCTCCGCGGCGGGCACTTCCGCAAGGACATCGGGCTGCAAGGGGGGACCTACACATGAACGCCAAGGTCATGATCCTGATGGGCTCCGACTCCGACTGGGAGGTCATGTCGGAGGCGAAGCGCGCGCTCGACGACATGGGCGTCGCCTGCGAGGTGCACGTCTCCTCGGCGCACCGGACCCCGGAGCGGACCGGCCGGCTCGCGCGCGAGGCCGCCGGGCGCGGCATCCAGGTCATCATCTGCGGCGCCGGCGCCGCGGCGGCGCTGGCGGGCGTGGTGGCCGCCGAGACCGAGCTGCCGGTGCTGGGCGTCCCGCTCGCCGCCACCGAGCTGCGCGGCCTCGACGCGCTGCTCGCCACCCTGCAGATGCCGGCCGGCGTGCCGGTGGGGACGCTGGCGGTGGGCAAGGCAGGCGCGCGCAACGCCGGCCTGCTCGCCACCCGCATCCTCGGCTGCGCCGATCCGGCCATCGCCGCCAAGGTCCGCGAGCAGCGCGAGCGCATGGCGCGCGACGTGGAGGCGAAGGACGCCGCGCTGCAGGCGAAGCTCGGCGCCGCCGAGAAGTAGGCGTGTCGCTCCTCGACCGCTACCTGGCGCGGGAGATCCTGCTCCCGTTCCTGGCGGGCCTGGTCTTCCTCACGCAGATCCTCCTCGCCACCCAGATCCTGGCGCAGGCGGACGTCTTGCTGGGCGCGGGCGTCTCCGCCCTCGACCTCTTCCGGGTGGCGGCCGACCTCGTCCCGCACTTCCTCGGCTACGTGCTGCCGATCGCGTTCCTGCTGGGCGCGGTGGTGGGCGTGGGCCGGCTGGCCGAGGACCGAGAGCTGGTGGCGGTGAGCGCGGCCGGGCTGTCGCCGGCGCGCCTGGCGCGCGTCCCGCTCGTCCTGGGCCTGGCGGTGGCGGCCCTGGCGCTCTGGCTCGGGCTCGGGCTCGAGCCGGCCGGGCTGCGCGCGGCGCGGCTCCGCGTGAACGACCTCATCCGCAAGAACGTCACCAGCGACGTGCGGGCCGGGGTCTTCTACGAGGACCTGCCCGGCGTCACGCTCTACGCCGAGTCCACCCGCGGCGGGCGCTGGCAGCACGTCCTCATCTCGGACCGGACCGACCCGGCGGCGCCGCTCCTCGCGCTGTCGGAGGGCGGGCGGCTCGAGCCGGCCGGGGAGGGCGACGACCTGCGCCTCGTCCTCGACCGCGGCGAGGTGCACCGCGAGGAGCTGCGCGCCGAGGAGTACGTGGCGGCCCGCTACCAGCGCGCCACCATCACGCTCGGCATCGGCGCGGCGCTCTCGGACCGCAACCGGCTGGTCGGCTCGCCCTTCGAGCTCGGGCCGGGGGAGATCGCGGCGCGCGCCCGCGCCGCGCGCGATCCCGGCGAGGCGCGCCGCTGGTGGGCGTTCCTGCACCGGCGCATCGCGGGGCCGCTCGCCATCGTGGTGTTCGGGCTGCTGGCGGTGCCCATCGCCGGCTCGCGCCGCGGCGGCCGCGCCTTCGGCTACGCCGCGACGCTCGTGGCGGTGGTGGCCTACTACGCGGTGCTGCGCCTGGGCGAGGGGCTCGCCCAGCGCGGGGTGCTCACCGTGTGGCTCGGCCCGAACTTGCCGAACGTGGTGCTGGCGCTGGCCGGGGCGGCGGCGCTCCTGCTCATGGAGCGCCGCGGGGCCGGGGCGGTGCGGTGACGCTCTTCCTGCACCTGGCGCGCCGCGCGCTCGTCGCCTTCGCCGGCTCGCTGGCGGCGGTGGTGGCGCTGTTCCTGGTGGTGGACTTCGCCGAGAACGCGAGCGCGTTCAGCGGGCCGGGGTGGGTGCGGGCCGCGCTCGAGCTGTACGCGAACCGCGCCGCGGCGGTCGCCTACCAGACCGCGCCGGCCGCCATGCTGCTCGCCGCCGCGGTGACCGCGAGCGGGCTGCGCCGCACGCGCGAGTACACCGCCTTGCGCGCGCTCGGCCTCGGCCCCTGGCGCGTGGCGCTGCCGGTGCTGGCGGTGGCGGCGCTGGTGGCGGCGGGCCTGGGGTGGATGGCGGACGCGGTGGTGGTGGACGCCACCGCCCGCGCCGACGAGATCATGGCCACCCGCTTCCACCGCGCCGGCGGCTTCCAGCGCAGCCGGGAGCCGAAGCGCTGGTTCCGGGGCCGCGACGGGCGGCGCATCTACCACCTGCGCGGCGTGGGCGGGGAGGGCGGCTTCGAGCGGGTCACCATCCTGGAGGTGACGCCCGCCTTCCGGCTCGCGCGCCGCATCGACGCCGCCCGCATGGCGCCCGGGCCGGTCGCCGGGGAGTGGATCCTCTCCGAGGTGGCCGAGCGCTCCTTCGCGGCCGACGGCGCGGTGCAGACCGCCGCCTTCGCGAGCCGCACCTACCGCTTCGACGAGCCCCCCGGCGCCTTCGCGGTGCGCCCCGGCCGCCCGGCCGAGATGCGGCGCGCGGTGCTGCGGGAGCAGGCCGCGCTGCGGCGCACGCTCGGGCTGCCGGCCCACGACTTCGAGCTGGAGTGGCAGAACCGCCTGTCGTACCCGCTGGCGGGCCTCCCGGCCGCGCTGGTGGCGCTGGGGCTGGCGCTGCGCCGCGAGCGCAAGGGCCACCTCACCGCCTCGCTGCTCGAGGCGGTGGGCGTGTCGCTCGTGTTCTGGGCGCTGCAGGGGGTGTGCTGGTCGCTCGGCGCCTCGGGGCGGCTGCCGCCCGCCGCGGCGGCCTGGGCGCCCGATGCGCTCCTGCTGGCGGCCGGCGCGCTGGCGATGCGGCGCTACGCCTGACGCCCGTCCCCGACGGCGCCGGTACGCTGTAGGGCGGGGGCTCGTCCCCCGCCGCTCGCCGGCGCGAGGCGGGCCGAGGCGAGCGTCCACGCGAGGAGCGCGCCGAAGGCGAGCGCGAAGGGCCGCGCCAGCAGCACCGGGTCGAGCCGCGCGCGCCCGACCACCCCGTCCACCACCGCGAGCTCGACCGCGGCCGCGACGGCGACGAGCGCGAAGGTCACCCGCCGCCGCCGCGACCGGTCGGTGAGCGCCAGGGCCACCATGGGGAGCGCGAGCGCGAAGTTGGCGCGCCAGGCGAGCGCGGAGGTGAAGGCGACGGCGAAGCAGGTGGCGGCGAGGAGGCGCGGCCTGGAGCGGCGCGCCGTCCACAGCGCCGCCGCGGTGAGCGCGAGCGCGCCCGCCTGGGCGAGCGCCAGGTGCGGCGCCTCCGGCGGGCGGCCGAACGCCAGCAGGAGCAGCGTCGGCAGGCCCTGGGAGTTCGCGCCCAGCACCCAGGGCAGGGTGGTGCGGGTGACGGTCTCGCTCCACGAGGCGGCGAGCGCGGCCGTCCCCGGCCCGCCGTAGCGCGCGAGGACCGGGAGCCACAGCGCGAGGCCGAAGGCGGCGCCGGCCGCGACGGCGCGCGGGCGGCGGACGAGCAGGAGGTAGAGGCCGAAGAGGACCGCCGGCGGCTTCAGCGCCACCGCGAGCGCCCAGGCGGCGCCCGCGCCGAGGTGCGCGCCCCGGCCGGCCCAGGCGGCCGAGAGGAGCAGCAGGAGGAGCATGGGCAGGTCCACCTGCCCATAGAAGAGCTCGAGGAAGAGCGACTGCCCCACCGCCACGAGCGCGAGGGCGAGCGCCGGGCCGGAGAGCGCCGCGCGCGCCTCGCCGGGCGCCGGGGCGAGGAGGGCGCGCAGGAGCGGCGCCAGCGCCGCCAGGGAGGCGACGAGCAGGAGGTTCCACGCCGCGGCCGCCGCGCGGGCGGGGAGGAGCGTGAGCGGCGCGAAGAGCACCGCCGAGGGTGGCGCATACTTGAACACCCAGGCGCCGTCGGACGCCTGGTAGAGCGCCTCGCCGCGGAGGAACCTGGCCGCGGCGCGCACGTAGATGGCGAGGTCGGCGCCGCGCCCGTGCGCGGCGAGGGCGAGCCCCCAGGCCGCCAGGACCGCCAGGGCGGCCGGCCAGGCGAGCGCGCCGAGGGCCTCGCGGCGGGGGACGCTGAGCATCGATGGAGGGTCGCACGAGGCCCCGCGTCGCGCCAGGTCCGGCCCCCCGCGCACCCGCTGCTGCTAGACTGCGCCCCCTTGAACCCGCCTCCCACACCGCGCTCCTGGCGCTCGCCCGAGGTGCTCGCCTTCGCGGCCGTGGCCCTCTCGCTCGGCCTCCACCTCCTGCTCGCGAAGGCGGTCGCGCTCTCCCCGCAGGAGGCCTACTACTGGCAGTACGCCCGTCACCTCGATCTCTCCTACTTCGACCACCCGCCGCTCGCGGCCTGGACCATCCGCGCCACCACCGCGCTCTTCGGCGACGGTGAGCGCGCCGTGCGCCTCGCCGCGGCGGTCCACGGCGCGGTGTTCGCGCTCTTCTTCTTCCTCGCCGGCCGCCGCCTCTTCGGCGGCCGCGCCGCGCTGCTCGCGGTCCTCGCCGCGCTCCTCACCCCGCTCTTCGCGATGGGGCAGTCGATCATCACTCCGGACGCCCCGCTCCTCTCCGGCTGGGTGGCGGCCCTCTACTTCACGGTCCGCGCCCTCGACGAGGAGCGCGGCCCCTGGCTCCTCGCCGCGGGGGTGGCGGTGGGCTGGGCGGCGCTCGGCAAGTACACGGGCTGGCTCCTCGCGCCGCAGATCCTGCTCGTGCTCCTCGCCGACCCGCGCGGCCGGAGGCTCCTGCGCGGCCCCTGGCCGTACCTGGCGGTGCTCGTCGCCGCCGCGCTGTTCTCGCCGGTGGTGGTGTGGAACGCGCGCCACGGGTGGGCGAGCTTCCGGTTCCAGTTCGGAGATCGCGGCGCCGCCATGACGCCCTTCTCCGCGGACCGGCTCGGGCGCTTCCTCGGGCTGCAGGCGCTCGCCGTGAGCCCCGTGCTCTTCCTCGCCCTGCTGGCCGCGCTCGTCGCCGCGGCGCGCCGCTGGCGCGAGCCGGGCCTCCGGGTGTGCGCCCTGTTCGCGCTCCCGGCGCTGGCGCTCTTCACGGCCGTCTCCCCGTTCATGTGGGTGAAGGGCAACTGGCCCGCGCCGGCCTGGCCCGCCGCGCTGCTCGCCGGGAGCGCGCTCGCCCTGGAGCGCTGGCGCGCGCGCGCGGTGCGGGCGGTCGCGGCGGCGGCCCTGGGGGTGGCGGCGGCGGGCACGGCCTACCTGCACCTCGCCATGTTCGTGCCGGCGCTCCCGTTCCCGGCCAAGGACGACGTCGTCACCGGCTGGAAGGAGCTCGCCGCGCGCGTCGAGGAGGAGCGGGCGCGCCTGCCCGGTCCGAGCTTCGTGCTCGGCTGCGGCTACAAGCCCGCCAGCGAGCTCGCCTACTACCTGCCCGGCCGGCCCGAGACCTACGCGCAGAACGCGATGCGCGAGGTGGGGCTGCAGTACGACTATTGGAAGAGCGGCGGCGAGCTGCTGGGCCGCGAGGGGCTCCTCGTGCTCGACCGGCGCGAGTGGCGGAACTGCCTGCGCCGCGACGAGCTGTGCCAGCCGCTCGAGCAGCTCGTGCCGCTGGAGGTGCGCCGCGGCGGCGTGCTCGTGACCACCTTCGACTTCTGGCGCTGCCGTTACCGGGGGTAGGGATGACGAGCCGCTCCGCCGATCCCACCGTCCCCGCCCCGGCCACCGCCCGCGAGCCGGCGGGCCAGCTCGGCCCGGCGCGCCTCGCGCCGGCGCGCCGCTTCCTGGCCGGCGCCGCCTGGGCCGGCCTGGCCGCGCACGCCGTCTTCCTGCCCATCTCGGTGGCGGGGATGCAGATCGGCCTCGCCGTCGCGGTGGGGGCCGTCGTCGGCCTCGCCCTCTGCGGCCGGCGCGTCTGGCGGCCGGGCCTCGTCGCCGCCCCGGTGCTCATCCTGTGCGGCGGCGCGATCGCCGCCATCGTCGTCCCGTGGCTGGCCGGCTTCCCGCCCTTGCACGCGCTGGACCTCGTCTTCTGGCGGGCCTTCGCGGCGCCGCTGGCGGTGGTGCTGGCGCTCGAGGCGGGCCCGGACGGCGAGGACCCGGCCGCCCCGCGCCGCCGCGCGCTGACCTTCCTGGCGCTGTGGGCCGCGGCGGCGCTCCTGCCGGCGGCCGTGGCCTGGGTGCAGGTGCGCACCGGCTTCGACCCGAACCACGCGCTCGGGCTGCGCCGCGTGGCGCGCCGCGTGCCCGCGCCGGACGCGCCCGGGCGGTTCGCGGCCATCGGGTTCTTCATGTGGTACACGCGCCTCTCCTACGCGATGCTGGTCGTGGCCGCGTTCTCGGGGGCCTTCGCGCTGCTCGCGCCGGTGGGGCGGAGGCTCCGGCTGCTCTTCGCGGTGGCCGCGCTCGCCGCCTGCTCGGCGGTGGTGCTGGGCGGGTCGCGCGCCGCCTGGGGCGCCCTGTCGGTGGTCGCGGTGGCGGTGGCGCTCCTCGCCGGGAGGCGGGTGGCGCGGGTGGCGGTACCGCTGGCGGTGGTCGTCTCGCTCGTGGCCGGGGCGGCCTCGCCCGGCCTGCGCGCGCGGCTCGTGCGGCTCGCGACCTCGGAGGACGCGAACGGCGACCGCGCCATGACCTGGCGCGTCTGCCGCGAGCTGGTGCGCGAGCACCCGTGGACCGGCACCGGCTTCAACGCCCTGGGCGTCCGCATCGACCCCTACTTCGAGCGCTTCGCCCCGGTGGGCCAGACGCGCGACCGGTGCCACGACGTGCTCTTCTCGGCCTGGGCCGAGGGAGGCCCGCTGTTCGCGCTGGCGGTGGCCGCGTGGTGGTTCCTGCTCTTCCGCGCCTTCCTGCGGCTTCGGCGCGAGGCCGACCCGCTCGGCCGCGCCGCGGCCGCGGCGGTGCTGGCGGGCCTCACCGGCCTGTTCGTGCTGTCGCTCGTCCACGACCTCATCTGGGCGAGCGAGGCGGCGTTCGCGATCGGAGGCCTGGTGGGCGCCGGCTACGTGCTGGCACGGCCCCGGGCCGGGGCGGCTACCCCGCGCAGCAGCGCGGCCGCGCCGCCGTGAGCGTGCGGTAGACCGCCAGCGTCGCCTCGGCGCAGGCGTCCCAGGAGCAGCCCCGCGCCCGCTCCCGCCCGCGCAGGACCCGGGCCGCGGTCTCGTCGCGCCGGTCGAGGACCTGGGCGATCGCGTCCGCGAAGGCGCGCGGCGCGTCGGGGGGCGCGTAGAGGGCGGCGTCGCCCCCCAGCTCGTGCAGCGCCGGGATGTCGCTCACCACCGCCGGCGCGCCCGCCGCCATCGCCTCGGCCAGCGGCAGCCCGAAGCCCTCGTACAGCGAGGGCAGGACGAAGCAGGTAGCGCCCGCGTAGAGCTCCGCCAGCTCGCGATCCGGCACCGGCCCGGTGAGGCGGACGTGTGCGGCGAGCTCGCGGCAGGGCAGGGCGTCGGCCCACCCCTGACGCCCGACGATGACGAGCTGCAGGTCGCGCCCCTCGGCGCGCAGGAGGCGCAGGGCGTCGAGCAGCACCGGCACGTTCTTGCGCGGCTCGAGCGTCCCCACCGCGAGGAGGTACGGCGACCGCGGCCCCTCCGGCGCGCGCGCGTCGAAGAAGCGCGGGTCGACGCCGTTGTGGGTGACGTGCACCCGCTCGCGCGGCACGCCCAGGGTGCGGACGAGGTCGTCGCGCGAGGCCTCGCTCACGGTGAGGATCCCCGCCGCGCGCCCGAGCGCCTGCCGGAAGAGCGGGCCGTAGTAGTAGCGCATGCCCGCCGAGCAGGTGTCCGGGTGCAGCCAGGGCGTGGCGTCATGGACGGTGAGGAGCGCCTGCCCGCGCCAGAGGGGCGGGGTGGGGAAGGCGAGGGTGTGGAGGAGGTCCACCCGCGCCCGCGCCGCGGCGAGCGGCAGCCATGCCTGCTCGGTGGGGACGCGCTGGCGGAAGGGCGAGCGGTGCTGCTCCACCGGCAGCGCCCGGAGCGCCTCGGGTGCGTCCGGCCGCGTGAACAGGACGAGCTCCCCCGGCGCCTGCCGCGCGAGCGCGGTGGTGAGGGAGAGCGCGTACCGCTCGATCCCGGTCAGCCGGTCGGGGCGAACCAGGGTGGCGTCGATGCCGATGCGCATGGGGCGGGGGAGAGATAGCACGCGCGGGGGGCGAAGACACGCGCGCCGAGGGAGGCTCGCACACACACCGCGCGCCCCCGGCATCGCGAAGATCCACCGGTTGCCGGCGACGCAGGTGCTGCGGTAAGGAAGCGCGTAACGCGCCGAAGACCGGGCGATCTCCGGGGGGAATTCAAGTGTCTTTCGACTGGTCGACCGAGCGGGTCGTCGTCACGGGTGGTGCTGGTTTCCTTGGGAGCTTCGTCCTCGACGAGCTGCGCCGGCGCGGCGCCCGCGAGGTTGTCGTGCCGCGCTCGAGGGAGTACGACCTCGTCGACATGGCCGCCGTGCGGCGGCTCTACGCGGATGCGAGGCCCACGCTGCTCGTGCACATGGCCGCGCGGGTGGGCGGCATCGGGGCCAACCGCGACAACCCGGGCAAGTTCTTCTACGACAACCTCATGATGGGCGTTCAGCTCATCGAGGTGGGCCGGCAGGTCGGGCTGAAGAAGCTGGTCGCGCTCGGCACCATCTGCGCCTATCCGAAGTTCGCGCCCGTGCCGTTCAAGGAAGAGGACATCTGGAACGGCTACCCCGAGGAGACGAACGCGCCGTACGGCCTGGCGAAGAAGATGCTGCTCGTCCAGAGCCAGGCCTACCGGCAGCAGTACGGGTTCAACTCGTCGGTCCTGTTCCCGGTGAACCTCTACGGCCCGCGCGACAACTTCGATCTCCACAGCTCGCACGTCATCCCGGCGCTGATAAGGAAGTGCATCGAGGCGCGCGAGCGCGGCGACCATCAGATAGTGGTCTGGGGCGACGGCTCGGCCTCGCGCGAGTTCCTCCACGCCCGCGACGCGGCGGAGGGCATCGTCACGGCCTGCGAGCGCTACGACAAGAGCGAGCCGGTGAACCTCGGCGCCGGGTTCGAGATCAAGATCAGCGAGCTCGTCCCGCTCGTCGCGCGCCTGTGCCGGTTCGACGGCCGGATCGTGTGGGACACTTCGAAGCCAAACGGTCAGCCCCGGCGCATGCTCGACACCTCCCGCGCCGAGCGGGAGTTCGGCTGGAAGGCGCGGATCGGGTTCGAGGAGGGGCTGCGCGAGACGGTGGCCTGGTTCGAGGCGCACCGCGGGGAGATCCAGTGAGGAAGGCGCTCATCACCGGGATCACCGGGCAGGACGGCAGCTACCTGGCGGAGGTGCTCCTCGAGAAGGGGTACGAGGTGCACGGCATGGTCCGTCGCTCGTCCTCCTTCAACACGGGACGTATCGACCACCTGTACCAGGACCCTCACCTGCCGGGGACGCGGCTCTTCCTCCACTTTGGCGACCTCAACGACGCGTCGTCGCTCAACATCATCCTGAAGAAGGTCCGCCCGGACGAGATCTACAATCTCGGCGCGCAGAGCCACGTCCGCGTGTCGTTCGACGTGCCCGAGTACACGGCCGAGGTGACCGGCACCGGGACCATCCGGTTGCTCGAGGCCGTCCGGGAGATCGGCCTCAGCGACACCCGCATCTACCAGGCCTCGTCGTCCGAGATGTTCGGCGCCTCGCCGCCGCCGCAGAACGAGAAGACCCCGTTCTACCCGCGCAGCCCCTACGGCTGCGCGAAGGTCTATTCGTACTGGATCGGCGTGAACTACCGCGAAGCGTATGGGATGCACGTCTCGAACGGCATCCTGTTCAACCACGAGTCGCCGCGGCGCGGAGAGACGTTCGTGACGCGCAAGGTGACCCGCGCGGCGTCTCGCATCAAGCTCGGGATGCAGAAGAAGCTCTACCTCGGCAACCTCGAGGCGAGGCGCGACTGGGGCTTCGCAAAGGACTACGTCGAGGCGATGTGGCTCATGCTCCAGCAGCCCAAGGGCGACGACTACGTCTGCGCCACGGGCGAGAGCCACACCGTCCGCGAGCTGTGCGAGCTGGCCTTCGGCCACCTCGGGCTCGACTACCGCGAGTTCGTGGACATCGACCCGCGCTACTACCGGCCGACCGAGGTCGACTTCCTGCTCGGCGACGCTTCCAAGGCCGAGCAGCAGCTCGGCTGGAAGCCGAGGACGAGCTTCAAGGCGCTCGTCTCCATGATGGTGGAGTCGGATCTCGAGCTGGCTGCGCGCGAGCAGCGTGCCGGCGCGGGGCCTGCGGTGTCGCGGCACGGCTGAGCGCGAGGCCGTCGTCGCGCGGCGGCGGCAGGGACGGGGAGACGACCGGTCAGACTCGGCACGTTCGCCGCGGACCGTGCTAAATGTGAAACGTGCGCACCCTGGTCATCATGCCTGCCTACAACGAGGCAAGGAACCTGCCCCGAGCCATCGCCAGCGTCAGGGCGGCGGCCCCCGCGTGCGATCTCTGCGTGGTGGATGACGGGTCAACCGACTCGACGGCGGAGGTCGCGCGCGCGCTCGGGGTGCGTGTCCTCCGGAGCCCGCTGAACCTGGGGATCGGCGGGGCCGTTCAAACGGGCTACCTGTGGGCGCGCGATCACGGTTACGACGCCGCGGTCCAGGTCGACGGCGACGGCCAGCACGATCCGCGCTTCATCGCGGAGGCGCTGGCGCCGCTCGCCGCCGGGGCCGCGGACGTGGTGATCGGCTCGCGGTTCCTCGCCGAGGGCGGGTTCCGCTCGACGCCGCTTCGGCGCGCGGGGATCCGGTACCTGGCGTGGTTCCTTCGGGCCAGGTGCGGCGCCCGCGTGACCGATCCGACGTCGGGCTTTCGCGCCGCCGGGGCGCGCGCGGTCGCGCTGTTCGCACGACAGTACCCGTCCGACTATCCGGAGCCGGAGGCCATCGCGCTGGCGGTGCGGAGCGGACTCGCGGTCCGCGAGATCCCGGTGCGCATGGAGGAGCGGCTGCACGGCCGCAGCTCCATCACGGCCTGGCGAACGGTGTACTACCTCGTCAAGGTGTCGCTCGCGCTCATGCTGCTGCCGGCGCGCGTGGCGCGTGAGCAGGTCGGCACGGAGGCGACGAGATGAACGCGCCTGGGCTGCCGCTGCATCTCCAGCTCTTCGCCGCTGCCGTCCTCCTGCTGTTCGTCGGCTGGCTCGTGTACCTGATCCGCTACCACCGGCTGAGCCTGCGGGACAGCTTGCTGTGGCTCGTGTCGACCTCGGGCGCGCTCGTCGCGACGCTGTTTCCCGGCACCCTGCGGTGGTTCGCCCGTGGGCTCAACATCGAGGTCCCGTCGAACGCGCTGTTCGCGCTGGCCTTCGTGTACGTTCTCCTCAACCTGCTGGCGCTCACCGTCTCGATGTCGGGGCAGGCAGCCCGCACCCGTCGGCTGACGCAGGAGTGCGCGCTCCTGCGCGCGGAGCTCGACACCTTGCGCGAACGGCTCGACGGAGCGGCAGCGCGCGAATGACGCCGTCCCACCCCGCCGCACCCGACGCCGTTCCACCTCGCTCCACGTCGCCGCTCCGCGGCTCCGCCCATGCCCACCGGACTGCTCGTCGCCGCCTACGCCCTGCTGTTCTCGGCCGTCACCGTCATCTCGATCCTGCTCACCGGCGCCCGTAGCTTCCTCGCGAAGGACACGCCGTCCGTCGCGCTCGCGGTGTGGAACCTGATCTGGGACTGGCACTTCATCCTGGGAGCGGCCTTCGCGTTCGCGGCGAGGCTCTGCTTCATCCTCATGAACCAGGCGCTCTACCGCGACCCAGTGCTGTCCCGGAGCTCGACCACCATCACCACGCTGGTGACCTCCGCCTCGATCATCGCGGTCATCGCCGCGAACGTCTTCATCCTCGGCGAGCGGCTGACCGCTCGCCAGATCTCGGGTGCCGCGGTCGTGCTCGGGGGGATCCTGCTGCTGGTGGCGAAATAGGTCGAACCGCTCGCCCGGGGCGACTACCGGAACGCCCTGAGCACCCGGTACGCGGCGACGATCCCGGCCGTGTGGAGGCGCTTCTCGAGGCGCAGCAGGCGATCGCCTGGCGGCGCGTGGCGCTCGAACACCCGGAGGTCCTCCTCGAATTGAACGTCGAAGCGGGCGCCGCTCTTGCTCGTGTCGTACCACCTGAACGCCGCCTGCGGGGCGTCGATGAAGACCGGGGCAGAGCGCTTCCCGAGGCGGAGCCAGAGGTCGTAGTCCAGCGCGTAGTGAAGCGCCTCGTCCAGGGGGCCCGCGTCGAGCGCGTCGCGGCGCCAGAACACCGTCATCTGGGAGACGAAGTTCTCGAGGAGGAGCTTCCGGTAGCTGTAGCGGCGGCAGCGCCGGTCCTTGTAGGCCGAGAGCCAGCGGCGAATGGGCCTGTCCTCGGCGTCGATGATCTCGCACCGACCGTGCACCCACTGCGTCCCGGGCCGCTCCCGGAAGGCCTTCGCCACGCGGTCGAGAGCGCCAGGGAGGAGGAGATCGTCGCTGTTCACCCAACCCACCACGTCGCCGTCGGCCTCACGCAGCGCGCGGTTCACCGCGTCCGCCTGGCCGTGATCGGGCTCGGTCTTGAACCGGAGCCGGCCGGCGTGGCGCTCCAGCAACTCGACGCTCCCGTCGCGGCTCCCGCCGTCCTGGACGCGGTAATCCAGCTCGAACTCTCCCTGCTGGCCGAGGACGCTCTGGAGCGTGCGGGGGAGAAAGGCCGCCTGATTGAACGACGGGGTGACCACGGAGATGCGGAGCGGGCGTGGCATGGGGAGCGCGGAGTGTAGTGATCTCGCCGCCGGGAGACCATCGCAAACGGCCGGGTGGCTGGGCCCCCGGTGCAGCGACGGCCTTGCGGCGTCAGGGGATCCAGTACCTGAGCACCAGGATGAAGAGGGTCACGACCTGGACCGCGGTGAGCACGGGGGGGAGGAGCAGGTCGACGAGCTCACCCGCCTTGGTCCAGCCCGCGGTCCAGCCGTTTCGGACGAGGACGATCGCGAGTGGCAGCAGCGGGAGGAAGTACCGGCCCTGGATTCCGGTGATCGTGTCCGCGCCGACGCCGCCCTCGCTCGGCAGCGAGGTCCAGAGCACGTAGAATCCGAGCTCGATCGCGAGCCCTGTCGCGAGGAGGATGGCGAGCGCGACGAGCTTCGGGCGAGGCGCCAGTCCGACGGCGCCTCCGGGATCGAACAGGGTCGTCGCGGCGAGCGCGACGCCGGGGACGGCGAGGAACGGGTAGGGGAAGTTCGTGTCCAGCCACCCGAGGTTGCCGATCAAGCCCACCGTCCAGCCGATGCGACTGCGCACCGGCGTCGCGACCATCAGCGAGAGGCAGCGCGCCGGGTTGTGCAGGACGTACGCGAGTTGCTGGTGGACGGCGGTAGCCTCCGGGGAGGCTGCGCCACGTCCGAGCGCCGCGACGTAGACGGACTCGAGCAGGTAGAGGCCGAGGCAAGCGCCGACGAGGACCGCGATGGACCTCCACTTGGCTCGCCCCGGCCCCCATTGCCCGGGCGGCACGAGCAGGAGGAGGCCCATCAAGGAGAAGTAGATCTGCTTCCCCAGCAGGAGCACGAGTCCAAGAGCGAAGAGGCCGACGAGATCCCGGCGGCGAATCGGCTCGCTCCGGTGGGCGAGGTGCAGGACGAAGGCGGTGAAGAGGAACGCGGCGGCGATGACCGTGGCATCACGGTTCACGCTGGCCGCGAGGGCCAGCGACATCGGGAGGAGGGCGGCCACGGCGAACGCCGTCTTCGCGATGGGCGTCAGGCGGATGGCCGCAGTGACGCAGGCCACGAAGAAGAACAGGTTGAAGAGTCGGCCGAAGTAGAGGTTCGCCGCCGGCGTGTACAGCGCGCTGGCGCCGACGGCGCCATAGAGCAGCCGGCCCGCCAGCATGCCGAGCGCCGACGGCAGGTAGACGAGCGGATCGAGCGCGGCCGCCGAGTGGCTGTTGAACGCTCGATCGCCGTGCCCTGCGGGAGCCGCCGTTCTCAGGTAGAGGTCGGAGTAACGGTACTTGGCCTCGGGGCGGCCGATCATGTAGCGGTGCTGATCGACGAACTCCAGGACGGATCGCGGCAGGCGGTTCCCGAAGTGCGCTCCCGACGCGTCGACGACCGCATGCGGAAGCACGTCTCCGGTCGAGACCGCGTAGGCCTTCTTGTAATGGCTATCCTCGTCCGCGAACTGGATCGGCGGTACGACGAACGCGAAGACGATGCCGAAGCAGAGGGCCAGGTAGAGGAAGAGCTTGTCGGGGTGCGAGGCGGGACTCGTCATCGTGGGGTCCAGCACTGGCGGGCAAGGCGAGCGCGGCGGGCGGTGCTGTTCGCCTCGGCGCCGGGACGCGGGGGCAGCTTCCCAGGCGCCGAGGTGGGGACTCCCAGCCGGCGGCTCATCGCCGGCGCAGCCCCCGGTACACCCGGCGTCCCACGCGGTAGGCGAGCGTCGCGCGGACGCGTTCCATCCTGCGATCGACGTCCTGGTCGTCACCGCGGCCGAGCTTGGCGATGGCGCCCCGCACGACGCGCGCTGGCATCGAGGGACCCGGCTCCTCCGCCAAGGTGGCGAGGCGCGCCAGCGCGCGACCCGGTCGCGTCCGCAGCAGCGCCCGAGCGAGTCCCGAGGGCTCCGCCGCGATGCGCCTCAGGCGCTCCTCCGTCATCGCCAAGCGCTGCTCCAGCCGGGCCGCGCGGGCGGCGGCGCGGCGCGCATCCCTCGCCACCTGCTCGGGGTCGGTCGCGGGTTCGACCGCCGCGGCGGAGCGCCAGCCGGGCGGACGCAACCACGTCCGGTAGGCGAGATTGAACCCGTGGGCACCCCCGGCCCAGCCCACGCCCCCCGGCCACCCACCGATGTGACAGTAAAGGCTGAGGCCCTCGCGACGGGGCGCCGCTGGAGCCTCGATCACGAACAGCACCTGGCGACCTTCTTGGACCGGGATCTCGTCCAGCTCGAACGCGAGCCAGCTGTTGTCGCAAGCGTGCTCGGCCGGGAGCGAGGCCTGGCCCAGCTCCTCGCCCGTGGCGAGGTCGATGACGCGCAGCACCAGATCGTATCGGTGGATGCGCCCGTAGGTCCCGACGCAGAAGTCGACCCGATACAGGAGCCCGGTCGGCAGGAACACGGGCTGATTGGCCGTGATGCGCCCGAGCGGCGGTGTGACGTTCTCCATCAAGAGCTGCGACGTCCCCGCGACGGCGTCGAACGGCTCGAGGGCGGGCCGTCCGATCCCGATGCCGCGGGCGCGAATGGCCGCCAGCTCGGAGTCCGTGACCGCCGGCAGGCGCCGCATCGGGCCGGGGGCGAGCGCATACAGCGCGCGCATCGTGTCGGCCAGGGCCTGCGTGCCGACCTCCGGGCCGAAGCGTGCGAGCGCGTCGGTCCGCGCGGCGTCGGCGATCCGTGCCCGGAGCGCGGCGTCATCCACCAGGGCGAGGAGTGCCGACGACCACTCTTCCGAGGTGGCGGCCAGCATGCCCGTCTCACCGTGTCGGATCGCCTCCTGGAAAGCGGCGCTGGGTGACGCGATCGTGGGCACGCCGGCCGCGGCCGCCTCGAACCACTTGAGCGCGCTCTTCGCGTCGTTGAAGCGAGAGGGCGTCTCGAGAGGGGCGAGGTTGATGTCGATGCGCGCGATGCGCCCGGGAAGCTCGCGCCAGGAGACGAAGGGCAGGCGCTCCATCCGCTCCTCGAACGGCTGCAGCACCGGCGGGACGCGGAGGTGCCCACCCAGCACGAGCCGCACGGACGGCCGCTGCCGCATCACCTCCGCGAGGGCCGCCGCTGCGGTCATGAAGTCGGCGTCGTGCGCGTAGGACCCGCTGAAGTAGCCGACGCGGACCACGCCGTTCGCGCGCCGGGCGCGCTCCTCCGAGGCCGCCAGACGCGCCGCCTCCGACAGCCGGACGAGCTCGCGCCCGAGGGTGTTGCCGTGCATGAACGCCGGCTTGCCGAGCGCGCTCGCCGCCTCGGTGAGCGCCGGGGTGCTCCCCAGGAACGCGTCGCAGGCCTTGAAGGTCTCGTGGAAGAGCTTGAGGCCGTGGCGGTAGGCGCGCGCGGTGCTCCGCGGCAAGGCCTTGAGGGCCTCGATCTGGAGGGTGGGATCGAAGATGAGATCGTCGACTCCGAAGACGAGGACGGCCCCGGCGGCGCGGGCCCGCGCGACGACCCGCTCGACCCAGGGATCCCAGGGCACCCGGTTCAGCACCACGATCTCGTGCTCGCCCGCGAGCGCGAGCGCTTCCTCGTCGCGAGCGAACCGCGCGGTCGTGCGGATCCCGAGCGGCTCGAGCTGCTCGCAGAGGTGCATGACGCGATAGCGGTAGGGCGCGCCGTCCATCCCGGCGAGAAACAGGACCGAGCGGGGCAGCGGAGGAGCGTCGATCGGTGCGTCGCGGTTCGCGGCCACCTCGCGGTAGATCGCTTCGATGTCGTCGACCTGCTGCTCGATGGTTCGGATGGGCGTGGCGGAAGCCGCCGCGCTGCTGCTCGCCAGGAAGGCCGGGTCCTCGGCGAACCGCCGCATGGCGGCGGCCAGGCCCTCCGCGTCCCCGCGCTCGTAGACGAGGCCGTTCTCGCCGTCGCGCACCAGGCCCTGCGGGCCGAGCGTGGTCGACGTGATCACCGGGAGGCCGTACTGCATCGCCTCGCGCGCGACGATCGAGAACGTCTCCATGCCGATCGAGGTCACGACGACGACGTCGAGATCCGCCATGAGCGCCGGCAGCTCTCGCGGGCCGAAGCGCGGCCGGAGGTGAACGCGCGGGTCGGGCCAGCGGCCGCCCATGCTCCGCCACGCGTCGGCCTCGATCCCGAAGACCTCGGCGGCGACGTCGCTGTCGAGCAGCGCCATGGCGCGCGCGAGCGTCGCGGCCCCCTTCCATGGATCGGGTCCTCCGAAGTGCCCGAAGCGCACCCGTGGCGATGGCCGCCGCGCGATCGGCTTGGCGGGCGCCACCCCGTTCTCACAGGTGACCACCTTCCCGGGCGCGACGCCGTTCTCCACCAGCACCCGGGCGAACCCGTCGGACACCGCGAGCACGCGATCGGCACTCTCCAGGGCGGAAGCCAGGTACTTCCGCCGGGCGACGAAGTCGAAGCCGTCGATGCAATCGCACGTCGCAGGGTCGACGACGAGCTGGCACATCCGGTTCGCCGGCGGCCCGGTGAACATGAACTGACGCGCGCAGACCCACCAGCCGTCGTGCATCGTGACGACGACCGCGGCTCCGTGCCGCCGGGCGACTTCCAGGAGGTCCGCGCCCAGCGCCTGGATGCTGTGGAAGTGCACCACGTCCGGGCGGACGGCCGCGAGATATCTATCGAAACGCTGCGCCGCCGACGCATTGCGATAATTGGCGGGGACGTGGCCGTAGCCCTCCGTCACCGTGAGCGCGTGAACGGGGAGTCCTTCGTAGGTCCAGCTCTTCTCGGTGAGCGCGGGCACTCCAAATACGCACGATCCCGAGTAGACGCTGACCTCGTGGCCTCGACGCTTCAGCGTGAGCGCGACCTGATGCGGGGCCAGCGTTCCGCCGGAGAAGAACTCTGGCGGATAAAGTGTCGAGACCTGTACGATTCTCATGAATCCCCTCGCAGGACCGACCTTAGTACCCGGCAGTGTTCTCATGGTCAAGGCATGGAGGCCGGTGTGCGCTCGGTTTGACACTGACGAGCGGAGCGCGCTAGAAGCGGGAACTTTCTAGGGGTTTCAGGCGCGCGGCCCGTGAGTGAAGCGCGCCGTGCGGCCGACTCGAACGGCTTGCAGCGCCAGGTCCGAGACTTCCATGAATATCCTCATCACGGGTGGCTCGGGTTTCATCGGCTCGAACCTGGTGCGCCTCCTCCTGGCCGAGCGCCCTGAGTGGCGCATCGTCAACCTCGACAAGCTCACCTACGCCGGGAACGCCGAGAACCTGGCCGACCTGGCCGGAAACCCGCGCTACCGCTTCGTCCGCGGCGACATCTCGAACGGCGAGCTGGTCGCCGAGCTCATCCGCTCCGAGCACATCGACGCGGTGATGCACCTCGCGGCCGAGAGCCACGTCGACCGCTCCATCCTCTCGCCCGCCATCTTCATCGAGACGAACGTCCGCGGGACGCAGGTGCTGCTCGAGGCGGCGCGCGAGCTCGAGGTGAAGCGCTTCCTGCACGTCTCCACCGACGAGGTGTACGGCTCGCTCGGCCCCACGGGCTTCTTCACCGAGGAGACGCCGCTCGATCCCTCCTCGCCGTACTCGGCCTCGAAGGCCGGCTCAGACCTGCTCGCGCTCGCCTACGCGCACACCTTCAAGATGAACGTGACGGTGACGCGCTGCTCCAACAACTACGGCCCGTACCAGTTCCCCGAGAAGCTCATCCCGCTCATGATCGCGAACGCGCTGCGCGACCGGCCGCTGCCGGTCTACGGCGACGGGATGAACGTGCGCGACTGGATCCACGTCGAGGACCACTGCCGCGGCCTGCTCGCGGCGCTCGAGCAGGGAAAGGCCGGGCAGGTCTACAACTTCGGGGCCTCCAGCGAGCGGCACAACATCGAGATCGTGAAGGCCGTGCTGCGGCTCCTCGGCAAGCCCGAGTCGCTCATCGAGTACGTGAAGGACCGCCCCGGTCACGACCGGCGCTACGCCATCGACGCCGCCAAGGCGAAGCGCGAGCTGGGCTGGGCGCCGCGGCACCGCTTCGAGGACGCGCTCGCCGCCACGGTGGCCTGGTACGGCGAGCACCGCGGCTGGTGGGAGCGCATCCTCACCGGGGAGTACCTCAAGTATTACGAGAAGCAGTACGGGGTGCGAGGTTGAGGGTCGCGGTCACAGGGGCCAACGGGCTCCTCGGCGGCGCTGCGGTGGCGCAGCTCGCCGGCGCGCACGAGGTGCTGGCCATCGGCCGCGGCGCCTGCCGCCTGCCGGCCGGACGCTTCTCCTGGGCCGACGCCGATCTCGGCGACGGGCAGACGGTCGAGGCGGCGCTCCGCGCGTTCCGCGCCGATGCGGTGCTGCACGCGGGCGCCCTGACTGACGTGGACGGCTGCGAGCGCGACCCGGACGCCGCCTGGCGGGTGAACGTCGGCGGCAGCGAGCAGGTGGCGCGCGCCTGCCGCGCGCTCGGCGCGCGCCTGGTGGCGGTCTCCACCGACTATGTGTTCGACGGCGAGGCGGGGCCGTATGGCGAGGAAGACACGCCGAACCCTCGCGGCGCCTACGCCCGCACCAAGCGCTGCGGAGAGGAGGCGGCGCTGCTCCTCGCGCCCGATCGCGCGGTGGCGCGGGTGGCCGTCGTCTACAGCGGCCGCCCGGGCGCCAAGAACACCTTCGCCACGCAGGTGGTGGAGAAGCTCACGCGCGGCGAGCCGGTGACGGCCTTCTGCGACCAGGTGGTTTCGCCCACGCTGGCCGAGAGCGCCGCCGCGATGACGCTCGAGCTGCTGCTCGAGCACGACTACCAGGGCGTGCTGCACACGGCCGGCGCCACCTCCCTCGACCGCGTGGACTTCGCGCAGCGGGTCG
This sequence comes from Anaeromyxobacter diazotrophicus, assembly GCF_013340205.1. Classification (NCBI taxonomy): domain Bacteria; kingdom Pseudomonadati; phylum Myxococcota; class Myxococcia; order Myxococcales; family Anaeromyxobacteraceae; genus Anaeromyxobacter; species Anaeromyxobacter diazotrophicus. Next base: position 579,062 of record NZ_BJTG01000002.1, read on the forward strand.
CGGCGCGCTTCGGCCTGCGCGGCGAGATCGTGCCGGTCCGCACCGCGGACGTGAAGCTGCTCGCGCCCCGGCCGCTCCGCTCGGCGTTGCGGATCGATAGGGCCGCGGCGCTGCTCCGTAGCCGGCCGCTCGCGATCGAGGCAGCGCTCGACACCTTCCACGCGCAGTGGCGCTCCCGGAGGGCCGCGTGACGACGCTGGCCCGCCCGCTCGGCGAGCTGTGGAAGTTCCGCGAGCTCATCGCGCTGCTCGTCTCGCGCGATCTCAAGGTCCGCTACAAGCGCAGCGTGCTCGGGATGGGCTGGACGCTCCTCAGTCCGCTTCTCCAGATGCTCGTGTACACGCTCGTCTTCAAGACGATCATGCGCGTCGACGTCCCGCAGTTTCCGGTGTTCTTGCTCGCCGGCTTCCTGCCCTGGACGCTCATCTCCGTCTCGCTGACCGGTGCGGCCCACTGTCTCCTCAACAACCAGGGGCTGATCCGGAAGGTGGCGGTGCCGCAGATGGTTTACCCGCTGGCGGTGGTCGCCTCCAAGCTGGTCGACCTCCTCCTCTCGCTCGTGCCGCTCGCCATCATCGCGGCGGCCCTGGGGAGGCCGCCCGGGCTCTCGTGGCTGGGGCTCTTCCCCTCCCTGGTCCTGGTGACGCTGTTCTCGTCGGGGCTGGCGCTGCTCTTCAGCTCGCTCACGGTCTTCTACCGCGACATGCGGCACCTCATCGACATCCTCATCCAGGTCTGGTTCTACGTGACACCCGTCATCTACCCGGTGTCCTATCTGGAAAAGCTCCCGTACCGATCGCTGCGCTGGATCCTCGCCGCCAATCCGGCCACCCCGATCGTCCGCTGCTTCCAGCTGTCGCTCTACGAGGGTCGGCTTCCCGGAGCCTCGGTGCTCGGTCCGGCGGCCCTCGCCACCGCGCTCGTGCTGGGGCTGGGGGTGCTCGTCTTCACGAGCCGGGAAGCCGAGCACATCCACCACTTCTGACCCATGCCCGGCAAGCTCTCGTTCAAGGACGTGGGGATGTCCTTCCGGCTCTACCGGGAGCGGGTGGACACGCTCAAGGAGGCGGTGCTCGGACGCTTCCGCCATCGGAAGAGCTACGAGGACTTCTGGGCGCTGCGGCACGTCTCCTTCGAGGTGCGCCCCGGCGAGTCGGTCGGGCTCATCGGCCACAACGGCTCGGGCAAGTCGACGCTCCTCAAGGTGGCCGCCGGTGTGCTGAGGCCCACCGAGGGGACGGCGCGGGTCGAGGGCCGCATCTCGCCCATGATCGAGCTCGCGGCGGGCTTCGACCCCGACCTCACCGGCCGCGACAACATCTTCCTCAACGGCGCCCTGATGGGCCACAGCCGCAAGGAGATGGCGCGGAAGCTCGACCGCATCGTCGAGTTCAGCGAGCTCGGCGAGTTCATCGACCAGCCGGTCAAGAACTACAGCTCCGGCATGTACGCGCGGCTCGGCTTCGCGATCGCCGCCGACGTGGACCCCGAGATCCTCATCATCGACGAGGTGCTCGCGGTCGGCGACGAGCGCTTCCAGGCGAAGTGCATGGAGCGCATCCGCTCCATCCGCCAGGGAGGCTGCACCATCTTCTACGTCTCGCACACGATGGGGTCGGTGACCGAGCTCTGCGACCGGGTCATCGTGCTCCATCACGGGCAGCTCGTGTTCGACGGCGCGCCCGAGCCGGCCATCGCGCGCTACCGGGAGCTGCAGGGGTTCCACCCGCCGCCCGAGGCACGGACCGCGTGAAGGTCGTCTGGCACTGCGCGGACCGGGTCGGCGCCGAGATGGCGGGCCCCGGGATCCGGGTCGTCGAGCTGGCGCGCCGGCTCGCCGCCCGGCACGAGGTCACGCTGGTCGCCGCCGGCGCCACCTCGCTCTCGGGCGAGCCCTTCTGCACCGCCGAGTACGCGCCGGCGACGCTCCGCGAGGTCACGCGTGAAGCCGACGCGCTCGTCACCCAGGGGTTCGGCTTCCCCCTCGCCACCGCGCTGCGCCTGCGCGGTCGGCTCGTCCTCGACCTGTACGACCCGGTCCAGCTGGAGCAGCTCGCCCAGTTCGGCCCCAGCCCCACCGCGAGCCAGCGGCTCTCGCTCGGTTACGTCCGCGCCCGCCTGCGCGCGCTCCTCGCCCGCGCCGACCACGTCCTGTGCGCCTCGCCCACCCAGCGCGCCTTCTGGCTCGGCTGGCTCGGGGCGGTGGGGCGGCTCGGCCCGGCGGCGCTGGCGGAGGACCCCGACGCGCGGAAGCTCCTCGCGGTGGTTCCCTTCGGCCTGCCCGAGGCGCCGCCGCAGCCGGGCGACGGGCCGCTCCGGCGGGCGTTCTCCATCCCGGCCTCGGCCCCCGTCGCGCTCTTCTGGGGCGGGCTGTGGGACTGGATGGACCCGGCGCTGGCGGTGAAGGCCGTCGCGGCGCTGCGCGACCAGGGGCGCGAGCTCCACCTCGTCTTCCTCGGCGGGGCTCGCCCGGGTGGAGACACCATGCGCGCCGCCGCGACCGAGGCGCGCGAGGCGGTCCGCGCGCTCGGGCTCGAGGATCGCGTGCACTTCCTCGACCGCTGGGTGCCGTACGCCGAGCGCGGCGCGCTGCTCCTCGAGGCCGACCTCGCCGTCACGGCGCACCGCCCGTCGCTCGAGGCGGAGCTGGCCTTCCGCACCCGGCTCCTCGACTGCCTGTGGGCGCGCCTGCCGGTGGCGTGCACCCGCGGCGACACGCTGGCGCTCGACGCCGAGCGGGAAGGGTGGGGCGCCGCCGCGGACGCGGGGGACGCGCAAGGCCTCGCGCGCGCCATGCTGGCGCTCCTCGATCCCGCCAGTCGCGAGCGGGCGCGCGCCGCCGCGGGCCAGGCCAGCGAGCGTTACCGCTGGTCGCGCTCCGCCGAGACGGTGCTGCGCCTGCTGGACGCGCCGCCCCCGCCGCGCCCGGCGCTGCTCGAGCCGGGGGAGTTCGCCGGTGAGAGCCCCTTCGCGGTCGCGGGCGCGTTCGCCGCGAAGGCGTTCAGGCGCATCGTGCGACGCGGGTGATCCCGGCGGGCGGGGGCGAGCCCCCGCCCTACGGATCGGTGGTCTCCGCGCCGCTGGGCACCCCGGATCCGCCGCGCACCCGTCGCGCGGCCGCCCCCAGCGCCTCCACCGCCCCTTCCGCCGCCCCACGCCAGTGCGCCAGCGCGTGGGCGGGCCTGCCGCGGGCGAGCTCGAGCGGCGCGCGCACCAGCGCTCGCAGCGCGGTGAAGCCGAGCGCCACCGGCGCCGCGCGCCAGGCGGGGAGGTGCGCCGCGGCGAAGCGCAGGTGATTCCGCGCCAGGAGCTGGCGCCGCCGGGGAGAGTCGGCGCCGAAGCTCTTTCCGAAGCCGTGCAGGGCGCGCGCGGCGCCGGCGTACCAGGAGCCGAAACCGGCGGCGGCGGCGCGGAACGAGAGGTCCACGTCCTCGTAGTAGGCCCAGTAGCCGGGGTCGAACAGGCCGACCTTCCGCAGCATGTCCGCTCGGAGCAGCGCGGCGCCGCCGGTGACCCCGGCGACCGGGCCGTCGGGTCGCCGGAGCTCGGCGAGGGGCACCTGGAAGTCGCGGTCGAAGGCGCGGCCGTAGCGGTCCAGCACGAGCCCGGTCGAGTTCACGCGCGAGGGGTCGTCGGCGAAGAGGAGCGTCCCGCCGAGGAGGCCGGCCTCGGGGTGCGCCTCGGCGGCGGCGACGAGCTGGTCCAGCCAGTCGGGGGCGAGCTCGACGTCGGGGTTCACGGTGGCGACGAAGCGCGCGCCGGCGGCGAGCGCGCGCCGGAGGGCGGCGTTGTTCGCGGCGGCGAAGCCGGTGTTCTGGCCGAGCGGCAGCCACTCCACCGAGGGGAACCGGGCCACCGCCGCCGCGCTGCCGTCGGTGGACCCGTTGTCCACCACCACCGTGTGGGCCGGGCGCGAGAGCCGGGCGAGCGCTCCGAGACAGCGGGGCAGGAGCGCCTCGCCGTTCCAGTTGACCACCACGATCCAGACGTCGGACGGCACCGCGGCGGCGGTAGCACGCGGCCCCAGGGGGGTCAAGGCGACTCGACGTGTACGGGAGCAGGACGCCGTTGTAAAAGAACGCCGGAATGCTCAAGGAACGGGCACGGCTGGTCTCGGGGGGCCTGCGCGCCGTGGACATGGCGATGCTGGGCGTCGCCTTCCCCATCGCCTACGGCCTGCGCGACGAGTACCTCACCGGCCAGGGGCACCTCTACCCCATCGCCTCCTACTGGCCGCTCTTCGCCGCCACCCTGCTCGTGTGGCAGCTCTCGTCGCGCGTCTCGGGCCTCTACGGGCGCTACCGCACCTTCAGCATCCTCACCGAGCTCCGCCGGCTCCTGCGGGCCTTCGTCGTCCTCGCGCTCATCGTCGCCGCCGCGCAGTTCGTCTGGAAGCGGCCGGAGCGCGAGCTGTCGCGCCTCTTCTTCGGCCTCTACTACGGGGTCTCGTTCGCGCTCCTGGCGGGCAACCGCATCACGCTCCGCCTGGTGGCGCGCGCGGCGCGGCGGCGCGGGTTCAACACCCGCACCTTCGCGGTCGTCGGCACGAGCGACATGGCGAAGGGCATCATCCAGACCATCGCCGGCCACCCGGAGTGGGGCTACGTCTTCGCGGGGTACGTGCTGGAGGACGGCGAGCCCGCCCCGGGCGGCGCGCGCGTGCTGGGCCGCCTCGACGAGCTGGGCCAGGTGCTCGAGCGCGAGGTGCTCGACGAGGTGGTCATCGGCGCGCGCAGCGCCCGGCTCGACCGCATCGAGGAGGCGGTCCGGCTGTGCGAGGAGCAGGGCGTGGGGGTGAAGGTGCTGCTCGACTTCTTCCCCAACAGCACCTCGCGCATCGCGGTCGAGGAGCTCGAGGGGCTGCCGGTCCTCTCCTTCGCCACCGCGCCCACGGAGGTGGCCCCGCTGGCGGCCAAGCGCGTGTTCGACCTCGCGGTGAGCCTCACCGCGCTGGTCCTGCTGGCGCCGCTCTTCCTCGGCATCGCGCTCGCCGTGAAGCTCGACTCGCCGGGGCCGGTCTTCTTCCGGCAGCGGCGGGTGGGCCTCAACGGGCGCGAGTTCTGGATGTGGAAGTTCCGCTCCATGTGCGTCGGCGCCGAGGCCATGCTGCCGGCCCTGGCGGCGCTCAACGAGACGGGCGGCCCCACCTTCAAGGCCACCGGCGACCCGCGCGTCACCCGCGTCGGGCGCTGGCTGCGGCGCACCTCGCTCGACGAGTTCCCGCAGTTCTGGAACGTCGTGAAGGGCGAGATGAGCGTGGTCGGGCCGCGCCCGCCCATCCCCTCGGAGGTGAAGGAGTACCAGCGCTGGCAGCGCCGGCGGCTGTCGGTGCGCCCGGGGCTCACCTGCACCTGGCAGGTCTCCGGCCGCAGCGAGGTCGACTTCGACCGCTGGATGGAGCTCGACCTGCACTACATCGACCACTGGTCGCTCTGGCACGACCTCTCCATCGTGCTGCGCACCATCCCGGCCGTCCTCTTCGGGCGCGGGGCGCGGTAGGGCAGGGTGGCGCTCGCTCCGGAGCTCGAGGCGCGCATCGCCCAGGCGGCGGCGCTGCTGCGCGCGGGCGGGATCGTCGCCTATCCCACCGAGACGTTCTACGGGCTCGGCGCCCTCGCCTCGCACCACGGCGCGCTCGCCCGGCTCGCCGAGGCGAAGCTCCGCCCGGAGGGGAAGCCGCTGCCGCTCCTCGCCGGCGATCTCGCCCAGGTGGAGGCGGTCGCGTCGCTCGCCGCGCCGCTGGCGCGCCGGCTCGCGGCGCGGTTCTGGCCCGGGCCGCTCACGCTCGTCCTCCCGGCCGCCCCGGGGCTCGACCCGCTCGTCACCGCCGGCGACGCCACCGTCGCCATCCGCATCCCGGGGTCCGAGGTGGCGCGCGCGCTGGCGCTCGCGGCGGGGGGCGCGCTCGTGTCCACCAGCGCGAACCTGGCGGGCGAGCCCCCGCCGGCCGAGGCCGGCGCGCTCGCCCCGGCGCTGCGCGCGCGGCTCGACGGCGTCCTCGACGGCGGCGCGGCGCCGGGAGGCCTCCCCAGCACCCTCGTCGCCGTGTCCGGGGACACGCTCCGGCGCGTGCGGGACGGCGCCGTTCCGTGGGCCGAGGTGGAGGCCGCCGCGCGCGCCGGCTGACGTCGTCGCAGGGGCCCCCCCGGTCCTTGCGGGGCCCAGGGTCGTGCTGTACGGTTCGCGCGCTCATGCCCGAGGTGCTCCCGTTTCGCGGCATCCGGTACGCAGCCACCCGGCCGGCGACGCTCTCCAAGCTCATCTCGCCCCCGTACGACGCCGTCTCCCCGGCCTACCGCGACGAGCTGGCGGCGCGCAGCCCGCACAACATCATCCACGTGGTCCTGGAGAAGGATCGCCCCGGCGACGACGCGGTCGAGAACCGTTACGTCCGCTCCGGCCGCGCCTTCGAGGCCTGGCTGGCGGACGGGACGCTGCGCCAGGACGCCGAGCCCGGCTTCTACCTGCTCGAGCAGGGCTTCACCGGCCCGGACGGGCGCCGGCGCGTCCGGCGCGGCCTGGTGGTCGCCTGCCGGCTGCACCGGTACGACGAGGGCGTGGTCCTCCCGCACGAGAAGACGCTCAGCGGGCCCAAGGCCGACCGGCTCGAGATCCTGAAGCGCGTGAAGGCGAACCTCTCGCCCATCTTCGCGCTGTACGAGGACGAGCGCGGCGAGGGGCAGCGCGCGCTCGACGCCGCCATCGCCTCCGCCGGCGAGGCGGCCGCCGAGGCCGACTCGGACGACGGCACGCACCACCGCATCTGGCGGGTGGTCGACCCTGCGGCGGTGGCGCAGCTGCAGGCGGCGCTGGCCGCGCGGAAGGTGTTCATCGCCGACGGCCACCACCGGTACGAGTCGGCCCTCGTCTACCGCGACCTGGTGGACGCCGAGCAGCCTGGCCTGCCCGACCGCGCCGGGCACCGCTACATCATGATGACGCTCTGCTCGATGTCCGACCCGGGCCTCGTCATCTACCCCACCCACCGGCTGCTCACCGGGCTGAAGGACTTCCGGCTCGGCCGGTTCCTCGAGGAGCTGGGGCGGTTCTTCACCGTGGACACCCTGCTCGAGGACGTGCGCCGCCCGGCGGGGCGCGCCTGGGCGGTGTCGAAGCTGGCCGAGCACGCCGGGAAGGCCACCACCTTCCTCATGGTGAGCGCCGAGGACGGGCGCGGCCGCATCCTCACCCTGCGCGACGACGCCGACATGGCGGGGGTGCCGCTCCCGGACAACGTCACCCTGCGCGACCTCGACGTGACCGCGCTCCACAGCGTCCTCTTCCAGCACCTGCTCGGGCTGTCGCCGCGCTCGCAGGAGCTGGGGGAGAACGTGCGCTACGAGATGGACGCGGGCGAGGTGGTGACCCGCACGCTCGCCGGGGAGTTCCAGCTCGGCTTCCTGGTGAACCCGACGCCCATGTGGCAGGTCCAGGCGGTGGCCGAGTCGGGCGAGACCATGCCGCAGAAGAGCACCTTCTTCTACCCGAAGCTGGCGAGCGGGCTGGTGCTGCGGAAGATCCACGAGGAGCTGAGGTAACCCTCCGTGCGGCTTCCGGAAAGGGGCCATCCGTCCGCCCGCCGCCCTGGCTCCCTTCGGCTCCTTCCCCGATCGGTCCCTTTGCGGTAAACCCTCGCCATGCCTTTCCCCCAGGAACGTCCCCGCCGCCTCCGCCGCACCGAGGCGCTGCGCGCCCTCGTCCGCGAGACCGAGCTGGCGCCGAGCGACCTGGTTTGGCCGCTCTTCGCCGCCCCCGGCCAGCGCGTCCGCAACCCGGTCAAGACCATGCCGGGCGTCTTCCAGCTCTCCGTGGACGAGCTCGTGGCCGAGGCGCAGGCCGGCTACGAGGCCGGCGTCCGCAGCGTCATCCTGTTCGGCATCCCGACGCGCAAGGACGCCACCGGCACGAGCGCCTGGGACGACGGCGAGCCGGTGCCGCGCGCGGTGCGCGCGCTCAAGAAGGACGTGCCGGGCCTGGTCGTCATGACCGACGTCTGCATGTGCGAGTACACCGACCACGGCCACTGCGGCGTCCTCAAGCCGGCCCGGGTCGGCGCGCCGGGGACGGACCTGGTCGTCGACAACGACCTCACCCTCCCGCTCCTCGCCAAGGAGGCGGTCGCGCACGCGAAGGCGGGCGCCGACGTCGTCGCCCCCTCGGACATGATGGACGGGCGCGTCGGCGCCATCCGCAAGGCGCTCGACGAGAGCGGCTACCAGGACGTGCCGATCATGTCCTACGCCGCCAAGTTCGCGGGCGCGTTCTACGGCCCGTTCCGCGACGCGGCCGAGAGCGCGCCGCGCGAGGGCGCCGGCATCCCCAAGGACCGCAAGGGCTACCAGATGGACCCCGCCAACGTCCGCGAGGCGCTGCGCGAGGTGGCGCTCGACGTGGCCGAGGGCGCCGACCTGCTCATGGTGAAGCCGGCCGTCCCCTACCTCGACATCGTGCGGGCGGTGAAGGAGCGCTTCGAGCTGCCGCTCGCCGCGTACCACGTGTCCGGCGAGTACGCGATGATCAAGGCCGCCGCCGAGCGCGGCTGGATCGACGAGGACCGGGTGGCGGTCGAGACCATGCTCTGTTGCCGCCGTGCCGGGGCCGACCTCGTCCTGACCTACTACGCGAAGCACGTCGCGGGCCTGCTCTCCGGGGTCCGGCGTTGACCGCCGCGCGCCTGCGCTACAAGGTGGTCGAGGTGGCGCCGGTGGCCGAGGAGACGCTGGAGAAGGCGCTCGAGGAGCGCGCCGCGGAGGGGTGGGGGATCGAGTCGGTGCACTTCGTCACGCGCGAGGGCTCGCACCGGCCGGCCATGGCCTACCTCTTCTTCACGCGCGTGCGCGAGGACGGGGGGCCGGGGCAGCCGCCCGGCTAGCTCGCGATGCGCGACGCCCGGCGCGAGGGATCGCCGTACCCCAAGGCCGACCTCCGGCTGCGCGGCCTGGCGCGTGTGGTCGACCTGGCGCTGGCCTTCGCCTTGGCGAACGCCGCCCGCGAGGCCGGCCCGCCGCTCGCCGCCCTCTACCTCCTCTTCGCCGACGGCCTGCTGCAGGGCCAGTCGCTCGGCAAGCGGCTCTTCGGCGTCCGCGCCATGGTGCTGCCGGCGCGCGGCGGCACCCGCGGCCGCCCGGCCGGCTACCGCGAGTCCGTGCTGCGCAACGCGCCCTTCGCGCTGGTGGGCCTGTTCTACGGGCTGTCGCTGGTCGGCTGGGTGCTGCTCTTCGTCGTCGGCGTCCCCATCGTCGCCTTCGAGGCGTACCTCGCCTGGCGCGATCCGTTCGGGCACCGCATCGGCGACATCTTCGCCGACACGCAGGTGGTGGACGGCAAGGTCCTCTCCAAGGCGGAGCTCGTCCCGCCCGACGTCCCGCTCCGCACCGCCGCCGCTCCGCCGCCGGGCCCCGCCGCCGGCGCGGTGCGGCGGGGCCGCTCCGCGGCCTGAACCCCCGACCCCTCGCCGGCCCTCCTCCGCCATGCGCATCGCCCTCACGCACAACCTCCGCCTGACCGACTCCGAGGAGGAGGCCGAGTTCGACACCCGCGAGACGGTCGACGCGCTCGCCTCCGCCCTGGAGCGGCTCGGCCACCGGGTGGAGCGGATCGAGGTCTCCGGCCCCGCCTCCCGCACCGTGGCGCGGCTCGAGGCGTTCGGCCCCGACCTCATCTTCAACACCGCCGAGGGGCGGCGCGGCCGCTTCCGCGAGGCGTTCTTCCCGGCGCTCTTCGACGAGCTGGGGATGCCGTACACCGGCTCCGACGCCTACGCGCTCGCGCTCACCCTCGACAAGCAGCTCACCAAGCTCGTCCTGGCCCAGCACGGGGTCACCACGCCGCGCTGGCAGTACGTGGAGCGCGCGGAGCAGCTCCAGGTGAACGCGCTCCGCTACCCGGTGATGGTGAAGCCCAACTTCGAGGGCAGCTCGAAGGGCATCACCCAGGACTCGGTGGTGGAGGACCCGCTGCGCCTGCACGAGGCGGTGGCGGCGGCGCTGGCGAGGTACCCGGCCGGCCTGCTGGTGGAGGAGTTCATCACCGGCCGCGACGTCACCGTGCCCTTCCTGGAGAAGGCGGCGCCGGACCGCGGCGGGGTGCTGCAGCCGGTCGAGTACGTGGTGGACGCGGCCCTGGCGGGCGAGCGGCGCCACGCCATCTACGACTACGAGCTCAAGACGAAGCTCGACAAGGCGGTTTCGGTGCGGGCGCCGGCCAAGCTCTCGCGGGCGCAGAAGGACCGCATCCAGGAGCAGGCGGCGTCGGTCTTCCGCGTGCTCGGCGTCCGCGACCTCGGCCGCATCGACTTCCGCGTCGGCGACGACGGGCAGGTGTACTTCCTCGAGATCAACGCGCTCCCCTCGCTCGAGCCGGGGGCCGGCATCTACGTGGCGGCCGCGCTCGAGGGGCTGCACGCCGACGGGGTGCTGGGCGCGGTCATCGAGAGCGCGGTGGTGCGCCACGCCATCGCCGAGGAGCCGCGCTCGCGCCGCGGCCGCCCGCGCCGCGCCGAGCGCCTCAAGGTGGGCTTCGCCTTCAACGTGAAGCGCGTCACGCCCGACCCCTCCGGCGACGCCGACGACGAGGCGGAGTACGACTCGCCGAAGACGCTGCAGGCCATCCGCGAGGCCATCGCGAGCTACGGGCACGAGGTGGTGGACCTGGAGGCGACGAGCGATCTCCCCATCCAGCTCGCCTCCACGCCGGTGGACGTGGTCTTCAACATCGCCGAGGGGTTCAAGGGCCGCAACCGCGAGTCGCAGGTACCGGCGCTGCTCGAGCTGCTCGACATCCCGTACACCGGCTCGGACCCGGCCGCGCTCTCGGTCTCGCTCGACAAGGCGCTCGCGAAGCGCATGGTGCGCACCCACGGCATCCTCACGCCGAGCTACCTCGTCATGCACACCGGGAAGGAGCGCCTGCCGAAGGAGCTGGGCTTCCCGCTGCTCGTGAAGCCGGTGGCCGAGGGCACCTCCAAGGGCGTCACCAAGAAGTCGGTGGTGCGCGACGAGCTCGAGCTGCGCGAGGTGGCGCGCGACCTCATCGGCAAGTACCGCCAGCCGGCGCTGGTCGAGGAGTACATCGGCGGGCGCGAGTTCACGGTGGGCATGCTGGGCGAGCGGCGGCCGCGGGTGCTGCCGCCCATGGAGATCGTCTTCCTCGACCGCGAGGACCCCACCCCCATCTACTCGTTCGAGATGAAGCAGGACTGGAACGAGAAGATCCGCTACGAGGTCCCGGCCAAGCTGGAGGGACGCGAGCTGGAGCGGCTCGAGAAGGCGGCCCGCGAGTGCTTCGCCGCCCTCGGCTGCCGCGACGTGGCGCGCATCGACTTCCGGATGGATCCGGAGGGGCGCATCTACTTCATCGAGTCGAACCCGCTGCCGGGCCTCGCGCCGGGCTGGTCCGACCTCGTGCTCATCGCCGAGGCGGCCGGCATCGACTACCGGGCGCTCATCGGCGAGATCCTCAGCTTCGCCATCCGGCGCTACCAGGAGCGCGAGCGCGAGCGGGAGCGCGCCCGGCGGGCCCAGATCGCCGCGGGGCGCGAGGTGGCGGCCGGGAACGGGGTCCCCGGCCCGGAGAAGGCCGAGGCCTGACAGAGCGGCGGGAGGGGGCCTCCGGCCCTACATACACACGCATGGTCGATCCCTCCCTGCCCGAGCCCCGCTGCCGCGCGCGCGACCTGGGCATCCCGCTCGGGCGGTTCAAGCCCGGGCGGTGGAACGCCATCACCGACGTCGCCGGCGTGAAGGTGGGACACTCCACCATCATCCGCGGGGCGGGGCCGCTCGTCGTGGGCAAGGGCCCGGTGCGCACCGGCGTCACCGCCATCCTGCCGAACCCCGCCAACGTCTTCGAGCAGCGGGTGGTGGGCGGCGGGTTCATCCTGAACGGCGCCGGCGAGGTGTCGGGGATGACCCAGCTCATGGAGTGGGGGCTCATCGAGACGCCCATCCTCCTCACCAACACGCTCAGCGTGGGGGCGGTCACCGACGCGGCGGTGCAGTGGATGGTGGAGAAGTTCCCCGGCATCGGCGGCGTGCACGACGTCATCATCCCGCTCGTGGGCGAGTGCGACGACTCGTGGCTCAACGACGTCGCCGGCCGGCACGTGAAGCACGAGCACGTCTACGAGGCCATCTCCACCGCCAGCGACGGCCCGGTGGCGGAGGGGAACGTCGGCGGCGGCACCGGCATGATCACCTGCGACTTCAAGGCGGGGATCGGCACCTCGAGCCGCAAGCTGCCCGAGAGCCTGGGCGGCTACACGGTGGGCGTGCTCGTCATGTCGAACTTCGGCCTCATGCGGCAGCTCCGGGTGGGCGGGCTGCCGGTGGGGGAGATCCTCGAGGAGCGGTACCGGACCGTGCCCCGGCGCGAGCGGAGCTACGGCTCCATCATCGCGGTCCTCGCCACCGACGCGCCGCTCGGCACCCACCAGCTGAACCGGCTGGCGAAGCGGGCGGCGCTGGGCATCGGCCGGGTCGGCTCGTCGGCCATGCACGGCTCGGGCGAGATCGTGCTCGCCTTCTCCACCGCCAACATGGTGCCGCGCGAGACGCGGAAGATGGTCTACCGGATGAAGCTCCTGCTCGACCAGCGGCTCGACCCGCTCTACGAGGCGGTGATCGAGGCGACCGAGGAGGCCATCCTCAACGCGCTCTGCCAGGCGCGCGACCTCGACGGCGTGAACGGCCACGTCTCGCGGGCGCTGCCCGTGGGCGAGGTGCGCGACCTCGTGCAGACCTGGTACCGGCAGGTGGACCCCCGGCGGCGGCCGCCCCCCGGCCCGCGGCGCGTCGAGTGAGGCTTCTGCCCCGGCGCCGCGTGGAGTAGAGTGCCGCCCCCGGACGACCGGGGGGTCGTCCCCGGATGGCGCACCCGAACCCGCAGGGCGGGGCTCCCCGCCGCGCACAGGAGAAGAGATGGCCCGTTCCAAGAGCAAGCACGTCCGCCTCATCATGAAGCGCCGCCAGGCCTGGAAGGCCCGCGTGAAGCGCCAGAAGGCCGCGAAGAAGGCCGCTCCCGCCAAGAAGTAGGGCGGGCTCGTCCCGCCGCGGGCTCGCCGGGTGGCGCCCCAGGCTCGCGAGCTCCGCTCCCGCCGCGCGGTCGCGGCGGCGCTCGCCGCCATCGAAGACCTCGGGGAAGGGCGGCCGCTCCGGCTCGCCCTGTCGCACGCGCTCGCCCGCGCCGGCAAGCTCGGTCCGCGCGAGCGCCGCCACGCCGCGGTGGCCGCGCGCGGCGTCGCGCGCTGGCTGCGGAGCTGCGACGTCGCCCTCGCGGCGGCGCGCGCCCCCCAGAGCCTCCCCGCCGACCGCGCGCTCCTGCGCTACCTCGCCTGGCGGCTCGCCGTCCTGGGCGAGGACGAGGCTGCGGCGCTGCGCGACCTCGCGCTGCCCGGGCCGCGCCGGCCGCGCGCGATCTCCGACCCGAAGCTGGCCGAGGTGGCGCGGGCGCTGCCGCGGCCGGGGCCGCGCGGCCCGGCCACGGTGCGGCCGGGCGGCGGCGAGCTGGCGCCGGCACGCGATCCGGCCGTGGCGCTGGCGCTCCGGTACAGCGTCCCCGACCTCCTCGCCGCGAAGCTCCTCGGGCAGCTCGGACCGGACGAGGCGGCGGCCTGCCTCGCCGCCATGAACGAGGAGCCGCGGCTGGCGCTGCGGGTGCACGCCGCGCGCGCCACCCGCGACGAGGTGCTGGCGGCGCTCGCGGCCGCCGGGGTCGCGGCCTCGCCCGGGGAGGAGCCGCTCGCCATCCAGGTCGAGGACCGCGCCGGCCTGTTCGACGCGCCGCCGTTCCGCGCCGGGTTGGTGGAGGTGCAGGACGAGGGGAGCCAGGCGGTGGTGGTGGCCTGCCGCGCCGCCCGCGGCGAGCGCTGGCTCGACCTGTGCGCCGGCAGCGGCGGGAAGGCCCTGGCGCTGGCGGCGCTCGGCGCGCGCGTCACCGCCCACGACGCGAGCGCGCGGCGCCTGGCCGAGCTGCCGCGGCGGGCGCGCCGCGCCCGGCTCGAGGTCGAGGTCGCGCCCGAGCCGCCCGCCGGCACCTTCGACGGCGTGCTGGTGGACGCCCCGTGCAGCGGCTCCGGGGCGCTGCAGCGCGAGCCGGACGCGCGCTGGCGCATCGACGAGGCGGCGCTCCGCTGGCTCGCCGCGGCCCAGGACGAGGTGCTCCGCGCCGGCGCCGCCCGCGTCCGCCCCGGCGGCGCGCTCGTCTACGCCACCTGCTCGCTCCTGCGCGAGGAGGGCGAGGACCGGGTGGCGGCGCTGCTCGCGCGCGGGGGCTTCGCGCTGGAGGAGGAGGGCCGCCGCTGGCCCCACCGCGACCCCGGCGGCGGCTTCTACTGGGCGCGGCTGCGGCGGGCGCGCTGACCCGCCGGGGAAGGCGCGCTCAGAACCGCACGCCCACCCCGACCTGCGGGCCGGCGAAGTCGAACGAGGCCACGTTGTTGTTCCCCCCGTGCGACCGGTGCACCGCGAGCTCCCGCCAGCCGGCGGTGACCGCCGCGGGGCCGACGTGGACGGCGAGCGCGGCCTGCCAGTCCACGATGGGCACCGGCACCGGCGTGACGCGCGCGTACCCCTCGACGCCCAGCGGTCCCACGAGGCCGAGCTGCCCCGAGAGGCCCACGTCCGGGCCGAGCGACGCTGCGCCCGCGTCGGGGCCGTAGAAGTCCGGCCAGGTGAGCACCGACAGCCCGACCTCGCCGCGGAGCCGCCCCACGTCCGCCGTCACGAGCGACACGGTGAGGTGCGCGGTGAGCAGGGCGAAGGTGCTCAGGGAGTCGAAGGTGCTCCCGCGGCCTCCCGGGTAGAGCCCGTCCACCCCGAGGTGGAACCCGAGCCGCTCGCCCTCCAGCCCCAGCGCCAGGCCGGCCGCCCCGCCGCCGTGGCGCAGCGTGCCCCCGCCGGTGAGGGTGAGGCGCGTCGTCACCCGGCTCACGTCCTCGGGGGCGTAGCCGTACTCCGGGCGCGGGTAGAGCGGGTAGTACCCGAACCCCCACCCCCAGCCCCACCAGCCCGGGGCCTCGCCGTAGAAGTACGGGTCCCAGTACCAGCGCGGGAATCCACCCGGCGGATACCTCGGCGCGGGCGCGGGGCGCGGCCGGTGGCGCGGCGCGAGCGGAGCGGGGCCGGGAGGGCGCGGCGGGGCCGGTGCGGCGCGGGGCGGCGCGTCGCTCGACCGCGGCGGCGCGGGCTCCGCCGGCTCCGCCGCCGCGCCGCGCGGGAGCGCGGCGGCGAGCGCCAGGATGACGGCGACTGCGAGCGGGCGCTTCGGCACGGCAGCGACCTCGCTCCGAACATAATGCCGCGCGCGCCGCGCGGCGCGGCGCGCCGGGAAGGCTCGCCGGCGCTGGAGGAAAGCCTCTTGACGCGGCGGGCGCCCCCGCGATAAGCACTGCCCTCCCTTCGGCCGGATCGGCGGAGGGAGACGCAGCGCGAAGACCTCGGGCCCGTGGCGCAGCTGGGAGCGCGCTTGAATGGCATTCAAGAGGTCACCGGTTCGATCCCGGTCGGGTCCACCACGCATCGAGTGACGAGGGCGGCTAGGGCAACCTAGCCGCCCTTTCCTCGTCCGGGCTCGCGGCGCCGATCACCCCTCGAGCGAGGCCCGGGTAGCGCTCGTCCCGCCGGCGGGTCGAGGTGCCGGCTGACCCCTGTGCCCAGCACCCCCTGGCGCGGCGCCGACTCCGGGGAGTCCTCGAAATGCGGCGGAATGTCGCGTCTTGCCCCGCCGCCCCCGCTGGCACGGGCGCCGCAACTCGCCCCGGGGCTGATCCGCCGCCCCCGCGAGAGGACGCACCCATGCTCGGTTCCATCAAGATCGCCCACAAGGTGGTGGCCGGGTTCACCGCGGGCTTCGCGGTGGTCGCGCTCACCGGGCTCATCGGCTACGTGGCGCTGACGAGGGTGCGCCGGAACATCGCCTCCATGGGCGACCTGCGGATCCCCGGTCTGGTGGCGATGGCGGACGTCCACGACGCGCACGACCGCGCCATGCGGGCGGCGAACGCGCTGCTCGTCCCGAACGCGCCCGCCGAGACGCGCCGCTTCTCGCAGGAGATGGCCGCCACCGCGCTGCGGACCATCGACGAGGCGATGGCGCGCTGGGACGCGCTCCCGCACCCGCCCGAGCTCCAGCGCATGCGCGACGCCTGGCAGGCGTCGTACGGGGAGTTCCGAGGGAGCGTCGAGCGCATCGTCGCGCTCTCCCTCGAGCGCGACCGCGCCACCTCCGCGCGGGACCTCCCGCGGGTCCAGCAGCTCGAGCTCCAGGCGGACGAGGCGTGGCAGCGGGCCCGGGTGGCGATCCGCTCGGTGCAGCCTCCCATCCGGCTCATCGAGGAGGCGACCGTGAAGCTCGCCCGCGAGGAGCAGGCCGCGGGGGAGACCGGCGCGCGCTCGGCCCTGCTGCTGCTCCTGGCGGCGATCGTGGCGAGCGGGCTCCTCACCGCGCTCTACGGGTGGTACGTGGCGGCCAGCGTCGAGCGGACGCTGCGCCGGGTCCGCGACGAGGCGCGCAAGGTGCGCGAGGCGGTGGGCGCCGGCGCGCTCGACGTCCGCGGCGACGCCGGGGCCGTCCCGGCCGAGTTCCGGCCGCTCGTGGATGGCCTCAACGAGGTGGCGGCGACCTTCACCGAGCGCTTCCGCGACGTCAGCGGCGCCCTGGAGCGCCTCTCGCACGGCGACCTGCCCGAGCTGGTCACGGCCGAGGCGCACGGAGAGTACCTGCGCACGCGCGACGCCATGAACCGCTGCATCGCCACCGTCCGCGGCCTCGTCGCCGACATGGACGCGCTCACGCGGGCCGCCCTGGAGGGGAAGCTCGACACCCGCGCCGACCCGGCGCGGCACGAGGGCGACTTCCGCCAGGTGGTGGCGGGCGTCAACGCCACGCTGGACGCGCTCCTCGCGCCCATCGCCGAGTCCTCGCGCGTGCTGGCGCGGCTCGCGCAGCGCGACCTCGGGGCGCGGGTCACCGGCGCCTACGCCGGCGAGCACGCGGCGGTGACGGAGGCCATCAACGCAACCGCCCGGGCGCTGGAGGAGGCGCTCGCGCAGGTGTCCCGCGCGGCGCAGGACCTCTCCTCGGCCACCGAGCAGATCGCCTCCTCCAGCCAGGCCGTGGCGAGCGGCGCCTCGGAGCAGGCGAGCGCGATCGAGGAGACGTCGTCGCAGCTCGAGTCCATGGCCGGCCTGATCCGCGTGGCCGGCGAGCACGCCGCGGCGGCAAGCGCGCTCGCGGGCTCGGCGCAGGCGCTCTCCGAGGGCGGGCAGCGCGCCACCGAGCGCATGGGGGGCGCGATGGAGAACATCCGCACCTCGGCCGAGGCCACCTCGCAGATCATCAAGGACATCGAGGAGATCGCCTTCCAGACCAACCTCCTCGCCCTGAACGCCGCGGTGGAGGCGGCGCGCGCGGGCGAGGCGGGCCGCGGCTTCGCGGTGGTGGCGGAGGAGGTGCGCTCGCTCGCGCTCCGCTCCAAGCAGGCGGCGAGCAAGACCGAGGCGCTCATCCGGGAGTCGGTGGCCCACGCGGCCGAGGGCGACCGGACGGCGCGCGAGGTGGCGGGGAGCCTGGCCCGCATCGCGGCCGAGGTGTCCAAGGTGACGGGGATCGTGACCGAGCTGGCCGAGTCCTCGCGGGACCACGGCCGGGCGGTGGAGCAGGTGACGGCGGCCGTCGAGCAGATGAACAAGGTCACCCAGCAGAACGCCGCCAGCTCGGAGGAGTCCTCCTCGGCCACGGCGGAGCTGTCGGCGCAGGCGCAGGAGCTCTCCGCGCTGGTCGGCTCCTTCCGCCTCGGAGAGCAGGCACCTTCGAGTGCGGCGCGCCGCCGCGCCGCTCAGCGAGACGCGGGCACCTCCGCGCGCGCCGGGGGGTAGGCGACCAGCGTGACGAGGAACCGCTTCCCGGAGCCCCCGGGGAGGGGGGGCCACGCCTCCAGGCGGGCGAGCGCGAAGGCGCCGTGGCCCCCCACGTAGAACAGCGAGCGGGGATCGGCGGTGGGCGAGCCGACGAGCACCTGGACGGTGAGCGCGTCGCCGCGCGTCGAGAGCAGCGCACCGGCGAAGGTCGGCTCCGCGACCCGGGCCGCGGCGAGCTGCATCACGTCCGAGAGCTCGCAGCAGGGATCGTACTCCCAGGCCTCGACGATCGACCCGACCATGGCGCCGGAAGGTAGGGGCATGTGCGCAAGCGCTGCAATCGCCCTTCATGTGTTGGGGCGCCGGGCACCCGACCCGCGCAGCCCGGGCGCCCGCGTCTTGGTAGAAGAGCGCCATGGATCCCGCGCTGCTCCTCCTCGTGCCGACGCGCAGCTACCGCACGGAAGACTTCCTCGCGGCGGCGCGCAAGCTGGGCGTGCCGGTCGTGGTGGGGAGCGACCTCTGCCACAGCGTCGAGGAGCGGTTCGGCGCCAGGCCGGACGAGGTGTCGCTGGACTTCCGCCGCCCCGGGCGCGCGGCCGAGCGGGTCGCGGCGCTCGCGGTCGAGCGCCCGATCGCGGGCGTGGTCCCCACCGACGAGGGGACCGCCATCCTGGCCGCGCTCGCGGCCGAGCGGCTCGGCCTGCGCCACAACCCGCCGGAGGCGACGCGCCGCGCCGGCAACAAGCACCTCCAGCGCGAGACGCTCCGCGCGGCCGGGCTGCCGGTGCCGCCCTTCGCGCTGCACCCGCTCGCCGGGGGCCCCGAGCGCGCCGCCGCGGCCGTGGCGTACCCCTGCGTGCTGAAGCCGCTCGTCCTCTCCGCCAGCCGCGGGGTCATCCGGGCGGACGACCCGGCGGCCTTCGTCGCGGCCTGGCGGCGCATCGAGAAGATCCTCCACGGCGCCCGCGCCGAGCGCCGGCCGCAAGACGCTGAGGCGGCGCGCTTCCTGCTCGTCGAGGGGTTCGTGCCCGGCGCCGAGGTGGCGCTGGAGGGCCTGCTTCGGGGGGGGCGGCTGGAGGTGCTGGCGCTCTTCGACAAGCCCGACCCGCTCGACGGCCCGTTCTTCGAGGAGACGCTCTACGTCACCCCTTCGCGCCACCCGGCGCCGCTCCAGGCGGAGGTGGCGCGCCTCGTCGAGGCGAGCGCGCGCGCGCTCGGGCTCTCCGAGGGGCCGCTCCACGCCGAGCTGCGCCTGTCCCCCGCCGGGCCGGTGGTGCTGGAGGTGGCCGCGCGCAGCATCGGCGGGCTGTGCGCGCGGACGCTGCGCTTCGGCGCGGGGGTGTCGCTCGAGGAGGTGCTGGTGGCGCACGCGATGGGGCTGCCGCTGCCGGCGCTCGACCGCGAGCGCCGCGCCGCGGGCGTCATGATGCTCCCCATCCCACACCGCGGCGTGCTGCGCGGCGTGGGGGGCATCGAGGAGGCGCGCGCGGTCCCGGGCGTGGAGGACGTGGTCATCACCATCCCCGAGGGGCGGGAGGTGGAGCCGCTGCCGGAGGGCGACGCCTACCTCGGCTTCGCCTTCGCGCGCGGGGAGCGCCCGGAGGAGGTGGAGGCGGCCCTCCGGGCGGCGCACGCGCGCCTGCGGATCGACATCCGGGAGGCGCTGCCGCTGGTCTAGCGCGGCCTCCTCGGCGGGGCCTCACCCCTGCGTCACCCTTGGCGAGCCACCTGCTCGCCGGTCGGCTCCGCTCAGCAGAACCAGGACTCGGTGAGCCGCGGCGCGCGGCGGCCGGTGTCGGCGGCCACGGCCGCGGGGACGTGGCGGTGCGGCAGCCCGGCGGCGGCCAGGGCGAGCTGGCGGACCACCTCGAAGGTCGCCTCGGGCGCCTCGCCCCGCCGGGCGGCCTCCTCCACCGCGCGCGCCACCTTCTCCTGCAGCGCGTCCATCCGCGGGTCCGGGTGCCGCCACACGACCCCGAGGGCGTCGTCGTCGTAGGGCGCGCCGGCCAGCGCCGGGTCCTCGAGCAGCAGCGACCCCGGGGGCAGGAGCAGCCGGATCGAGAGCTGCACCGGGTCGAGCGCGGCGACCCACCCCTCGCGCGCGAAGGTGTCGAGGAGGTCGAGGTAGTCGTCGAGCGTCGACCAGGGCGTGAACGGGAGCAGCGAGGGCCGGAGCGCGATCCCCGCCTCCCGGCAGACCTCGAACGCGCGCGCGACGTCCGCGCGCCGGTGCCCCTTGTCGAGCCGCGCGAGCACCACCTCCGACAGCGACTCCACCGCCGAGACGGCGAAGAGCGCCCCGGCGCGGCGCAGCGCCGGAAGGAGCGCGGCGTGCCGGACGAGGTGCTCCACCTTGGCGGTGAAGTCGAAGGTGATCTCCGGGCATCGGGCGTGGACCGCCTCCGCCACCCGCAACGCGTGGGTCGGGCCGTTCAGGAAGTCGGGGTCGCCGAAGGTGACGTGGCGGACGCCCGCCGCCGCCTGCCGGGCCACGTCCTCCACCACCACCTCGACCGGCACCGCGAAGAACCGGCCGCGGTACACGGCGGGCAGCGGGCAGTGCCGGCAGGCGTGCTTGCAGCCGCGGCTCGCCTCGGCGTGGCCGGCCAGCCGCTCGCCGCCCGCGCCGTCGTCGAGCCGCGCGTAGCGCTCGGCCGGCGGTAGCCCCTGCCGGCTCGGGACGGGGTAGTCGAGCCGGCGCAGCGCCGCGGCCGCGGGCCCGGGGCGGCGAAAGGGGGCGAGCTCCGCGCCGCGCTCGACCGCCTCGCACAGCGCGACCAGGTCCTCCTCGCACTCGCCGCCCAGCACGGCCGCCGCGCCGCGCTCGAGCAGGCGCGCGCCGTGGAGCAGCGCGTAGGTCCCGTGGAAGGCGAGCAGGGCCTCGGGCGCGAGCGCGCGCACGCGCTCCGCCGCGCGCAGCGCGAGGCGCAGCGCCGTGTGCATGGGGACCGAGAAGAGGACCAGGCGCGCGGCGCTCACCCGCGCCGGGTCGAGCGGCTCGACGCCGAGGTCGAGCGCCGCCGGGTGGAAGCCGGCGCGCTCCAGGAACGCCTTCGGCTGGGCCAGGCCGGCGGGCTGGTGCCCGAGCTCATAGGTCGAGACGAGCAGGACCGCGCCGGGCGCGCGCAGCCCGCCGCCGGCGGCGGGCAACGCTACCCCTTCGACGGCGGCGGCTGGTAGTCGGGCGGGAGCTGGGCGCCCTCGCCGAAGAAGAACTGCTCCGCCTGCTGGAACAGGATCTCGTTGGTGCGCGGGTCGGCCGGGGAGAGGCGGTACTCGTTCATGATCATCTTGAAGTGCTCGAGCCACATCTTCCACGCGTCCTGGGAGATGTTCTCGTAGATGCGCTGGCCGAGCTCGTTGTTGAAGGGCTTGAACGCCAGCCCCGGCAGCTCCTTGCTCAGCTTCTTGCACATCACCATGCGCGCCATGAGGACTCTCCTGGAGACGCCGCGCTCGAGCGCGCCGTGGGGGCGAAAGATAAGCGAACGCCGCCGCTGGCGCACGCACCTTTCCCGCGCCGAGGGGCGCCGGGACGCTCGTCGAAGTGAGGGGGGAAACCGCCCCGGCGTGGCCCCCGCGGCCGCCGCCGAGTCGAACCCGCCGAAGGCGGGCTTGCGAAGCGTTACGAGAGCAGCGAGGTCGCGGAGACGCTGAGCGCCTTCGCGAGCGACTCGAGCGTGTCGAGCGGCGGCGTGCGCTGCCCGCGCTCCAGCATCGAGATGTACGAGACGGACAGCCCGGCCTTCGAGGCGAGCGCCTCCTGCGAGAGCTTCTTGCGCAGCCGCTCGTTCTTCAGGTTGACGGCAAACTTGTCGGCGAGTCCAGCCATGTTGTGCTTGCTCCTGGCGAGTGATCCCACTGCTGGTGACCTCCGGTTGGCGTCTGGCGGCTTCGTCCGCGAGCGCGGTCCGCCTTCGCAGCGCGCGTACTTAACACCCAGAGCGAGGGCGATCCAGTCTCCGATTCGATGGACGGGCGGTCCGGGCGGACTGCGACAAAAGGTACGTTTTCACCGAAAGCTCAAGGCTCTCGGGGCGGTGCGAGCAGGATCGCCTCCACGGCCGCTCCGCGGCGGAGCCGGGTGGCGGCGCTGGGGAGCACCGCCAGCGCCTCGAACCCCGTCACCGAGGTGAGGTGACCGCTCGCCTGGGAGCGGAGCGGCTCGACCCAGAGCTGCCCCGCACGCACCGTCGCACGTGCGCGCAGGAAGTGGGTGAGCCCGGCCGGCTTCGAGGCGGGCTCGGCCAGGCGGGCCGGGAGCCGCACGCGGCCGGTGCCGGGCAGCCCGGCCAGCCGCCGCAGCGCCGGACGCACGAAGAGCTCGAAGGTGACGAGCGCGCTGGCCGGGTTGCCGGGCAGGCCGAAGACGGCGGTCCGGCCCCAGCGCCCGAAGGCGACCGGCTTGCCCGGCTTCATGGCCACCTTCCAGAAGTCGAGGCGCGCGCCGGCGGCCTCGACCGCCTCCTTCACCAGGTCCTTCTCCCCCACCGAGACCCCGCCGGTCGAGACCAGCGCGTCGAGCCCCCTGGCCGCCGCCAGGGCGCGGCGCAGGGACCCGCGCTCGTCGCGGGCGAAGGGCAGCAGCAGCGGGACGGCGCCCGCCTCGCGGCAGGCGGCGGCCAGCGCGTGGCTGTTCGAGTCGAGGATCTGTCCCGCGGCCGGGGGACGGTCGACCGGGACGAGCTCGTCGCCGGTGGCGAGCAGCCCCACCCGCGGGCGGCGGTAAACCGCGAGCTCGGTCCGCCCCAGCGCCGCGGCCAGCCCGGTGGCGCCCGCGTCCACGGCGGCGCCGGCCTCGAGCGCCACCGCGCCCAGGGCCAGGTCGGAGCCCGCCGGGCGGACGAAGCGGCCCGGCTCGGCGGCGCGCCGGAAGCGCGCGAAGGCGCCCTGGCGCGCCACCTCCTCCTGCATCTCGACCGCGTCGGCGCCCGCCGGCACCGGCGCGCCGGTGAAGATGCGGCAGCACGCGCCCTCGGGCAGCGGCGGCGGCACCGAGCCGGCGTACACCTCGAACGCCACCCGCAGCCGGGCCCCCGGGGCGCGCGCGTCGGCGGCGCGCAGCGCGTAGCCGTCCATCTGCGAGCTGTCGAAGGGGGGCAGGGCGCGGGGAGCCAGGACCGGCTCCGCCAGCGCGCGGCCCAGCGCCTCGGCCAGGCTCACCCGCTCGGGCGGGAGCGGCGCCACGTCTTCCAGGGCTGCGAGGATGCGCGCGCGCGCCGCGTCCGGTTCGAGCACGGAGGGTTCATCGCCCCCGCGTCCGCGGGTGTCAAGGGCCCCCGCGCCGCGGCCCGCCCTCCGCGGGCGATTCGCTCGACCGGCGGTGACGCGCGTGCCATGTTCCGGGCCAATGAACGCCTCGAACAGCCGGCGCGACCGGCGCACCGCCCTCATCCTCGCCCAGCTCCGCGAGGCTGGCGGCAAGCCCCTCGGCCTCGGCGAGATCATGCAGCGCGCCCAGCTCCACCCCGGCGAGCGCACCGAGGTGAAGCGCGCCCTGCGCGAGCTCACCCGCGAGGGCGAGGTGGAGAAGGACGGGAAGCGGTTCAGCGTGCCGGGCGCCGCGGCGCTGCCGGCCCCCGAGAAGCCGGCAGGGCGCGCCGCCGGCCGGACCGACCGCGGGCCGAGCCTCCGCGGAGGCGGGGAGGGGAGCCGCGCCCGCGGCATCGTGGGCACGCTCACCCGGCACCGCGACGGGTACGGGTTCGTCGCCCGCATGGACCGCCAGGGCGAGGACGTGTTCGTCCCGCCCGGCGAGGCGCGCAAGGCGCTCGACGGCGACCTGGTCCGCATCGAGATCGTCCCGGCCCCACGCGGCCGCACCATGGGGCGCATCGTGGAGGTGGTGGAGCGCCGGCGGCGCTGGGTGCTCGGCACGTTCCACGCCCGCGGCTCCTCCAGCTTCGTCGTGCCCTCCGACGACGATCTCGAGGGGTACGTGGCGGTGCCGGAGACGCGGCTGGCGCAGGACGGCGAGGTGGTGAAGGTGCGGCTCGAGCCCGGCGCCGACCCGCTGCGGGGCGAGGTGGTGGAGCGGGTGGGGCGGCCGGGCGACCCGCGCGTGGAGGTGCTCAAGGTCTCCTACGCGAAGGGCTTCTCCGACCTCTTCCCGGACGAGGTGCGCGCGGCGGCCGAGGAGGTCCCGGAC
Source organism: Anaeromyxobacter diazotrophicus (assembly GCF_013340205.1). Lineage (NCBI taxonomy): Bacteria > Pseudomonadati > Myxococcota > Myxococcia > Myxococcales > Anaeromyxobacteraceae > Anaeromyxobacter > Anaeromyxobacter diazotrophicus. The sequence continues at coordinate 603,068 of NZ_BJTG01000002.1, forward strand.
CACGTGCGGCCCGAGGACCGCGCCGGGCGGCGCGACCTCACCGCGCTGCCGCTCGTCACCATCGACGGCGAGGACGCCCGCGACTTCGACGACGCGGTGTTCGTGGAGCGGGTGCAGGGGCGCGGCAAGGCGCGCTACCGGGCGGTGGTGGCCATCGCCGACGTCTCGCACTACGTGCGGGCGGGGAGCGCGCTCGACGCCGAGGCGCTCCGGCGCGGGACGAGCGTCTACTTCCCGGCCCAGGTGCTGCCCATGCTCCCGGAGCGGCTCTCCAACGGGATCTGCTCGCTCAACCCGGACGTCGAGCGGCTGTGCATGGTGGCGGACCTGCTCATCGACGACCGCGGCGAGCCAGTCTCGGCCGAGCTGTACGCCGGCGTCATGCGCAGCGCGGCGCGGTGCACCTACACCGAGGTGGCGCGGGTCCTCGACGGCGAGCAGCTGCCGCACCGGGAGCGCTTCCGCCCCGCCTTCGAGCTCATGGCCGAGCTGCAGGAGAAGCTCACCGGCATGCGCGCGCGCCGGGGGGCCATCGACTTCGACATCCCCGAGTCGCGCATCGTCCTCGGACAGGACGGCCGGGTGACCGGCATCGAGCGGCGGCCGCGCAACCGCGCCCACCGCATCGTCGAGGAGCTCATGCTGGCGGCCAACGAGGCGGTGGCGCGCCACTTCGCGCACCGCGACCTCCCCACCGTCTACCGGGTCCACGGCCTGCCAGACGAGGAGAAGCTGGACGCGTTCCGCAAGCTGGCGCGCACGCACGGGTTCGAGGTGCCGGAGGGCGCGCTCGGGCCGAAGGAGCTGAACCGGCTCCTGCACGGCTTCGAGGGCCACCCGCAGCAGCGCGCGCTGAACCAGCTCCTGCTGCGCGCGATGATGCAGGCCGTCTACACCGCGGACAACATCGGGCACTACGGGCTCGCCGCCGAGCACTACCTCCACTTCACCTCGCCCATCCGGCGCTACCCCGACCTCATCGTGCACCGGCTCCTGCGGGCCCAGTGGGGCGGCGGCGACGCCGCGCGGTCCGAGCGGCGGCAGGGCCGCCCCGAGCGCGGCGCGCCCAGGAGCGCCCGCGACGCCGCCCCGCGGCCGCCGTCGCCCGAACGCCTGGAGGAGATCGCGACCCTCTGTTCCGAGCGCGAGCGAGCCGCCATGCAGGCCGAGCGCGAGATCGCCGCCTTCTACGCCGCGCTCTTCATGCAGGACAAGGTGGGCGAGCGCTTCCCCGGGGTGGTGGCGAGCGTGGTCGAGTTCGGGATCTTCGTCGAGATCGAGCCCTGGTTCGTGGAGGGGCTCGTCAAGGCGGAGGACCTGGGCGAGGCGTTCGAGCTCGACCCCGAGCTCCACGCGCTGGTGCAGCGCAGGACCGGCCGCGCCTTCCGGGTGGGGGATCGGGTGGAGGTGGAGGTCGCCGCGGCCAGCCCGGCGCGGCGGCAGATCGACCTCCTGCTGGTGGAGAAGGGCGTCCGGCGCGAGCCGGGCGTCCGCGTCGAGCGGCCTAGGCGGCCGCGCCCGGCGGCGCCGCCGGCGGGAAGAGCGCCCGCCAGAACCGCCGCGAGTGGGCGACGGCCCGGGAAAGCCCCCCCTCCGCGCCGGCGCCGCTCCCGCCGGGGGCGGTGAAGCGGACCCCGGCGCCGCCGGCCGGGTCGAGGACGACCCCGAGCCGGCGCGCGCCGAGGGCGCGGAAGAACGGCTCCCAGCCGCAGCGCGCGAGCCCGTCGCCCGGGCCCGCGGAGAAGGCGGGCGCGCCGGCCGCGTCGAGCGCGGGCGAGAGGAGCTGGGACCCGGCGAAGTGCACGATCTCGCCGCGGTCGGTGGTGACGCGCTGCATGGTCTGGCCTCCGCTCGAGATGTAGGACGCACGCGCCGCGCACGCACGGCCCGCGGCAGCGGACGGAACGCCGCACCTGGGCTAACATCCGGGGCCCGTGCTCACCTTCGTCCTGCTCGCCCTGGCCGGCTTCGCGGCCGGCGTCATCAACGCCGTCGCCGGCGGCGGCTCGCTCATCTCCTTCCCCGCGCTGCTCCACACCGGGATGGGGGCGCGCATCGCCAACGCCACCAACACCGCCGCCGTGTGGCCGGGGAGCGCCGCCTCGGTCTGGCCCTACCGCCGCATCATCGCCGCCGAGGGGCACCGCGCGAAGGTGCTCGCCTGGCCCTCCCTGGTGGGCGGGCTGGCGGGCTCGTGGCTGCTGCTCCACACCTCCGAGGCGGCCTTCACGGCGGTGGTGCCGTGGCTCATCCTGCTCGCCTGCGCGCTCCTGGCGCTGCAGGGCCGGGTGGCCGCCTTCGTCGCCCGGCGGGCCGGCGAGACGCCGTCGCGCGTCCCGCTGGTCCTCGTCGGGCTCCAGCTCCTCATCTCGGTGTACGGGGGCTACTTCGGGGCCGGCATCGGCATCCTGATGCTGTCCGCCATGGCCATCTTCATCCCGGACGGCCTGCAGGCGGCGAACGGGCTCAAGGTCCTGTTCGCCACCCTCATCAACGGGATCTCGATGGTCTACTTCCTGGCGGTGGGCGCCGTCCGCCTGCCGGAGGCGTGCCTGATGGCGGCCACCTCCATCGCCGGGGGCCTCGTCGGCGCCCACATCGCGCAGCGCCTCCCGGGAGGCGTGCTGCGGCTGGTGGTCATCCTGTACGGCGTGGTGGTGGCGGGGAAGCTGCTCTTCTTCAAGTGAACGGGCGGCGTGGAAGAGAGGCCCCTCTCCCCCGGCCCCTCTCCCCGCTGCGCGGGGCGAGGTGAGCCTCACCCCCTCTCCCCCACCGGGGGAGAGGGCCAGGGAGAGCGGGCCGCACCCTGCGTCGGCTCGGGCGTCGGTTACTTCTGCGCCGCCGCGTCCTTCGCGAACGCGATGAGCGCCTCGAGCGCGTTGGTGGTGGTGAGGATCCCCACCAGGTCGCCGTGCTCGTTCACCACCGTGATGCCGTTGAGCTTGCGGTCGCGGATGAGCTGGGCCGCGTCGGCGAGCTCGGTCTCGGGCGTGACCGTGTGCGGCTTCGGGTTCATCGCCTCGGTCACCGGCGTCCGCGCCAGGAGGTAGTGCAGCTCCCAGGTGTCGAGGGAGGTGGACTTCCCGGGCGAGAAGGAGAGCAGCATCCGCTCGGTCACGATCCCCACCAGGCGCCCGTGCTTCATCACCGGGAGCCGCCGGACGTTCTTCTCCTTCAGCAGGTGGATCGCCTCCACCACCGTCGCCTCGGCGTCGATGGTGATGGGGTTCGGCGTCATCCAGTCCCGCACCTTCGTCTTGGTCATCATGATCAGAGCCCCAGGTAGGCCTTCTTGACGTGCTCGTTGCCCAGCAGCTCCTGGCCGGTGCCGGTCAGGACGACGCGCCCGGTCTCGAGCACGTAGGCCCGGTGCGCGATGCGGAGCGACTGGAAGACGTTCTGCTCGACCAGCAGGATGCTCGTCCCCTGCCGGTTGATCTCCGCGATGATGTCGAAGATGTTCTTCACGAACAGCGGAGAGAGCCCCAGCGACGGCTCGTCGAGGAGCAGGAGCTTCGGGTTCGCCATGAGGCCGCGGGCGATGGCGAGCATCTGCTGCTCGCCGCCGGACATCGTCCCGCCGAGCTGCCGCTGCCGCTCCGCCAGGCGGGGGAAGAGGCTGAACGCCCGCTCGATGTTCCGGGCGCGATCGGGCCGCGTCGCGCGCGCGTAGGAGCCCATGCGCAGGTTCTCGAGGACCGTCATCTCGGGGAAGATGTGGCGCCCCTCGGGCACCTGCACGATCCCGAGCTCGACCACGTCGTGAGACTCGAGCCGGGTGAGCTCCTGCCCCTGGAACAGGAGCTGGCCGGCGGCGGGCCGGACCAGCCGGGACACGTTGCGGAGCGTGGTGGACTTGCCGGCGCCGTTCGCGCCGACCACCGTCACGATCTCGCCCTGGCGCACCTCGAGGTCCACGTCCCAGAGGACGCGCAGGTCGCCGTAGGCGAAGGACAGCTTGCGGATCTCGAGCAGGCTCACTCGGCGGCCTCCCCCAGGTAGGCGGCCACGACCGCCGGGTTCGCCACGATCTCCCGCGGCAGGCCCTCGGCCAGCTTCTCGCCGGAGTTGAGGACCACGATCCGGTCGCTGATCCGCATGATGGCCTTCATGTCGTGCTCGATCACCATCTGCGTCACCCCGCGCCGCTTGGTGTCGAGGATGAGCTGGATGATCTCCTCGCTCTCGGCGGGGTTGAGCCCGCCCATGACCTCGTCCAGCAGGAGCAGCCGGGGCTGGGTCGCGAGCACGCGCGCCACCTCCAGCCGCTTGCGCTCGCCGATGGGCAGCCCGCCGGCGAGCGCGTCCGCCTTGTGGTCGAGCCGCACGTGCCGGAGCTGCTGCAGCGCCACCTCGGCCGCCTCCGCCAGGCGGTTCGTGCGGGCCAGCGCCCCGACCATCACGTTGTCGAGGACCGTCATCTTGGCGAGCGGCCGCACCTTCTGCCAGGTGCGGGCCATGCCCAGCTTGCAGACCTTGTCCGGGGTGAGGCCGTTCACGCGGTGGCCGGCGAAGAGCACCTCCCCGCGCGACGGAGGGTAGAAGCCGGTCATGCAGTTGAAGAGCGTGGTCTTGCCGGCGCCGTTGGGCCCGATGAGGCCCATGATCATCCCCTCCTCCATGGCGAAGGAGACGTCGGAGTTGGCGGCCAGCCCGCCGAAGAAGCGGGAGACGTGCCGGATGTCGAGGATCGGGGTGGGGCTCACGAGGCGCTCCCCTCGGCCTGGGCGGCCGCCGCGGCGCGCCGGCGTCGCGCGACGAGCCCCCGCGCGAACCCGAGCACGCCGTCGGGCATGAACAGGATCACCACCACCATCAGGATGCCGTAGATGAGCGCGTGGGCGTGCGCCAGGTTGTCCTTGAGGAAGAGCCCGGTGGGCGAGGTCTCGTCGGCCAGGTGCAGCTTGAAGATGGCGTCGGAGAGCAGGTTCGCCCGCAGCGCCTCGGAGAGCGGCACCAGCACCAGCGCCCCCACCACCGGCCCGCCGATGGTGCCGATGCCGCCGATGATGCTGATGAGCACGAACTGCACCGAGACCTCGGTGGAGAGCACCGTCCCGGGGTCGATGAAGCCCACGTACAGCGCGTAGAACGCGCCCGCCCAGGCGGTGAAGAAGGCCGAGATGGCGAGCGCCACGTTCTTGTAGAAGGTGAGCGCGATGCCGAGCGAGTGGGCCGCGTCCTGGTCCTCGCGGATGGCCTGGAAGCAGTACCCGAGCTTCGAGTGCTGGACGGCCCAGTTGGCGGCGATGGTGAGCACCGCCAGCGCGAGGCCCGCGTAGTAGAAGGGCACCTTGGTCGCGAAGTCGGTGACCACGTGCCCCGCCACCTGGAGCGGCGGCAGGTCGCTGGTGAGGATGCCCTCGGCGCCGTTGGTCATGTCCTTCCAGTTGAGCGCCACCAGCCGGAAGATCTCGGCCACCGCGATCGAGGCCAGCACGAAGTAGGGCCCGCGCAGGCGGAAGGTGATGGAGCCCACCACCAGCGCCGCCCCCACCGCCAGCGCCACCGCCGGCCAGACGCCCCACCACGGCGCGACGTGCTCGAACTGCATGAGCATCAAGGTGCCGTAGGCGCCGAGGCCGAACCAGGCGGCGTGGCCCACCGAGTACTGCCCGGTGTAGCCGCCGAGGACGTTCCAGCTCTCGCCCTGGATGACCGCCAGGAAGAGCAGGATCATGACGTGCAGCGCGTACGGGCTCGTGACCGCCGCGGGGAGGGCGAGGAGGGCCGCCAGCGCGGCGAGCGAGAGGAGTGCGGGGAGGGCGCGCATCACATCCTCGACTTCCCGAGCAGGCCGGACGGCTTCACCAGCAGCACGAAGAGGAAGAGCAGGTAGACGAAGATCTCCTTGATGCCCGAGGAGAAGTAGGAGGCGGCGAGCGACTCGACCGTGCCGATGACGAGCCCGCCCACCGTGGCGCCGATGATGCTGCCCATGCCGCCCAGCACCACCACCACGAACGCCTTGAGGGTGAAGGCGCTGCCCACCTGCGGGAAGATGTAGTAGGTCGGCGAGACGAGCGCGCCGGCGGTCCCGGCCAGCGCGGTGCCGAGCCCGAAGGCGAGCAGCCCGATGCGGCCGACGTTCACGCCCATGAGCTGGGCCGCCTCGCGGTCCTGGGCGGTGGCGCGGATGGCCTGCCCGATGTCCGTCTTGATGAGGAAGGCGTACAGCGCCGCGGTGACGGCGGCGGTGATGAGGAAGGAGAAGAAGAGCGGCTGCGAGACGGAGATCCCGCCCAGCATGACCGAGCCCGACGAGTAGCTGGTGGAGAGGATCTTGTAGTCGGAGGTGAAGACCAGCATCACCGCGTTGGAGAGGATGAGCCCGACGCCGATCGTGAGCAGGATCTGGTTCTGCGGCAGCGCCCCCAGCACGCGCTGGATCACCGCCCGCTGCAGGAGCACGCCGAAGAGGAACATGAGCGGCGCGACCAGCAGCACCGAGACGAAGGGGTCCACGCCGAGCAGGGTGAAGGCGTAGTAGGTGAGGTACATCCCCACCATGAGCAGCTCGCCGTGCGCGAAGTTGATGACGCGCATCACGCCGAAGATGAGCGTGAGGCCGATGCCGATGAGCGCGTAGACGCCGCCCACCAGCACGCCGCTCACGACCGATTGCAGGAAGACGGCCATCAGGTCCCTCCCCGTGGAACGTTAACCCAAAAGAAAGGGCGCCCGCAGCACGAAGCTGCGAGCGCCCCCTGGAGCGTCCTACGGCGCGGCTTAGAAGTCGAGCTTCGAGGCGAGCACGTACTGGTTCGCCGTGGCCGGGCCCTGGTTGTTGTTGTAGCCCGAGGTCGTGCGGGTGAACTCGAACCCGAACTTCCAGGGGTTGGTCATGTTGAACAGCAGGCCGGTGTGGAACTGCGCGTTGCGGAAGCGCGTGCCGACGGCCGCCGCGGCGCCGTGGTACCGGACCTGCGCCATGCCGTAACCGACCGGGATCTGGACGGAGTCGAGCGGCTTCAGGATGGCCTGCGCCCAGTAGCCCTGCGACTGGATGTTGACCGCGCTGCTGGCGTGAGCGGCCGCCCCGGCGCCGGTCGAGTTCACGATGACCGCCGACGAGAGGAGGCTGGTGTACGAGTCCTCCATGCCGTCGCTGACGTAGCCCTCACCCTGCAGCGTGATGAAGGGGAAGTTGAACACCGCGTCCACCGCGCCGAGCTTGGTGGTGGTGTCGACGGTGGTGTTCGGGGTGTTGACGTTGTCGTAGCGCCGCCAGCCGACCGCGCCGGCCACGCCGACCTCGGCCACCTTCTTCTTGCCGTCGCGCATGTTGACGGCCAGGCGGCCCTCGAAGTTCGGCATGCGGGAGCGGTTCCCCGCGCCGTAGTCGGCGGTGGTGACGCCGACGACGGGAGTGCCCGTGCCGGTGATGGCCGCCGTGTCCTGCGGGCCGAGCATGGCCGCGGACACGTTCAGGCCGACGCCGCCGGACACCATGTCGTAGATGGCCTTGATCTGCTGGTCGCGGTTGTTGAGGTTACCGGCCTGCGTGAACATCTGATCGTACCCGAACGCGATGCTGGTCGGCGCGAGCGGGGCCACGATCTTCCAGTCCTGGCCGATGACGAAGGAGAACTTGTTGCTGGCGTCGCCCCAGCTCGCGGTCATGTACGCGAGCCGCAGGCGGAACATGCTGTTGTACCAGTTGGCGCTGGTGGTGGTGTTGTTGGCGAAGCCGCCCTTGAAGTCGCCCTCGATCACGCCGGAGAGCTGGGCGCCGGTGAACGGGTCGTCCGGCAGCGCCACCTTGAAGCCGAACCGCGAGCCGCGGGCGCTCATCAGGAACGCGCCGCCGTCGTGGTTCTGGAGCACCTGCCCGGGGTAATCCTTGGCCGAGAACGGGCCGTCATTCCAGAAGGACTGGAGGAGGATGAACCCGTACGGCGTGATGGTGACCTTGGCCGGCGCCGGCTTCGCGGCCGGGACGGCGGACGGTGCGGGCTGCGCCTCCGAGGGCGCGGCCGGAACGGGTGCGGGGACGGAGGGCTGCGGCTCCGCGGTCTGCGCGGAACCGATCGCCGGCGCCACCATCATCGCGGCGGCGAGAAACGCTGCATAAGCACTTCTCATTGCTTGGCCTCCCAGGTGCGAGCTCATTGAAGTCTCGCGGGGTTGCTCGCCTTTTAGCACAGCTGGCGAGCAGGCGGCCACAAACGGGGCTCCCCCAGCACGAGCCTGGGTGGAATTCACCTCGGGGTCACACGAGCGTTTCCGCCCCGACACGGCGCGTCACGGTGAGTGCTGCGACGCGGCAAAATAGAAGGGCGAGCCGGGGTGCCCGGCCCGCCCTCGTCCGGCTCGCCGGTCCTTAGAAGAAGTAGTTCCCCGAGAGGATCCACTGGTTGCCGTCGAGGTCGCCGGAGTTGCCGGCGGCCGTGGCGGCCGTGACGACCGGCGTCACGCCGGCGGCGGTGGCGTACTGGCGGGAGCGGGTGACCATGTGGATCCACTCGAACCCGATGGCGTAGTCGGAGGACGCTCCTCCCACCTTCACGCTGTCGCGGTACTGGAGCATGCCTACCGTGGTCACGTTGCGGAGCTTCGTGTAGCCGCTGGCGATGGCCTCGGCCTCGTCCGGCCGCTCGATGCCGGCGTAGCCCCAGATCGAGAGCTGCTTGGTCAGGTTGAAGCCGGCCTGCACCCAGCCGCCCACCGCGTGGATGTCGCCGCGGTTGTTGGGGTTGAACTGCAGGAAGTTCCCGACGAGCGGCGCCAGGTTCTTGCCGGCGAAGCCGGTCGCGGCGAGCTGCAGCGGGCCGACCTTGGCCTTGCCGCCGGCGTTCACGGCGATGACGTCGAGGTCGGAGGAGATGCCGCCCGTGGTCGTGGGGAGGGCGCCGACGCCGGAGCGATCGATGCGCTGGTAGTGGCCGGTCGAGAAGAGGCTCCAGTCGCCGCCGCTCGCCAGCATGAGCCGCGCCTCGACCGCCGGGATGCCGGAGGCCACGCCGTTGCTGAACCCGTACGCGTCGCCGCCGGCGGTGTTGGTCCCGGCGGTGGACGTCACGGTGTTGTTGCCGATGCCGCCCGCGTCGGCCCACTGGCTACGCCCGACCTCCCAGGCGAACTCGAGGTTCATGGCCTTCTTGTCGCCGAGGGTGTGGAACCCGAAGATGCCCGGGCGCCGCCAGCCGATGTTGCCGGAGCCGTAGCCGAACGGGAACGCGATGTGCGCCAGCGAGGCGGGCGCGATGGTGAAGATGAGGTCGTTGGTCTGGCCGAAGAGGACGCGGTTGCCGCCGCCCCAGTCGAGCTCGGCGTAGGCCCAGCGCAGGCGGGGCGTCACCGAGACGTCGCCGTAGTTGCCCGACCCAAACCCACCGAAGAAGTCGATCTCGAGCACCGCGCGCGGCGTGGCGCCGCCGAACGCGGGCAGCTGCGGGCCGGCCACCGAGAAGTTGAAGCGCGACTGGCGGACGTCACCGCCGAAGATCATCTTGTCCGCGTTCGGCTGCTTCGGCGGTTGCGAGTTGACGAAGAGCGACTGCTGCCCCTCGCTCGGGCCGAGGCTGGCGTCCTGCATGTACACGGACCCCGACACGAACCCGTGCAGGGCGAAGGTGAAGGGAGGGCTCTTGGGCGCCTCCGCCTTCGCCTCCTCCGTCGGCGTCTTGCCGAGGTCGGTGGGCTTGGGCTCTTCGGCGTGGCTGACCGTTGTCCAGCACAGGAGCAGCGCGCCCGCCAGTGCATGAATTCTCACGTCGGTACCTCCGGCACGTTTGATGTTGGATTGCCGCTTTGGGCCCCAACGGGGCTCCGAGGGGGTGAGTCGATTCAATACCATTTTTGCTTCAATCATGCGAAACGTTCCTGACGATCCGGAGCGGAGCTGATTGACGCACGGCGTAATGCTGTGCGTGAAGCGAGCGATTGTTTCGTGTGCCCGATTGGGGCGTGGCCGCGGGCATTCCCGCGTCACTCCTCGCTTTAGTTTGCCGGCCCGCGCCGGACCGAATAGAGCGGGATCCCCGCGATGGAGGAGGTCGACGATGTCCACGTTCCGTCATGCGTTCCTTGCGGTACTCATCCTTTCAGGGGGCACGGCGCTCGGGGCCGATCGCACGGCTCGCATTGGCGCCGCGCTCAGCCTCACCGGCGACGCGGGCGTCTACGGCGCCACCCAGCGGAACGGCCTCCAGCTCGCCGTCGAGGAGGTGAACCGCACGGGGAGGGTGCCCGGCGTCAAGCTCGAGGTGGTGATCGACGACGACGGCTCCTCCAAGCAGCAGGCCATCAGCGTCTACCAGCGGTTCATCAATCAGCAGAAGGTGAGCGCCATCATCGGGCCGACGCTCTCCACCATGGCGACCGCCGCCGACCCGATCGCGCAGATGGCCAAGGTCCCGGTGGTGGCGGTCTCGAACACGGCCGCGAAGGGCATCACCGACATCGGCGATCACATCTGGCGCGTGTCGCTCATGGAGAAGCAGGTCGTCCCGGGCGCGATGAAGACCGCCCAGCAGCGCCTCCACTTCAAGACGGCCGGCGTGCTGTACGGGAACGACGACGTCTTCACCAAGGCCGGCTACGACGTGATGAAGGCGACGCTCGACCAGCTCGGGGTCAAGATCCTGGGCACCCAGACCTTCGCCCGCGCCGACCGCGACTTCAACGCTCAGATCACCGCCCTCAAGTCGCAGAACCCCGACCTGCTGGTGGTGTCGGCGCTGGCCGAGAACGCCGCCGCCATCGTGGCCCAGGCGCGGCAGCTGGGCTGGACCGGGCCCATCATGGGCGGCAACGGCTTCAACAGCCCCGCCTTCATCAAGAACGCCGGCCCGGCGGCGGAGGGAGTGCTGGTCGGCACCGCCTGGAACTCCGCCAGCCCCGCGCCGGCCAACCAGCGCTTCAAGCAGGAGATGGCGGCCCGCGGCTTCACCGCCGACCAGTTCGCCGCCCAGGCCTACACGGGCGTGCTGGTCCTGGCCGAGGCGATGAAGCAGGCGGGGGGCAAGACCGGCCGCGAGGACATCGAGGCGGGGCTCGCCAAGGTGAAGAACCTCGACACGCCGCTCGGCGCCTTCTCCTTCAACCCGTCGCGCGACGGCGAGCACGAGCCCGCCGTCCAGATCGTGAAGAACGGGAAGTTCGAGATCCTCCAGTGAGGCGAGCGATCGTCTGGTGATAAGGTCGTCCAGGGCGCCCCGACCGGTCGCCCTGGACGGCCCCCGAGGCGGGCCGCGGCACGGAGGGGCGGAGCGGCATGCAACAGGTCGTCAACGGGCTCTTCCTGGGCAGCATCTACGCGCTGTTCGCGCTCGGCTACACGCTCGTCTTCGGCGTCCTCGACATCCTCAACCTGGCGCACCAGGCGGTGTTCATGCTGTGCGCCTTCACGGCGCTGGCCCTGGTGGGGACGCTCCACCTCCACACGCTCCTCGCGCTGCCCCTCGCCGTGGGGGCGGCGGCGGTGGTGGGCGTCGTGCTCGAGCGGGTCGCCTTCCGCCCGCTGCGCGGCCGGGCCGACTCCAACATCTCGGGCCTCATCAGCTCGCTCGCGGCCGCCACCATCCTCGAGGCGATCGCGCTCACGGCCTGGGGCCCGGGGCAGTTCCGCTTCCCCTTCGGCGCGGTGCCCGACCGCCGGCTCCAGCTCGGCGGCGCGGTCGTCTCCGAGGTCCAGGCGGTCATCATCGGGATCTCGGTGGCGATGATGCTGGCCCTCACCTGGCTCCTGCGCCGGTCGCGCCTGGGGCGCGAGATCCGGGCCGTGGCGGAGAGCCCGCTGGCGGCGCGCATCCTGGGGGTCGACGTCGACCGCGTCATCGCCGCCTCGTTCGCGATCTCCTCCGCCCTGGGCGGCGCCGCGGGCGTGCTCTTCGGCCTGGCCTTCAACGACGTCTCGGCCGACATGGGCCGGAGCGTCGAGCTCAAGGGGCTGGCGGTCATCATCCTGGGCGGGATGGGGAGCATGCCGGGCGCGGTGCTGGCCGGTTACGGGCTCGGCGTCATCGAGGTGTTCACGGTGGCGAAGCTCGGCTCCTCGTGGCGGGACGGCGTCTCGTTCGCCGTGCTGTTCCTCGTGCTGCTCCTCCGCCCCCGCGGGCTGCTCGGCCAGGCCGCGACGCGGCTCGCCTGAAGGGACCGGCTTGGACCAGCTCGCCGAGCTCTGGCTCACCTACCAGTCCGCGGTCGCCTTCATCGGCGTGAACGCGCTCCTCGCGCTGTCCGTGTACGCGACGCTCTCCTGCGGCCAGCTCTCCCTCGCCAACGCCGGCTTCATGGCGCTCGGGGGCTACGCCGGGGCGCTCCTCACCCTGAACACCGGGTGGCCGTTCCCGCTCGTGCTGGCGGCCTCGGCGGCGCTGCCGGCGCTGGTGGCGGTCCCGCTGGGCCTGCCGGTGCTGCGGCTCCGCGGCGTCTTCCTCGCCATCGCCACCATCGGCTGGGGCGAGGTGGTGAGGCTGGCGCTCGTGAACTGGGACTACACGAACGGCGCGCTGGGCCTGGTCGCCATCCCGCAGCGCGCCGGGCCGGGCATCGTGTACGTGTGCCTGGCGCTGGCGGCGTTCGTCTTCTGGCGGCTGCGCGGGTCGCGGGCGGGGCAGGCGCTCGAGGCCATCCGAGAGGACGAGCCCGCGGCGCGCACCCTCGGCATCGACACCACCGGCCACAAGCTCGCCATGTTCGCGCTGGGCGCCGGGCTGGCGGGGCTGGCCGGCGGCCTCGAGGCGCACCTCACCTTCATGGTGGCGCCGAGCGGCTACGGCTTCGCGCGCGTGGTCGACATGCTGGTCCAGGCGGTGGTGGGCGGGGTGGCGCACTTCGGCGGGCCGATCCTGGGGGCGGCCTTCCTGACGCTCTTGCCGGAGGGGCTGCGCGAGGTCTCCCGCGTCACCGGCATGGAGCCGGGGCCGCTGCGGCTCCTCGTCAACGGCGCGGTGCTGCTCGCGGTGATCCTCTTCCTGCCGAACGGGCTCGTGTCGCTGCCGGAGCGGATCCGCGCCTGGCGCGCCGAGCGGAGGGCCGCCCGTGCTGCTCTCGGTTGAGGCGGTCTCGCGCGCCTTCGGCGGCGTCCGCGCCGTCGACGGCGCGACCTTCGGGCTCGCGGCGGGCGAGGTGCACGGCCTCATCGGCCCGAACGGCGCCGGCAAGACGACGCTGCTCAACATCGTCTCGGGCCTCCTGCGCCCCACCTCCGGCCAGATCCGGCTCGACGGCACGCGCACCGACGGGCTGGCGCCGCACCGGGTGGCGGCGCTCGGGGTGACCCGCACCTTCCAGAACATCCGCCTCTTCCCGCAGCTCTCGGCGCTCGAGAACGTGCTGGTGGGCGAGCACCTGCGCCGCGACGCGCCGCTGTGGCGGCGCATGGTCTTCCACCCCGCGGCGGCGCGCGAGGAGCGGGCGGCCCGCGAGCGCGCGCTGGCGCTGCTCGAGCGCGTCCGCCTGGCGGATCGCGCCGGGGAGCGGGCGGGCACCCTCTCGTACGGCGAGCAGCGCCGGGTCGAGATCGCCCGCGCGCTGGGGGCCGAGCCGCGGGTGCTGCTGCTCGACGAGCCGACGGCAGGGATGAACCCGGCGGAGGTGGAGCAGGTGGCGGGGCTCATCCGCGAGGTGGCCAAGCTGGGCCACTCGGTGCTGCTGGTGGAGCACAACGTGCCGCTCGTCTCGAAGGTTTGCGACCGGGTCACGGTGCTGAACTTCGGCCGCGTCATCGCCGACGGCACGCCGGCCGAGGTGATGCGCGATCCGGCGGTGGTGGACGCCTACCTGGGGACGCGCCGATGAGCGAGGCGGGAGCGCCGCTGCTGGAGGTGGTGGACCTGCAGGTGGCCTACGGCCACGTGCAGGCGGTGCGGGGCATCTCCTTCACCGTCCCGGACCGCGCCGTCGTGACCCTCATCGGGCCGAACGGCGCGGGCAAGAGCAGCACGCTCGGCGCGATCGCGGGCCTCCTCCGCCCGCGCGGGGGGACGGTGCGGCTCGCGGGCCGCGACGTGACCGGGCTCCCGGCGCACACGGCGGTGGCGGCGGGCCTGGTGCTCGTGCCCGAGGGGCGCGCCATCCTGGCCCGCATGACCATCGAGGAGAACCTGGTCCTCGCCGCCGAGAGCCGCCCCCAGGCGCTGCCGCCGGCGGAGCGGCCGGCGGCCATCGAGGCGCAGTACGCCCGCTTCCCGGTGCTGGGCGAGCGGCGCCGCGCGCTGGCGGGCACGCTCTCGGGCGGCGAGCAGCAGATGCTGGCCATCGCCCGCGGCCTCCTGGCCCGCCCGCGCCTGCTCATGCTGGACGAGCCGTCGATGGGCCTGGCGCCGCAGCTGGTGGACCGCATCTTCGACCTGGTCGCGGAGATCCACCGCGAGGGGACGACCATCCTGCTGGTGGAGCAGAACGCCCGCACGGCGCTGGCGGTCTCCGACCACGGCTACGTCCTCGAGCGCGGCCAGATCGCCCTCTCCGGCCCCTGCTCCACCCTCGCCTCCGACCCCCGCGTCCAGGCCGCCTACCTCGGCGGCGACGTGGAGTGAGGTCGCGGTTCGCGGTTCGAGGTCGCGGTTCGAGGTCGCGGTTCGAGGTCGAGGTCGAGGTCGAGGTCGAGGTCGAGGTCGAGGTCGAGGTGCCGCCACGTTCCTACCCTGGCCGCCCCGCGCCCGCGCGCGCGTCGGCGCCCGTGCTCCGCGCCGCGCCAGCTGCTCCCGAGGCCGGAACGCGCACCGCGGTCCACTCGACGCGGCTGCGGAATCTTGCACCGCGGCGCCTGCGCGCCGCGGTGCTTCGGTCAGTCCTCGCCGCGACGCGGGCCACTCGGCGCGTTCCGGCGAACCTGGCGCTGGTGGCGGCGCTCCGCAATGGCGCCTCGTGCGCGCGCGGGCGCGGTGCGGCACCGGCCGGCGCGGATGGCGCCCTCGTGCGCGCGCGGGCGCGGTGCGGCACCGGCCGGCGCGGAGGGATGGCGCCTCGTGCGCGCGCGGGCGCGGTGCGGCACGGGCGGTGCGCCGTGCCGCACGTGAGCGCCCGGACTCACCTCGCCAGCGCGCGCAGCATGTGCTTCACCCGGACCGCGAGCGCCTGCGCGCGCCGCGCGGGCTCGGCCGCGAGCGCCCCGATGGCGTGCGCCAAATCCACGGCGCCGACCACCTCGTGCAGCGAGCCGTTGGCGAGCGCGAAGTGCTTGCGCCGCATGGGGCCGCTGTCGCTGGGAAGGCCTTCGCAAAGGTTCAGGAAGACCGACTTCGCCGCGCGCGTGGCCTGGTCGCGAAGCTCCGCATCCGCGATGCGCGAAGCGTGCACGAGCGCCGCGAGCTCGCGCGCCGCAACGTAAACATCGAGACTTTGAAACGGGAGCGCCTCGACCTCGACGGCATTTGGAAGATGAGCCATTTCCGCCTCCTCACGCGAAGCAGGGAGGCGGAAATGGCGAGCGCCCCATGTGCCGTCGAGGTCGAGGTCGAGGTCGATGGTCGAGGTCGATGGTCGAGGTCGATGGTCGAGGTCGAGGTCGAGGTCGATGGTCGAGGTCGATGGTCGAGGTCGAGGTCGAGGTCGAGGTCGAGGTCGAAGGTCGAGGTCGATGGTCGATGGTCGATGGTCGAGGTCGAGGTCGAGGTCGAGGTCGAAGGTCGACGGCCGAAGGTCGCCCCCCTCACCTCCTCAGCTTCACCGCCGTCACCGCGTCCCCCCCCTCGTGCCTCTCCCCCGGCCCGAAGCTCGCCACGTACGGCGACGCCCCCAGGTGCTCCCGCAGCGCCTGCTTCAGCGCGCCGGTGCCGTGCCCGTGCAGGATGACCGCCTCGGGTGCCCCCTCCGCGTAGAGCCGGTCGAGGAACCGGTCCACCTCACGGAGCAGCTCGTCCACCCGCAGCCCCCGCGCGTCGAGGCGGCGGTCGGGCAGGACCACGGCGGCGGGGCGCGCCTCCTCGGCGGCGTCGAGCTTCTCGGCGCGGCTCTTGCCGAAGCCGGGGGCGGCGGGCGCCTTGCCCTTGAGGGGCAGGAGGTCCGCGCGCGGCCGGCGCACCTTGAGGGCGCCGGCGCGGACGAGCGCCTCGTCCCCGGACACCTCCAGCACCTCGGCGTCCTGGCCGAGCGAGACGATGCGGACGCGGGCGCCCTTGCGGAGCTCGCCGCCGGGCTCCGCCTCGACCCCGGCGCGGGCCTGCGCGTCCGCGGCGCGCGAGGCCTGCGCGACGGTGGCGCGCCAGGCGTCGAGCTGCTTCTGCGTCTCGCCCGCCTTGCGCAGGGTGGGGGCGGCCTGCAGCTCGGCGAGCACGCGCGCCACCTCCCCACGCGCGGCCTCGAGCTCCTCGGCCAGCGCCTCGCCCATCCGCGCCGCGGCCTCGCGCTCGGCCCGGCGCGCCGCCTCCTCGCTGGCGCGGGCGCGCGCCTCGGCTGCGGCGGCGGCCGCCCGGGCCTCCTCCGCCCCGCGCCGCTCGGCGGCGAGCCGGGCGCGCTCCTCCTCCAGGGCGCGCAGCGCCTGGGTGAGCGCGCCGCCCTGGCCGGTCAGCGCGGCCCGGGCCCGCTCCACCACCGACGGCGCGAGCCCCACCCGCTGCGCCACCTCGAGCGCGGAGGAGCTGCCCGGCGAGCCGAGGTGGAGCTGGTAGGTGGGGGCGAGCCGTTCGGCATCGAAGCCGACGCGCGCGTTGGCGAACCGCTCGTCGGTGAGGGCGAGCGCCTTGAGCTCGTCGAGGTGGGTGGTGACGAGCACCTGGGCCCGGCGCTCCAGCAGGTCCTCCAGGATGGCGGTGGCGAGCGCGGCGCCCTCGCGCGGGTCGGTGTCGGCCGCGATCTCGTCCACCAGCACGAGCGAGCGGGGCCCGGCGCCCTGGGCGATGTCGCGGACGCTGGTGAGGTGGGCGGTGAAGGTGGAGAGGTCGCGGGCGAGGTCGCCGCGCTCGTCGATGGCGGCCCGCACCTCGGCGTAGAACGGCAGCCGCGAGCCCTGGGCGGCGGGGATGGGCAGGCCGGCGCGGAGCAGGCAGGCCGAGAGCCCGACCGCCGTGATGGTGACCGTCTTCCCGCCGCCGTTCGGGCCGGAGACGATGAGGGCGCGGCGCGGCGCCTCGAGGCGCACGTGGCTCGCCACCACCTTCTTCCCCTGCAGCACGAGCAGCGGGTGGCGCAGCGACAGGAGCTCGAAGCCGGCGTCGGGGGCGCACACCTCGGGCGCGTGCGCGTCGAGCTCGGCGGCGAGCCGCGCCTCGGCCTCGAGGAGGTCGAGCCGCCCCAGGACCTCGAGGTCGGCGAGGAGCTCGGCGGCGCGGCGCGAGACGCCCTCCGACAGCTCGCGCAGGATGCGCGCCTCCTCCTCGGCGGCCATCGCGCTCGCGATGGTGAGCTCGTTGCCCATGTCCACCATGGGCTCGGGCTCCACGAACAGCGTCTGGCCGGACTGCGACGCGTTGTGGACGATGCCGGGGACCTGGGAGCGCGAGCTCGCCAGGATGGGCAGCACGTACCGCTCGTCGCGGATGGTGAAGTACCGGTCGCGCAGGTGGCGCTGCATCCCCTCGTCGGCGAGCAGCTCCTCCACCCGCTGCTTGAGCGCGCGGTGCAGGCCCCGCACCCGGTCGCGCAGCGCGCCGAGCTCCGGGCTGGCGCGGTCGGAGACGGCGCCGGAGGGCTCGATGGCGCGCTCGACCCGGTCCGCCAGCCGCTCGTCCCCGGAGAGCCCCTGCGCGATGGCCCACAGCCGCTGGCTCTGGGCGGCGCGCGCCTCGAGGAAGCGCCGGGTGCGCGCGGCGGCCCGGACCAGCGAGGCGCACTCGCGCAGCGCCGCCGGCTCCAGGACGCCCCCCTTGCCGGCGCGGTCGACGTGCTCCTCCGGCGCGCCCGACATCCCGAGGGGGAGGGTGAGCCGCGCCTCGCCGAGCTGCCGCGCCTCCTCCACCTGGGCCAGCGCCTCGCGGACCTCCGCGGCCGAGGCGAGGAAGGAGAGCGCCTCGGCGCGCCGGCGGCCGGCGGGCAGCCGGCACTCCCCGGCGAGGGCGCGGACCACCTCGGGCCAACCGAGGTGGGTGAGGCTGGACTGGGAGGAGGTGTTCACGTCGTGTCTGGGTGCTAGAGTGTGGGGGGCGAGCGCGCCGGCGGGCGGCTCGTCACCATGCGAGGAGGATCGCATGACGCGGGCGAGCGTGATCGTGAGCCTGTGGCTGCTCCTGACGGGCGGCATCGGCGACGCCGCGCTCACCGGCGATCGCTCCCCGCTCTGGCTGCTCGCCTTCTACTTCGGCATCTCGCTCCTCACCGCGGGCGCGCTGTGGCTGGAGTACCGGGACGACGACGCGCCTCGCGCCGGGCTGTCCCGGCGGAGGCGCGAGCGCCTCTACCATTACGATTGAGCAAGGCGCCGGGCAAGCCCCGCCGCCCGGGACCGCTTCATCTCGACCCCGAGTTGGGGTAGAGGTCCCGAGCACGGCTCCGATCACGACGGCGGTGACGACTTGCAGGTAGAGGCTCCGACCGGATCGCTCCACGAACGTTCTCCTTCGGCCCGGGCGCACGCCCGGGCGCTGGGCTGCGCCCTGGCGGCCGCCGCGGTGGTGCTCGGTTGCGCGGCGCACCGGGTGACGGAGCCTCCTCCACCTCCGGTCGTACCGGCGCCGCCGGCGGTGGAGCCCTCCCCACCGCCCGTGGACGCGGCGCGCGAGCTGGCGCTCGGCCGCGAGGCCCGGCGCGCGGGGCGCCTGGCGGAGGCGCGCGAGCACCTCGCCGCGGCTGCCGACGCCGATCCCTCCGCGGCCGAGCCCCGCCTGGACCTCGCGGAGCTGCTGCTCGACGACGGGAAGGAGCTCGACGCGGCGGGCGATCTCCTCCGGCAGTCCCAGCTCCTGCACCACGACCCGGCGCGCCTGGCCCGGCTGTGCGGCGCGCTCGGGGAGCTGCGCGGTGACGATGCCTACGCCGTCGAGGCCTACCAGTCCGCCCTCGAGGTCGAGCCCGACCTCGACCTGCGCCTCCGCCGCGGCCTCCTGCTGGCGCGGCTCGGCCGGGGGCCGGAGGCGGAGCTCGAGCTGGCGCGGGTCGTGGCGGACCGCCCCGCGGAGCGGGCCGCGCGCGGCGCCCTGGCGACGCTGCTCGAGCGCGCCGGCCGGCGCGATGCCGCGGAGCACCAGCTCGCGGTGATGGCGGCGCTCTCGCCCTCCGAGCCCGCGCCGGTGCACGACCTCCTCGCCTTCTACCGGCGCCGGGGCGAGTCGGGCCACGCCGCGGCCGTCGAGCGCTGGGCGCGCGCGCTGGAGGGCGGGCAGCGCAAGCTGCGCCCGCTCCTGCCCGCGCGGCGTTGACCCGGCGCCCAGGACTCAGCGGGGCCCCAGCGTCGGCGCGGCGGCGCGCTCGGGCCGGCCGGCGAGCGCCGCCAGCACGGCGCCGATCGCGAACCCGCGCGGCACCCCGGCGGCGAGGGCGACCGCCGCCACCGGCCAGGGCGTGTCGAGCCACACGAAGGTCATGAGCACCGCCGAGAAGAGCCAGAACCCAGTCACCGCCGCCCCGAGCGCGAGGGCGCGCCGCCGCGCGTGCTCGGTGGCGATGAGCGCGATCACCGCGATGATCCCGCTCACGCAGGAGGTGGCGATGCCCACTGCGACCGGGGAGAGCGCCTGGAACGCCTCCGGCATGTCGGCGGTGCGGAGGTAGGGCGGGGTCGTCGCCGGGAGCTGGGCGGTGGCCACGTCGAAGACCGCGTGGAGCGCGGCGGCGAGCAGGCCGAGGCCGGCGAGCCGGGCGCGGCCGAGCGGGGCGGGGCGTTCGTTCACGTGAGGGTGGCCTCCTCGAAGCCGGCCGCGGGGCGCGGCGCCGCCGAGCTTACCCGGTCTGGGTGGCCGGTGCGGAGCGGCGTGCCTAACCTCGAAAAAAGGGAGGAGGAACGCCGGCGTGTCACCCGCGGGGCACCATCCCATGCGCAGTCAGCGCGGTCACCTCCGGCTCGCGTACACTCCGCCTGCGGACGCGCCGCCGCGCGCCCGCGCCCTGCAGCTCCTGCGCGCGATGATCGCCCGGCTCCGCATCTTCTTCACGAACCTGCTCGCGCTGGCGGGCGCCGTCCTCGCGCTGGCCCCGCTCCTCGTCCGCCGCGGGCCCGTCGGCCACCGCACCCAGGTGCCGCGCCCGGCCGCGCGGGTCATCCCGCTGCCGCCCCGCCGCCGCGCCTCCCCGCCGTAGCGGCGGCCGGCCGGACGGAGGGCGCTCGGCCCGTTAAGCAGGCACCGGCATGCGCGTCGGGATCGCCACCGAGTACTACTACCCGAGCATCGGCGGGGTGCAGGAGCACGTGCACCACTTCGCGCGCGAGGCGCGGCGGCTCGGACACAGCGTCAAGATCCTCACCAGCGCCATGCCGGACCTGCCGGCCCCCGAGGGCGAGGCGGCGGGACCGGACGTGCTGCGCCTCGCCCGGAGCCGGCCGCTGTTCGGGAACGGCAGCTTCGGGCGCGTCTCGCTGGGGCCGCGGCTGGCCCGGGCCGTGCGGGAGACGCTGGCCCGGGAGCGGTTCGACGTCCTGCACGTCCACTGTCCGCTCACGCCGGTCCTGCCCTTCGTCGCCCTCCACTACGCCGACTGCCCGGTGGTGGGCACGTTCCACACCCACTTCCGGCCCGGGGCGCTCTTCGCCCTCACCCGCCGCGCGCAGCAGCGATACCTCGACCGCCTCGACGCCGCCGTGGCGGTCTCGCGCGCCTGCCTCCGGGCGTTCGAAGGGCGCCTCCGGGCCGATTTCCGGATCATCCCGAACGGCGTGGACGTGGAGCGCTTCGGCCGCGGCCGGCCGCTCCGGCGCTTCGCGGACGGCCGCCTCAACGTGCTGTGGGTGGGGCGCCTCGAGCCGCGCAACGGGCTCGAGGGGCTCCTCGCGGCGTTCGCGGCGCTGCGCGCCGGCGCGGAGGCGCGGCTCCTGGTGGTGGGCGACGGGCCGCTGCGGCCGCGCTACGAGGCGCTGGTGCCGGAGGAGCTCCGCGAGGACGTGGTGTTCGCCGGGCGGCTGGTGGAGGAGCGGCCGGACTGGTACGCCTCGGCCGACGTGTACTGCGCGCCCGCCACCATCGCCAGCTTCGGCGTC
Source organism: Anaeromyxobacter diazotrophicus (assembly GCF_013340205.1). Taxonomy (NCBI): domain Bacteria; kingdom Pseudomonadati; phylum Myxococcota; class Myxococcia; order Myxococcales; family Anaeromyxobacteraceae; genus Anaeromyxobacter; species Anaeromyxobacter diazotrophicus. The sequence continues at coordinate 624,081 of NZ_BJTG01000002.1, forward strand.
ACGCTCCTCGAGGCCATGGCGGCGGGGAAGCCCATCCTGGCCTCCGACATCGACGGCTTCCGCGAGGTCATGACGCACGGGCAGGAGGGCGAGCTCCTCCCGCCCGGCGAGCCCGAGGCCTGGGCGCGGGCGCTCCTGCGCCTCGCGCGCGACCCGGCGCGCGGCGCGGCCTACGGCGAGCACGGGCGGCGCACGGTGCAGCGCTACGCCTGGCCGCGGGTCACCTCCGAGGTGCTGGGGCTCTACCGCTCGATCGGTGTCGCCGGATGATGCCCTGGCGCAAGCGGCTCCTCCTCGCGCTGGCCGTCGCGGCCGGGGTGGCGCTCCTCGCCGGGGGCGCGGCGGCCCTGGCGCGCGGCCACCGCGCGGTGGGCGCGGCGCTCGCCCTGGCCGCGCTGGCCGGCGGCGCGGCGGCGCTCCAGGCCTGCTGGGTGCGCTTCGATCTCACCGGCGCGTCGCTGCGCCGCGGCCGGCGCGACCTCCGCCAGGTGGCGCTCACCTTCGACGACGGGCCCTCCGCCGACACCCCGGCCGTGCTGGAGGCGCTCGACGGGGCGGGGGTGCGGGCCACCTTCTTCGTCCTGGGCGAGCACGCGCTCCGCCACCCCGAGCTCGTGCGCGAGGTGGCGCGGCGCGGACACCTCGTGGCGCTCCACGGCCACCGCCACAGGAAGCTCCACCTGGCCGGCCCGCGGGCGGTGGCCGAGGAGGTGGACCTCGGCCGCGCGGCGGTGCGGGCGGCCGGGGTCGAGCCGGCGCCGTTCTTCCGCGCCCCGCACGGCTTCAAGGGCCCCTGGCTGCAGCGGGCGCTGCGGCGGCGGGGGCTCACGCTCGTGGGCTGGACGCGCGGCGTGTGGGACACCGAGCTCCCGGGTGCGGACGCCATCGCGGCGCGCGCCGCCGCGCGGCCCCGGGGAGGGGAGATCCTGCTCCTCCACGACGGGTGTGGGACGGCCGGCCGGGACCCGCGCCGGGAGCAGACGGCGGCCGCGCTGCCCGAGCTGGTGCGGCGCTGGCGCGAGGCGGGCTTCGAGTTCGTGACCATCGACGCGCTCGCCGCGCGCCGCGAGGCGCCGGCCCGCGGGCGCCTGGCGCGCCTCCTCGGGCTCGCCGCGCTCGCGGCGCTGGTGGTCCTCGCCGGGCGCAACCTCGACCCCGCCGAGCTGCGGCGCGCGCTCGCCGCCGCGAGCCCCGGCCTCCTCGCCGCCGCGGCCTGCGCGAACCTCGCCGCGCTCGCCCTGCAGGCGGGGCGCTGGCTCGCCGTCGTCCACCCGGTCGAGCCGCGCGCCCGGGCCCGGGACGCCTTCTTCGCGCTGGTGGCGGGGTACGCGGTGGGGCTCGTCGTGCCGGCGCGCGCCAGCGACCTCGCCCGCGCGCACCTCATGGCGCGGCGCACCGGCGCCTCGATGGCCACCCTCGCCGCGACCGCCGTGGTGGACCACCTGCTCGGCTCGGTGGCGCTCTTCGCCGTCCTGGGCCTCATGGCGGCCCTCTCCGGCCTCCCGCTGTGGCTGCGCAGCGCGGGCACGGCGGCCTTCGCGGTCGCGGTGGGGGCGCTCGCCGCGCTGTGGCTCCTGCGGCCGCGCGGCGAGGCGGCGGACGCGCCCAGCCACGGCCCGCGGGCGATGCTGGCGCGGCTCCGCCACGGGCTCACCGCGGTCGGGCGTCCCCGGGCGCTGCTCCTCTCCTGGGGCTTCGCGCTCGGCGGCTGGGGCGCCGAGGGGCTCATCGGGTGGCTCTCGCTGCGCGCCTTCGGGCTGCCCGCCACGATGGAGCTCGCGCTGCTCGTCGTGCTCGCCACCACGCTCTCGTCGGCGGCGTCGGTCTCGCCGGGCAACGCCGGCGCCTTCGAGCTCGCCTGCGTGCTGGCGCTCTCGAGCGCCGGCGTCGCCCGCGAGCCCGCCCTGGCGTTCGCGCTCGGGTACCACGCGGTGCACCTCGTCCCCGTGGCCCTGATCGGGGGCGGCTGGCTCCTCGCGCAGGGGCACCGCGGCAGCCTCGCGCGCGAACCGTCGTAGTAACCTCCTCCGGTGCCCGGGAGCCCCCTCCGTCCCCCGCGCCCTGCCGCGCCCGACGCCCTCGCGGTGGCGGCGCTGGTCGAGCGCGCCGTCGCCGGCGACCCGGCCGCGCTGCGCGCGCTCTACGACCGGCACCGGCCGGCGGTGCACCGCCTGGCCCGCGGGTTCGCCGAGCTCGACCCCGACGAGGCCGAGGACGTGGTGCAGGAGACGTTCGTGCGCGCGTTCCGGAGCCTGGCCCGCCTCGCCGACCGGGCGCGGTTCGGCGCGTGGCTGCTCGCCATCGCCCGCAACCGGGCGCTGACGCGGCTCGCGCGGCACCGCGCCTCGCGGCAGCTCGCGGAGGAGCTGGCCCAGGAGCCGGAGGCCGCCGCGCCCGAGGCCGAGCCGCTGGAGGAGGGCGTCGCCGCCGAGGTCGAGGTGGTGCGGCGGGTCATCGCCGAGCTGCCGGAGGGCGCCGAGAAGGAGACGGTGCGCCTCTTCTACCTGGAGGGGCGCCTCTCGGCGCGCGAGATCGCCGAGCGGATGGGGGTCGGGAAGAGCGCCATCACCATGCGGCTCGAGCGCTTCCGGGCCAAGGTGAAGCGGCGCGTGCTGGCCGAGGTGGCCAGGGCGCGGGGCGAGGGGTCCTAGGGAGGGGCGAGGCCCTCCGCGCACCTGGCGCGGGGATCGGTAGGGCGGGGGCTCGTCCCCCGCCGAGGACGATCATGGACGGACCGCATCTCGACCGCGACACCTACCGCCGCCTGCGGGCCGGCGCGCTCGAGCCCGCGCGCGCGCGGGCGCTGGCGGAGCACCTCGAGCGGAGCTGCGACGCCTGCGAGGCGTTCCTCGCTGCGCTCCCCCCGGACGCGCTCGACGGCGCGGTGGACGCCGCCCTGGGCGCGCTCGCGCCCGCCCCGGCGGAGGAGGCCGGCGGCGACCTCGAGTTCGCCCGCGTGCGGCGCGCGCTCGGCGGCCGGTGGCGGCCCGGCCCGGCGCGGCTGGTGGCGATCGCGGCCGCCGTCGCGCTGGTGGCGGGGGTGGGGGTGCAGGTGGCGAGGCTCCGGGCGGTGCACGACCGCGCCTGGAGCGGCGAGAAGGGGGCGCCCTTCGGCGTGCCGGCACGCCTGCGCTTCGCGGTGGTGGAGGGGGCCGGGGAGGCGCCGCGGCTCGAGCGCGGCCGGAGCGGGGCGGTGCTGCCGCAGGCCGCCCGCCTCGCCTTTCGCGCCGAGGTGGGCGGCCCCACCTTCCTGGCGCTCGTCCACGCCGGGGGAGGGGAGCTCGAGGTGGTGTGGCGCGGCCGCGCCGAGCGCGCGGGCGCGCTCGACCTGGCGGAGGGCGGGCGCGCGGCGGCGTTCCCGCTGCAGGGCCTGGCGGGCGCGCAGCGGTTCTCGCTGGTCGCCTCGGCCCGACCGCTGGCGGACGCGGAGCTCGCCGCGGCCGCGCGCGCCGCCGCCGAGCCGGGCCCGGCGATGGCGGCCGTACCCGGTGAGCCGCTCTCGGTCGACGCCGTGGAGGTGACGGTGCGGTGACGCCGCGTTCCGCGGAGGAGAGGGGCCGCTCGAGCCCTGCCTGACCTCGCGAGCTGGCGGCGGTTCCGAGCGGGTGGCGGGGTGGCCCGCCGGCGTCGCTCCGGGCGACCTACCGGGTAGGTAGGGCGGCCGGCTCAGAAGCGCGCGGAGGCCGGGCAACGCAACGTGCCACGCCGGCACGGCGCACGAGGTCCTCGCTTCGGCGTGGCACCGGCGTTGCTGGCGGCAGTACGGCGGGCGGGAGTCTCACGCAGGTCGGCCTCCGCTCCTTCGGACGGCCACCCCGCCTCCCGCTGACGGGCGTTGCCGTCCGCAGGTCGGAGTGGGGGGCGCTGTCGGAGTCGCCGTCGCCGCCGCCGCCGTCGCCGCGGTCGAGGTCGCGGTCGAGGTCGCGATCGAGGTCGCGGTCGCGGTCGCGGTCGAGGTCGCGGTCGCGGTCGCGGTCGAGGTCGCGGTCGCGGTCGAGGTCGCGGTCGAGGTCGCGGTCGACGTTGCCCGACAGCGATCGCACGCCCGGCCAAGGAGCGACCGCTCGCCAGGACCCCAGCAGGGCGTGTGAGGGGCAGGCGCTCGCGGATATGGACCAATCCGGCCGACGAGCATGCTTCTCCCCGGGAACAGCGCGCGCCTTGCGATGGCGGCCCTGGCCGCGCTGGCGACCGCCTGCGCGAGCGCGCGCGGCGCCCCGGCGGACGGCGCGAAGGGGCGGCTCGTCCCGCTCGACGTCGCGCCCGAGCGGCTCGACGCGAGCTACGCCCCGCGCCGGCTGGCGCTGCTCATCGGCATCCAGCGGTTCGACGACGGGGCGTGGGCCACCCTCCGCTACCCCGAGAAGGACGCGCGCGACCTGGCCGAGGTGCTGCGCGATCCGGGGAAGGGGGCGTTCGACGCCGTGGAGGTCCTCGCCGCCGGGCCGAGCGGCGCCGACGTCCGGAGCGCGCTGGCGCGCCTCGCGGCGCAGGTGCGCGACGACCGCGACACGGTGGTGGTCTACGTCTCGTCGCACGGCACGCTCGCCCGGGACGCCCGCGGCGAGCTGCGCCGGTACCTGGTGACGCGCGAGACGCGCCTCGCCGACGTGGCGGCGACCGCGCTCCCGCTCGAGGAGCTCGAGCGCGGCTTCGACGCGCTCCGCTCCCGGCGCAAGGTGCTCGTCCTCGCCGCCTGCCACTCCGGCGGGGGCAAGTCGCTCCTGCCGGGCGAGGTGAGCCGCGAGCTGGCCGGCACCAAGGGGGCCTTCTTCGTGCGGCCGATCGAGGAGGTCTCGCGCGCGAGCGTGGTGCTGGCGGCCAGCGACTGGGGCGAGACGGCGCGCGAGGACGAGGCGCTCCAGAACGACATCTACACGCACTTCCTGGTCGAGGCGCTGCGCCTCGGCGTCGACCGCAACGGCGACGGCGCCGTCACCGTCTCCGAGGCGCACGACTACGCGCGCCGGATGACCTACGAGTTCACGAAGGGGCGGCAGCGTCCCTCGGCCGAGTCGGCCGAGGTCGGGGCCGACGCCATCGTCCTGGTCGGGCGGGTCGAGCGCCGCGGGAAGCCCGAGCTGTACAGCTACGCCGCCCGGTTCGACGGCTTCACGCTGCGCGTCGACGGCCGCCCGCTGGCGGAGCTCCCGGGCGGCGCCGCCCTGCCGCCCGGGCGCCACCGGGTCCAGCTCGCCAAGGGCGCGGGGCCGGACGTGGTGGACGACGCGGTGGAGCTCGCCCCCGGCGAGCGCGTCGATCTCGAGGCGCTGACGGCCCGGGCCGAGGGCGCGTGGGAGGTGGCGCCGCGCCTCGCCGTCATGGGCTTCCTCGACGCGCGCGACCGGCGCGAGGTGCTCGGTCCGGCGATCGGCGCCGGCGCCATCGCGGTGGCGCGCGACTGGCCCTCGCACCGGGTGAACCTGCGGCTCGACGTGGCCGGCACGGGCGGGCGGGGCGCGCTCGACGCCACCACCGCGGCCGGCCCCGTCCACGCCGGCTACCGCTACACCGCCTTCACGGCCGGGGTGTCCCTCCCCTGGCGCACGGGGATCGGGCTGGGCGAGCGGCTCGAGCTCCTGGCGGGGCCGCGCCTCTCCCTCCTGTGGCTGCAGCGCAGCTACCAGCTCGACCTGGTGGCGCCGCAGAGCTACCTCACGCTCACGCCGGGGCTCGTGGCCGGCCTGGCGTGGCAGGTGGGCCGGGTGACGGTCGGGGCGGAGGTGCAGGCGGACTTCATGCTGCTCAAGGTGGACGGGCAGAACCGCTCGAGCGCCTTCGGCGAGCTGCTCCTCGGCGCCGGGTGGAGGTTCTGATGGCGCCGCGTGGCCGGAGCGCCGGAGGGCGGGGTCGTGGGGGCGTGCGCCCGATCCCCCGCCCGACGCTCGCCCTCGCCGCCCTGGGCGCCCTCGCCGCCGGCTGTGGCGGCCTCGCCTCGCCCGATCTCCAGACCGGAGAGGTGTCCGGCACCGTCGCGGGGGCGAAGGCGGGCGCGTACGCGTACGTGCTCGGCGCGCCCGGGCTCAGGGCCGCGGTCGAGGACGGCGCGTTCCGCCTCGAGCGCGTGCCGGTGGGGACGGCGCAGGTGGTGGTCTTCGACGGCGAGGCGCGGGCTGAGCTGGTGGCGGTGGAGGTGAGGCCCGCCTCGCGATCCCGCCTCGCGCGCGACGCCGCCGCGATGCCGCTCGCCGCCCGGGTGGTGCCGGTGCCGCGGCCGGTGGGCGGCTCCGCCGGCGCGACGGCGCGCTGCTCGGTGGACGGCACCGCGCTCGCCGACGTGCCGGCCGTCGCGGCGGGCGGGCTCTTCCCGCTGCCGGCGGGCCAGTTCTCGCTGCGCGCCGCCCTGCCGGGCTTCAAGACCTCCGCCAAGCTGGTGGCGGTGCCGGAGGCCGCCTCGCTGCCGGTCGAGGTGGAGCTCGAGATCGACGACGCCGCTCCCCTCCGCGGCTGCCTCGCGGGCACGCCGTGCGAGGTGGGGCTCGTCTGCGCCGGCGACGGCCGCTGCTACGAGTGCACCCAGGACGCGGACTGCGGCGCGGGGGGCGTCTGCAGCGCTGAGCACGTCTGCGCGAACCGGCCGCTCGGCTGCGGCGAGCCCTGCGCCGCCGGCGACGCCTGCCGCGCCGGGCTGACCTGCAGCGGCGGGACCTGCCAGGCCATCGCCGGGTGCGCGGCCTGGATGCAGAGCTTCGGCTCCGCCTGCAGGTTCGAGCCCGGCTACCCCGGCACCTGCGCGCAGTCGCTCGCGGGCGGCCGGTGCTGGGTGGCGCCCGGGCTCAGCGGCGAGGCCGCCGAGGTGGGATACTGCACCGCGCCGTGCGCCACGGGCGCCCAGTGCCCCACCTCGTACGCCTGCGACGCCACGGCCGGCGTCTGCGTGAGGTGACTTTCCCGGCGAGGTGAGCGAGCCTGCGGCCGCCCCGGACGGAATGGCCGGGGCGCTCCGCCGGTTGGTCCGGACGCGCCGCACCCGCTCGCCGGGGCAGCCGGCCGCAACCGCGGCCCCGCCGCGCGGGTTTGAATGCCGCGGCCCTCCACGAGGTCAGGTCACCATGAAGATCGCCGGCAAGCTCCTCGTCTTCGCGCTCGCTCTCTCCGCGGCGGGCGCCGCCCAGGCCGCGCCCCGCGGCTACTACTACCCGCAGCCCTCGTACTACGCGCCCCCGCAGAACGCGCTGCGGCTGCAGATCGGCGGGGCGGGGCTCTCCACGCCGACCGGCTACCTGTGCGACCCGTACTACTGCAGCACCGTCTCGGACACCTGGTCCGCGCTGGCGCTCGGCGGCGAGGTGGACCTCGCGCTCGGCCGCCGCGGGATCGTCAACTTCACCATCGGCGCGCACGAGCTCTTCGCCCAGCACGCCAGCGGCTACCCCAACATCTTCGAGCCGTGGGCGGGCCTCACCTTCAAGTTCATGCGCGGGGCCGAGGTGCAGCCGCGCCTGCTGGTCGGGCTGGGGCTGCTCTTCGCGGAGGGCGGGAACAGCGGCGCCTCGCTGCGCGCCGGCGGCGGCCTCACGCTCTTCGCCAACGCGCCGGTCGGGCTGGCGGTGGACCTCGTCATCGACGGCGGGCGGGTCGGGGACGCGGACCTGACGCAGGTGCAGTTCCTCATCGGGCCCGAGCTGCACTTCTAGGCGCCAAGCCGCGCGGGGCGAGGGGAGGCGACTTCGACCGCGACCCCGACCTCGACCTCGACCTCGACCTCGACCAACCTCGACCTCGACCGCGATCCCGACCGCGACCTGCGGACGGCCACGCCCGCCAGCGGGCGGCGGGGTGGCCCTCCGAAGGAGCGGAGGCCGACCTGCGTGAGACTCCCGCCCGCCGTACTGCCGCCAGCAACGCCGGTGCCGCGCCGACGCGCGGACCTCGTGCGCCGTGCCGGCGCGGCACGATGCGTTGCCCGGCCTCCGCGCGTTTCTGGGCCGGCCGCCGTACGAACCCGGTAGGTCGTCCGGAGCGACGCCGGCGGGCCACCCCGCCGCCCGCTCGGAACCGCCGCCAGCGATTCGCGAGGTCGGGCGGGGCTCGAGCGGCCCCCCGCTGGGCCGGGCGAGGGGAGACGCGACCGCGACCGCGACCGCGACCCCGACCTCGACCTCGACGTCGACCGCGACCTCGACCCCGACCGCGACCGCGACCACGACCGCGACCGCGACGCGACGCGACGCGGCGCCGGCGGAGCGCACCTCGCCGGCGGTGCGTGTTAACCTCGCGGCCTCATGCGCACCGAGAACCTGGCGGTGATGTTCACCGACATCGAGGGCTTCACCGCCAGGACCAGCCGGCAGACGCACCAGGAGAACGCGCTCATGCTGCGGCGCCACGACGCGCTGCTCATGCCGGTGGTGCGCGCGTTCGGCGGCCGCCACGTGAAGAGCATCGGCGACGCGTGGTTGGTGGTGTTCCGGTCGCCCACGAGCAGCATCCTGTGCGGCATGGCCATCCAGGACCGGCTCTGGGACTACAACCGCCGCGTCACCGGCGACGAGCAGATCCGGGTGCGGGTGGCGGTGAACCTGGGCGAGGTGCGGGTGACGCGCACGCTCGGCGCCACCGACGTGCTCGGCGAGCCGGTCAACATCGCGGCGCGCGTGGAGGGCGAGGCACAGGCGGGGGAGGTGCTCTTCACCGAGGCCGTGCACCTCGCCATGAACAAGGCGGAGGTGCCGGCGCAGGAGGTCGGCTACCGCCAGCTCAAGGGCGTGCCGGAGCCCATCCGGCTCTACCGCGCCGCCCCCGGTCCGGTCGCGCTCACCCCCACCAACTCGGCCGCCGCCGCGCCCGAGGCCGTGGAGCAGCCGCCCTTCGGGAACCACGCGCTCTCGCGGGTGAAGGGGCTCGGAGCGGCCGACCCTCGGGAGATCCTGCGGCAGGCGCCCGCGGCGCCCGACCTGCCCGACCTGGCCGACCTGGCGGGGCGGCTCGGGCGCGCCGGCGCCGAGGCGCTGCCGGGCCTGGCGGGGCGGCTGGGCCGGGTGGGGGCGACGCTGCCGGCGCTGGCGGGCCGGCTGGGCCAGGCCGGGGCGGCGCTGCCGCGCCGCGGCCGGCTGCTCGCGGCGGCGGTGGCCGGGCTGCTCGCGCTGGCGGCGGTGGCGTGGGCGGTCGTGCCCTCGCGGCCGGAGCGGCTCATCGAGGCGGGGCGGTTCGAGGAGGCGCGCCAGGCCATCGGCGCGCTGGCGGAGAAGCGCGGGTCGGACGACGCGGAGGTGCTCTACCTCGAGGGGCGGCTCTCGGAGGAGCGCTGGCACCGCGGCCAGGGCGGCCCGCGCGAGGCGTTCCAGCTCTACGGGCGCGCGCTGGCCGCCGGCAGCGGCGCGGCGGCAGGCGCCCTCGAGCGGGCGGCGGAGTCGAAGGACTGTGGCACCCGCCGCCTGGCGGCACGCGCGCTGGCGGACTCGCACAGCCCCAAGGCGAGGAGCGCGCTCAGGACGCTCGCCTCCGCCGAGCCGGAAGAGCCGGAGGCCCAGGACGCGCTCGAGAAGGTGAAGCGGATCTTCGGCGGCGGCGGCCGGTGCGGGGCGGGGGACCTGGCCCGCGACGCGCTCCGGGCGCTCGAGGAGGAGCGGTGACGGGCCGGAGGCGCGGCCGCGCCGTCGAGAGCGGCCTCGACGCGCTGGTGGCGGAGCGGTTCCGGCCCCTGCGCGGGCTCGCGGTGGGCCTGGTGTGCAACCCGACCGCCGTCGACCGGCGGCTCCGCCACGCGGCCGACCTCCTCCACGGCGCGGCGGGGGTGAAGCTGGCGCGGCTCTTCGGTCCCGAGCACGGCGTCCGCGGCGACGCGCAGTACATGGCGGCGGTGGGGGACGAGCGGGACCGGCGCACCGGCCTGCCGGTGCACTCGCTCTACGGCGCCACCCGCGCCTCGCTCACCCCCACGCCCGAGCAGCTGGCCGGCCTCGACGCGCTCGTCTTCGACATCCAGGACGTCGGCGCCCGCTACTACACGTACCAGGCGACGATGATGCTCTGCATGGAGGCGGCGGCGGCGGCCGGGCTGCGCTTCCTCGTGCTCGACCGGCCGAACCCCATCGGCGGCGCCGAGCTGGAGGGGCCGCGGCTCACCGCCGGCTTCGAGAGCTTCTGCGGGCTGCACGACCTGGCGCCGCGGCACGGGATGACGGTGGGCGAGCTGGCGGAGCTGTTCCGCGCCGAGCGGGGGCTCGACCTCGACCTCGAGGTGGTGGAGTGCCGCGGCTGGCGCCGCGGGATGCACCAGCGCGAGACGGGGCTCCCCTGGGTCTTCCCGTCGCCGAACATGCCGACGCCCGAGGCGGCGCTCGTCTACCCGGGGATGTGCCTGCTCGAGGGGACGAACCTCTCCGAGGGGCGCGGGACGACGCGGCCCTTCGAGCTCTTCGGGGCGCCGTGGCTCGACGGCGACGCGCTGGTGGCGGCGCTCCAGGCGGAGCGGCTGCCCGGGGTCGCGTTCCGGCCCGTGAGCTTCGTGCCGACCTTCGACAAGCACCGCGGCGTCCGGTGCCACGGCGCCGAGCTGTGCGTCACCGACCGCGAGGCGTTCCGCCCGTTCCGCACCGGCGTCGCCTGCGTCGCCGCCGCCCGGCGGCTCGACCCGGAGGCGTTCCGCTGGCGCACCGAGGCGTACGAGTTCGTGGAGGGGATCCCCGCCTTCGACCTCCTGTGCGGGTCCGCGCGCGAGCGGGAGGGGATCGAGCGCGGGCTCGCCGTGGCCGAGCTCGCCCGGGCGTGGCGCCCCGAGGAGCGGGCCTTCGCCGCGCGCCGCCGGCGCTTCCTGCGCTATCGCGGTTAGAATGCGGGGCGTGGTCCGCATCGGCCTGGTGAGCGACTCGTGGGGGGACACGCCGCTCCTGGCGCGCGCGCTGGCCGCGCTCGACCAGGCGGGCGCGGAGCGCACCTTCTTCCTGGGCGGCTGCTGGGCCGACGTCGACGCGGCGCTTGCGCCGCCCCTCGCCCCGCCGGGCGCCGCCCGGATCCGGGCGCGGTTGGTGCGGGTGGCGAGCCGGAGCTGCCCCGAGCGCGCCTCCGCCGGGGCGCCGGGCAAGGTGATCGAGCTCATCGGCGGTGCGCTCGGCTACCTGGTGAGCGACAAGGCCGACCTCACCCGCGACGAGATCGAGAGCGCGACCTTCCTCCTCCACGGCGGGGCCGGGGAGGCCGGGCTGGTGCGGATCGGGCCGCGCTTCTTCGTGACGCCGGGGCGGCTCGCGCCACCTCAGGGCGCGCCGGGCGCGGGGAGCTGGGCGCTGCTCGAGGTGGACGGCCCGCGGGTCGGCCTGGTGGTGCACGGCGCCGACGGCGCGGAGCGGACGCGCCTCGCCGAGCAGCTCCCCCCGGGCGCGCAGGTGAAGATCCAGTGACCGCCCGGCGGCGCGAGGTGGCGCTCCTCGGCGGCTCCTTCAACCCGCCGCACGTCGCGCACCTCATGGCGGCGTACTGGACGCTCGCCACGCAGGGCGTGGACGAGGCGTGGCTCCTGCCCACCTGGAAGCACGCCTTCGGCAAGCCCCTCGCGCCGTTCGAGGACCGGGTGCGGATGTGCGAGCTCGCCGCGGCGGCGGTGCGCGGCCTGCACGTGTGCACGGCGGAGGCGGAGCTCCGGGACGACCCGCTGGTCGGGAAGACCGCGCGGACGCTCGAGCACCTCGTGGCGAAGCACCCGGCGCTCCGGTTCGCGCTGGTGGTGGGCACCGACATCCTGCCCGAGGTGACGAAGTGGTACCGGTGGGACCGCGTCCAGGAGCTGGCGCGGGTGGTGGTGGTGGGCCGGCAGGGACACCCCGAGGGCGCGGAGGGCCGCCCCCTCCTGCCGCCCGTCTCCAGCACCGAGATCCGGGCCCGGCTCGCCCGCGGCGACGACGTCTCGGCGCTCCTGCCCCGGCGCGTCCGCGAGTACGTCGAGGAGCGCGGCCTCTACCGCTGACGCCGCGGCGCCGGCGTCAGCCGCAGCCGTCCGGCCCGCACACCGCGCCCTCGGCCACGAGCGGCTCCGGCGCCTCGGCCAGCGCCCGGGCGAGCGCCTCGTGCAGGACCTCGACCGGCTGCGCGCCCGAGAGGCCGTACCGGCCGCCCAGGACGAAGAAGGGGACGGCGTGGATGCCGAAGCGGCGCGCCTCCTCCTCGTCGCCGCGCACCGAGCCGGCGTAGGCGTCGGAGGCGAGGACGCGCCGCACCTCCTCCTCGCCGAGCCCGGCCTCGACCGCGAGCGGGGCGAGCACGGACGGATCGCCGATGGCGGCGCCCTCGGTGAGGTAGGCGCGCAGGAACCGCTCCTTCACGGCGTCCTGCAGCCCGCGCTCGAGCGCGAGGTGGAGCAGCCGGTGCGCGTCGAAGGTGTTGCCGGGGTGGACCAGGTCGAAGCGGAAGGGGAGGCCGTCTCCGGCCGCGACCGAGGTCATGCGGTCGACCATGGCCTGGGCCTCGGCGGTCGAGCAGCCGTACTTGCGCGCCAGCCGCTCCGCGTACGGCTCCTCGGGGACGGTGCGCGGCGCCGTGGGGTCGAGCTCGAAGGCCCGCCACACCACCTCGACGCGGTCCGACGCGGGCAGGCGCGCCACCGCCGCCTCGAGCCGCCGCTTGCCGACGTAGCACCAGGGACAGGCGATGTCGGACCAGACCTCGACGCGGAGCGTGCGCATGCCGTGAACCATAAGGCGGCGCGGCGCCGCCCGCTCCCCGAGGTGCCGGCGGAGGTCCCTGCTCAGCGGCCGAAGCTGAGCTTCCCGGCCGCGGCGTGGACCTCCACCACCTCGCCCGGGCCGATCCGCCCGGCCAGGATGGCGTCCGCCAGCGGCGCCTCGACCAGCCGCTGCACGGCGCCGCGCATGGGCCGCGCGCCGAGCGCCGGGTCGTAGCCGCCGTGGTCGAGGAGGTGCTCGGCCACGTCCTCGCCGGCGTGGAAGCGGATCTTCCGCTCGCCGTGGAGGCGGTCCGAGGACTGGCGCAGGAGCAGCAGCGCGATGCGCTTGACCTCCTCGCGCCCGAGCGGGCCGAAGAAGATGCGCTCGTCGAGCCGGTTCCACAGCTCTGGCGCGAGGGCGCCGCGGGCGGCCGACAGCGCCTTCTCCTCGCGCGTGGAGGCCTCGCCCGCGGCGGCGGCGCCGAAGCCCATGACGCCGGTGGCGGCGCGGGTGGCCTCGGCGGCGCCGAGGTTCGAGGTGAGCACCACCACGGTGTTGGAGAAGTCCACCTGCCGGCCGCGCCCGTCGGTGAGCCGCCCCTCCTCCAGCACCTGGAGCAGGAGCATGAGCACGTCGCGGTGCGCCTTGTCGATCTCGTCCAGGACCACCACGCTCGCCGGCCGGCGGCGAACGGCGTCGGTGAGCTGGCCGCCCTCGCCGTAGCCGACGTAGCCCGGCGCGGCGCCGACGAGGCGCGCCACCCCGGTCGGCTCGGCGCACTCGCTCATGTCGAGCCGGACCAGCGCGTCCTGGGAGCCGTAGAGGGCCTCCGCCAGCGCGCGGGCGAGCTCGGTCTTGCCGACGCCGGTCGGCCCGAGGAAGAGGAAGCTGCCCATGGGCCGGCGCGAGGCGAAGCCGGCGTAGTTGCGGCGCAGCACGGCGGTGATCCGCTCCACCGCCGCCGCGTGGCCGACCACCCGCTCGGCGAGGAGCTTCTGGAGCCCCAGCACGCGGTCGCGGTCGGAGGCGAGGAGCCGCGACTCGGGGATGCCGGCCATCTTGGAGACGACGCGCGCCACCTGCGCCGCGTCCACCTCGCCGCCGCCCTCGCGCCGCGTGCGCGAGCCGGCCAGGTCGAGCGCCGCCACCGCCTTGTCGGGCAGGAACCGGTCGGTGACGTAGCGCGCGGTCAGCGCTGCGGCCGAGTCGAGCGCCTCGGGCCGGTAGCTCACCTTGTGGTGCTGCTCGTACCGGGCCACCAGGCCCTTCAGGATCTTGACCGTGTCGGCGACCGACGGCTCGCGCACCAGCACCGGCGTGAAGCGGCGCTCCAGCGCCGGGTCCTTCTCGATGTGCTTGCGGTACTCGTCGTGGGTGGTGGCGCCGATGCAGGGGAACTCGCCGCGCGAAAGCGCCGCCTTGAGCTCGTTGGCGGCGTCCTGCGGGCCCTCGCCGGTTGAGCCGGCGCCCATGAGCGTGTGGATCTCGTCGATGAAGACCACCACCCGGCCGTTGGCGCGGCGCACCTCGTCCTTGAGGCCGAGTAGCTTCTCCGAGAACGAGCCGCGGAGCTGGGTGCCGGCCACCACGCTCGCCATGTCGAGCTCGACCACCAGCCGCTCCGGCCCGCGCTCGTCCACCAGCCGCTGCGCGATGCCCTCGACGATGGCGGTCTTGCCGACGCCCGGCTCGCCGACGAGCAGCGGGTTGTTGGTGCGCCGCTTGCCGAGGATGTCGATCGCCTCCTCGACCTCGCGCTCGCGCCCGACCAGCGGGTCGAGCCGGTGCGCGGCGGCGAGCTCCGAGACGTTGCGCCCCAGCGCCGCCAGCCAGGGGAAGGCCTGCGGGTCGAGCGCGTAGGGGGAGGGGGGGCGGGCGAAGGGGGTGGGGGTCGGGGCCGGCGTCGCGGTCGGAACCGGGGTCGCGGTCGGGGTTGCGGAGGGGATCGGCGTCGCGGTCGGGACCGGGGTCGCCGTCGGGGTCGCGGCCGGCGAGAGCGCGCCGCCCCCCCTCGCGGTCGAGGGCGAGGGCCGGTAGCTCGCCGGCGCCTTGACCGGCTGCGGCGCGAAGTGCTGCAGCCGCCGCGGCATGCGGCTCGTGAAGTAGGAGAGCGCCACGTTGCGGAGGGTCGCGAGCTGCAGCCCGCAGGCGGCGAGGAGCTGGTGCGCCGCCGAGGCGCGCACCCGGCTCATGGCGATGAGGAGGTGCAGGCAGTCCACCTCCTCCGCGCCGACGCCGGCCGCCACCTCCCGGGCGCGCTCGCGCAGGTCGCGCTCGATGCCCTCCGGCTCCTTCGGCTTGTCGGTCAGCGCCGCCAGCACGCGATCCTCGTCGATCCCGCGGTCGCGCAGGAGCAGCTCGGCGCGGTTCGGGACGGTGAAGAAGGCGAGGAGCTGATGCGCGCTGGTGAGCTTCTGGTTCACGCTCCGGGCGATGTCCTCCGCCTCGGCGAGGACCTGCGCCAGCTCCATGGACTCGATCACGTGGGGCACGCCCGCCAGCATCCGATATCGCGCCGGATCCGTCCATTTTTCGGCAGGATCCGCGATCGGGGGAGCGAGACGCGCGACCGCGACCGCGACCGCGACCGCGACCGCGACCTCGACCTCGACCGCGACTGCGACCGCGACCGCGACCGCGACCGCGACCTCGACCGCGACTGCGACCGCGACCGCGACCGCGACCGCGAACTCGACCGCGCGCGAGCCTCACTCCAGCCCGAGCTCCTCCAGCTCCTCCTCGTCGAGCCCGAGGAAGTGCCCCACCTCGTGGAGCAGGGTGACGCGGATCTCCTCCACCAGCTCCTCACGCGTGCGGGCGTAACGCTCGAGGTTCTTCTGGTAGAGCACGACGCTCGACGGGAAGTGGCTCCAGGGGTCCATCGACGCCTTCTCGCCGAGCGGCGCGCCGCGGAAGATGCCGAGGATGGTGGGCGGGTGGGGCGGGTCCTCGCCGAGGAGGTCGTCGTCCTGGGGGAGATCCTCGACGGCGATGGCGACGTTCTCGAGCCAGCGGCGGACCGGCTCCGGCAGCTCGGCGAGCGCCGCCTCCACCGCGGCGTCGAAGGCGGCGGGGGTGAGCACGGCCGGCGGGGGGTAGTCGCCGGGCGCGAGCTTCCTCGCGCGGGCGAACCGGCGCTCCGCCTCGCGCCGCTCGCCGCGGCGCTCCGCCAGGAGGCCCAGCGCGTGCTCGGCGGCGGGGTCGTCGTAGTCGCGCGCCAGCGCCTCGAGCGCGCTCCGCGCCTCCGCGAAGCGGCAGAGATCGAGGAGCGCCAGCCCCTCGGCGAGCGCCAGGTCCGCGGCGACGTCGTCGGGTGCGCCTGCCCGAAGCCCCGCGCGCGCGGCGGCGAGCGCGCCGGCGGCGTCGCCGGCGTCGAGCTTCTCCCACGCCTCGTCCGCGAGGCGCCCCAGCTCCGCTGTGGTCGAGGCCACGCTTGACCGCTCCCGATCGACGGTTATGTTAGCGCCCGCTCGCGGCGACTGCCAGCGCGGTCCGCCGGGTAACTATCCAGAACGACACGCGTTTCGAACAAAGGAGCCCGTTCATGGCAGCCAAGGAGATCGTCTTCCACCAGGACGCCCGCCAGGACATCCTCCGCGGCGTCCAGATCCTGGCCGAGGCGGTGGCGGTCACGCTCGGTCCGAAGGGGCGCAACGTCGTCATCGAGAAGTCGTTCGGCTCGCCGACCATCACCAAGGACGGCGTCACCGTCGCCCGCGAGGTCGAGCTCGAGAGCCGGTTCGAGAACATGGGCGCCCAGATGGTGCGCGAGGTCGCCTCCAAGACCTCCGACAAGGCCGGCGACGGCACCACCACCGCCACCGTGCTCGCGCGCGCCATCTACGAGGAGGGGCTGCGCCTGGTGGCCGCCGGCCACAACCCCATGGACCTGAAGCGCGGCATCGACCGCGCGGTCGAGGTCGTTGTGGCCGAGCTCAAGAAGATGTCGCAGCCCACCCACGGCCAGAAGGACATCGCGCAGGTCGGCACCATCAGCGCCAACGGCGACGAGACCATCGGCCGCATCATCGCCGAGGCGATGGACAAGGTGGGCAAGGAGGGTGTCATCACCATCGAGGAGGCGAAGGGCCTCGAGACGACGCTCGAGGTGGTGGAGGGCATGCAGTTCGACCGCGGCTACCTCTCTCCCTACTTCGTCTCCGACCCGGAGCGGATGGAGGCGGTGCTGGAGGAGCCGTACCTGCTCGTCACCGAGAAGAAGATCTCGGCCATGGCCGACCTCATCCCGGTGCTGGAGCAGGTGGCGCGCAGCGGCAAGCCGCTCGTCATCCTGGCCGAGGACGTGGAGGGCGAGGCGCTCGCCACGCTGGTGGTGAACAAGCTCCGCGGCACGCTCAACGTCTGCGCGGTGAAGGCGCCCGGCTTCGGCGACCGCCGCAAGGAGCTCCTCAAGGACATCGCCACCCTCACCGGGGCGCAGGTGGTCTCGGAGGAGCTCGGCACGAAGCTCGAGCAGCTGACGCTGAAGGAGCTCGGGCGCGCCAAGCGCGTCACGGTGGACAAGGAGAACACCACCATCGTCGACGGCGCCGGCGCCAAGGCGGACATCGAGGGGCGCATCAAGCTCATCCGCGGCCAGATCGAGGAGACCACCAGCGACTACGACAAGGAGAAGCTGCAGGAGCGGCTCGCCAAGCTCGTGGGCGGGGTGGCCGTGGTCCAGGTGGGCGCCGCCACCGAGACCGAGATGAAGGAGAAGAAGGCGCGCGTCGAGGACGCGCTGCACGCCACGCGCGCCGCGGTGGAGGAGGGCATCGTCGCGGGCGGCGGCGTCGCCTATCTGCGCTGCGCCCCCGCGCTCGACGCGCTGAAGGTGCCGCCGGGGAGCGCCGAGCGGCTCGGGATCGAGATCGTGAAGCGCGCCATCGAGCACCCCGTCCGCCGCATCGCCGAGAACGCCGGCTGGGATGGCCCGGTCGTCGCGCAGAAGGTCCGCGACGGCCAGGGGGCCTTCGGCTTCAACGCCCAGACCGAGCAGTTCGAGGACCTCATCCAGGCCGGCGTCATCGACCCGACCAAGGTGGAGCGGAGCGCGCTCCAGAACGCCGCGTCGGTGGCGAGCCTCCTCCTCACCACCGAGGCGCTCATCGCCGAGAAGCCGAAGAAGAAGGCGAAGGCGCCCGCCGGCGGCGGGATGGGGGACATGGAGGACGACTACTAGCGGTCGCGCGGTCCGCCGCTCCCGCCGGCGTCACCCCTCCCGCGCCGGCACCGGCGGGAGGTCGTTCGTGGCGATGTAGACCACGTTCCGCGTCGAGCGCTTGCCGCGGTACATGGCGCGGTCGGCGAGGTCGAGCACCTCCGCCTTCGAGCGCGCGTGCTCGGGGAAGCTGGCGAGGCCGATCGACGCCGTCACGCGCACCCGCGCCCCCTCGCGCGACAGGAACACGTGGTCCTCGATCGACCGGCGGATGCGCTCGGCCACCTTGAGCGCGCCGCCGGAGTCGACGCCCATGAGCACCGCCACGTACTCGTCGCCGCCGTAGCGGACCACCACGTCCTCGTCGCGCACGCTCGACTTCAGCACGCGCCCCACCTCGACCAGCAGCTTCGACCCCACGAGGTGGCCGAACTGGTCGTTCACCGCCTTGAAGCGGTCGAGGTCCAGGAACAGCACCGCGAAGGCGCGGCTGGCCTGCACCTCGCGGTCGAGCACGAGGTCGAGGAACCGCGTGTTGTAGAGGTGGGTCAGGTCGTCGAGGTAGGCGAGGTGCTCCACCTGCTTCAGGTGGCCCAGCGTCCGCAGCGCGAGCGCGAGGTGGCTGCAGAGCAGGGCGGCCGCGCTCAGCGCCTCGACGCTGGCCGACTCCCGCAGCGCGCACACGGCGCCGAAAGTGGACTCCGCGTCCGCCACCGGGAGGAGCAGCGCCCGGCCGAGCGGGGTGGCGAGCGCGAGCGCCTCGCCGGCGAGGCGCGGCATCGCCGCGCGCGCCGCCCCCGCCAGCTCCGCCGCCGCGCCCTCGGCGAGCCCCACCGCGCCCGCCGGCGAGCCGGTCCGCTCGCCGCGCTCGACGAACACGGCGCCCCGCGCCTCGAGCTCGGAGGCGAGGGCGCCGAGCGCCAGCGAGACCGCCCGGCCGTGGTCGAGCGAGGCGGTGACGCGCTGGCACACCTCGAACAGCCGGAGGTGCGCGCGCAGGGCCTTGTTCTCGGCGAGCAGGGCGCGCGCCGAGAGGCAGCGCTGCACCGCGATCTGCAGCGCCTCCGGGGTGACGGGCTTCACCAGGTAGTCGCTCGCGCCCGACTTGATGGCCCGCACCGCGGGGTCCACGCGGTCGAGGGCGGTGAGGACGATGGCCTCGATGTTCGGGTCGAGCCGCTTCGCCTCGTCGAGCAGCTCGAGGCCGTCCGCGCCGGGCAGGATGACGTCGGTGATGAGGAGGTCGTAGCGCCGGCGCCCGAGCTCGGTCAGGGCGGCATCCGCCGAGTCCGCGACCGTCACCTCGTACCCGGCGGCGCGCAGGTAATCGGAGTAGACGGTGCGCGCGAAGCGCTCGTCGTCGACGAGGAGCACCGCGGCCGGCATCCCCGTTGTATACCATGACCATGGAAGCGCTCGCGGCGGAGCGGAAGGCCTTGCTCTTCACGGCGGGCGGGGTGCGACTCGCGCTGCGGTTGTCGCACGTCCGCGAGGTCGTGGCGGCGCCCTCCGACGCGCCCGCCGAGTCCTTCGGCGGCGCGGTCGCGGTGGAGGTGGCGAGCGCCCTCGGGCTGCGGCCCGGGCCGGGCGCGCTCGCGGTCTACACCGACGCGCCGCGGCTCGCGCTGCGGGTCGACGCGGTGAACGGCATCATCGACCTCGGGCAGGCGGAGGTCTTCCAGCTCCCGGCCCGCACCGTGCTCCCGGCGCCGGCCCCGTTCTCCGGAGCGCTGGTGCACGCGGGCTCGGTCGCGCTGGAGCTCGCGCCCGCCGCGCTCGCCGGCCCCGCGCCGCGCCCCCTCGTCCCGCCGGCGATCCCGGCCCTCGAGGCCCCCTTCGCGCTCGGCGCCGAGCTGCTCTTCGTCCGCGGCGCGCGCACCTACGGGGTGCCGGTCCAGCTGCTGTCCCGGGTGCTCGAGGACCCGCTCGTCCAGCCGGTCCCGCTCACCGCCCCGGCGCACCGCGGGCTCCTGGTCCACGCCCGCGCGCTCCACCCGGTGTTCGACATCGGCGCGCTGCACGGCGACGAGCCTCGCAGCGGCGCGGCGAGCGCGCTCCTCGTCGACGCCGGCGGCGAGGTGGTGGCGGTGCTCGCGGACGGCGTCCTCCCGCCCGGCGGCGCGCCGCCGGCGGGCGTCGTGCGGCCGAGCTGGGACGCGCTGTTCGGCTAGCGCGCGGCGCGTCCGAAACCGCCCGCAAACCTTGACATTCATGGAATCCAGGCGTTACTGCTGACGAACCTACGTCCACGGAAGAGCCATGCCCAAGAACCTTCTCCTCGCGGACGATTCCATCACCATCCAGAAGGTGGTGGGGATCACGTTCGCGGGGGAGGACTTCCAGGTCACGGCGGTGGACAACGGCGAGGAGGCCCTGGCGCGAGCTCGCGAGCACGCGCCCGACGTCATCCTCGCCGACGTGGTGATGCCCCGGAAGAACGGGTACGAGCTGTGCGAGGCCGTGAAGGCCGACCCGGCGCTGCGGCACATCCCCGTCCTCCTGCTCGCCGGCACCTTCGAGGCCTTCGACGAGGGGCGCGCCCGCGCCGCGCACGCCGACGGCCACATCGCGAAGCCGTTCGAGAGCCAGGCCCTCCTCACCAAGGTGAAGGAGCTGCTCGCCGCGCCCGCTCCCGCCAGGTCCGCCGCCGCTGCCGCTCCCGCCCGCCCCGCCGCCGCGGCTCCGGTCCGGCCGGCGCCCGCCGCCGCTCCGGTGCGGCCCGCCGGGCCGCCGCCCGGGGCCCGTCCGCCGGCCGCCGCCCCGCCCGCCGGGGCGCCCCCGCGCGCCGCGCCGCGGCCCCCGCCGGGCGCGCCACCCGCCG
>NZ_BJTG01000003.1:300000-580040 GCF_013340205.1 Anaeromyxobacter diazotrophicus
GTTCGAGGACCTGATCCGGACGGCCCAGGGTCGCGAAGAGCGGCTGGTGAGGCCGAGCGGCGAGCCGCGCACGGCAGGCTCGCACGGCCGCGTCGGGATCGTCTCCGGTGAGGCAGCCGAAATCTGCGGCAGGCAGAGGCTTCTGCCGGGTCGAATCGCCCAGCATGTGCGCCACGCGCGTCACCACGCCCCAATCGCCTCCCTTTCCGAAGAGGAGCGAGGAGATGTCCGGGTCGCAGCGGTGTCCGTGCCGACGCCAGGCCGTCGAGGCTCCGATGGCGCTGGCGGCTCCGTTCCGGACCGGCTCGGAGTCGCTCAGGAGCAGCGAGGAGACGAGCTCGGCGATGACGTGGTCGTCGCGCGTGGAGTTCTTCCACATCGCGCTGACCGCGGCGATGCCGGTCACCTGCCTGGATGGATTCGAGTCGCTGGCGAGCGTGATGAACTGCTGGAACTGGTCGTTCCACTTCTGACGCTCGTCGGACCAGTAGGCGCCGAGCTCCCGGATCGCCGTGACGAGCGTGACGAGCAGCGCGACGACCGCCGTCGTCCGCGGCCAAGATCTCGACCAAAACGCGCTGTCCTGTTCCGCCGGCACGGCTTCGCCGACAGTCTACTCAGGGTGGAACGGGCGTCGCGTGCTCCCGGAGGGCCTCCGCCAGGCAGGGGATCCCAGGAACGACAGGACGACCGAGAGGGAGGTCTCTCGGCCGTCCTGTGGGCGTCTGCAGTCCGAGCGCCCCGCTCGCCGGCCCTCTCGGCTGGAGCCGGGCGAGGATCGGGGACGGCGAGGCGCCGCTAGAACGGGATGTCGTCCCCGCCGCCGTGGCCGCCACCGCCGCCGTGCGGGCCGGAGTCGGCCGGCTCCTCGAAGCCGGGGGGCGGGCCGCCGACGTCCTCGGAGGGCGCGCGCGACGGGCGACCGGCGCCGCCGCCACCGCCGAGGAACCGCACCGTGTCCGCGACCACCTTCACCTTGGAGCGCTCCTGGCCCGAGGTCTTGTCCTGCCACTTGTCGGTCTTGAGGCGGCCCTCGACGTAGACCTGGCGGCCCTTCGCCAGGTACTCGCCGCACTGCTCGGCCTGCTTGCCCCACACCTCGACGTCGTGCCACTCCGTCTCTTCCTTGCGCTGGCCCGACGCCTTGTCGGTCCAGCTGCGGGAGGTGGCGATGCGCAGGCTCGCGACCGCTTGCCCGCCCGAGGTGTACCGGACCTCGGGATCCTTCCCGAGGTTTCCGACCAGGATGACCTTGTTGACCACGGCGATGCCCCTTTCGTTCGTTTCGCCTGGATCTCTGCGTTCTGGCGACGAACGGGAAGGTAGCAGCCGGGTCCGACAGCGCGCTCGCTAGCGCGGCTGTGGACCGTAGGCGCGGAGGAACGTGCGCACGGCGCCGCGGACCGCCTCCTGGATGCGCTCCGCGGGCGGGTCGCGCACCATCCCGAACTCCACCGGCAGGTAGAGGTCGCCCTGGCAGAGGAGGATGAACTGGTAGGCGGCGAGCTGCGCGTCCTCGAGCCGGAGCGCGCCCGCGCCGGCTTGCGCCTGGAGATAGGCGGCGAGGCGGTGCCGCAGCGCGATCGGGCCCTCCTCGAACAGCACCCGGCCCAGCTCGGGGAACCGGGAGATGTCGGCGAGGATGATGCGCCGGAGCGCGAGCCCATCGCGCGTGGTGAGGAAGCCCATCAGCGTCTCGCCGAAGCGCTGCAGGTCCTGCTCGACGTCGCCGGAGGGGGATCCCAGGAGCGCGGCCAGCGCCTCGTGCTTCACCCGCGTGTGCTCGCGGATGCAGGCGAGGAAGAGCTCCTTCTTGTCGTGGAAGTGGTTGTAGATGGTGGCCTTCGACACCTCGGCGCGCGCCGCGATGTGGTCCATGCAGGCGCGCTCGAACCCCACGTCCAGGAAGACCTGCCGGGCGCCGTCCAGGATCTGCCGTTGCTTGGCTGGCGGGAGGGGCCCCGAAGGGGCGAGCGTTTTCGCAGACTTATCGGTCACCGCCCATCATACTGAACGGTTCAGTCTTGACCGTCAAGCCCGATGGCGTCTATGAACTGTACCGTCTAGTTTTGGTTCCCCTCCGGCCCGCCCACCCTCGGGCCGGCCGCGCAACAAGGACAGGTCGCACATGGTCTCGAGCCGTTCGGCGCTCCGCGCCGGCGCCCTGGCGGCGGCGCTCCTGGCAGCTCCGCGCGCCCAGGCGCTGCAGCCTCTGGCGGAGTTCCTCCAGAGCGCCCGCACCGCCTCCCCGGACAACCGCGAGGCGCGCGCGTCGACCGAGGTGTCGCGCGCCCAGGCCTCGGCGGCCACGAGCCGGCTGCTCCCCGGGATCTCGCTGCGCGGGACCTACGCCCGGAACCAGTACGAGGTCTCGGAGCCCGCCGGCGGCGGGACGCTCACGCTCGCGCCGGCGAACCAGCTCGACGCCTACGCCGTCCTCACCGTGCCGCTCTTCGACGCGGCGAGCTTCGTCCGCGCCCGCGCGGCGAGCGGGAGCGCCCGGGCGGCCGAGGCGTCGCAGCAGGACGCCGCGCTCCAGGTCGAAGGGGCGGTGGCGCAGGCCTACTACCAGGTGATCGCCGACCTCGGCCTGGTGGACTCCTCGCGCCGCGCGCTCGAGGTGGCGCGCGCGAACCTCACCCTCACCGAGCACCAGCGCGCGAGCGGCGCGGTGGCGGGGCTGGACGTCGACCGCGCCCGCGCCGAGGTGGAGCGGCAGGTCCAGCAGCTGGCCTCGGCGGAGCTGGGGCTGCGCCTCGACGCCCGCGCGCTCACCTCGCGGACCGGCCTCGCCCCGGACCTCGCCGCCGCGCCGGCGCTCGAGGACGACCTGCACGAGGAGGCGCCGCTCGAGGCGTTCGTGCCCCCGGACACCGAGCTGCCCGCGCTGGCGGCCGCCGCCGAGGCGCGCCGGGCGCAGGAGCAGCAGGCCAGGGCGCAGCGGCTCACGCTCGTCCCGGCGCTCACAGGCAGCCTCGCCGAGCACGGCACCAACGCCCCCGGCCTCGTCCCCGGGCACACCTGGAGCTACCAGGGGGTGCTCGCGCTGACCTGGTCGTTCGACGGCTCCACCCTGGCCGGCATCCGGGCCGAGGACGCGCGCCTGGCGGTCGCCAGCGCCCGCGAGGAGCGGACCCGCCTCGCGGTCCACGACGCCATCCACCGCGCGTGGAGCACCGTCCAGACCGACCTCGCCCGCAGCCGCTCGGCACGCGCGCAGGCCGAGGTGAGCGCCCGCGCCGCGGGGCTCGCCCGCGACCGCTACCGCGTGGGCGCCAGCACGCAGCTCGACCTCCTGCAGGCGCAGCGCGACGCGTTCGCCGCCGACGTGAACCGCATCCAGGCCGACGCCGATCTCGTCAACGGGCGGGCGCAGCTGCGGCTCGCCGCCGGCCGCTCCCTCCTCGACCGCTGAGCCCGAAGGAAGATCCCATGCCCGTCCGCTCCAAGCTGTACCTCGCCGTGGCCCTCGCCGGCGTCCTCTCCGTCCTGGGCGGCTGCCGTGGCCAGAAGGCGCCCCCGCCGCCGCCCGCGCCGGAGGTCACCGTCGCCCCGGTGGCGCGCCGCGACCTGCCCATCTACGTCGACGCGGTGGCGACGCTCGACGGCTTCGTGAACGCCGAGATCCGCGCCCGCGTGCGCGGCTTCCTCGAGCAGCAGCGCTACCCCGACGGCGCCCCGGTGAAGGAGGGCCAGCTCCTCTTCACCATCGAGCGCAGCGAGTACGAGGCGGCGGTCGCCACCGCCCGCGCCGCGGTGGCGCGGGCCGAGAGCGCGCGGGCGCACGCGCGCCCGCTGCTCGCCCGCAAGCGCGAGCTGGCCAAGGTCGACGGGGTCAGCCAGCAGGAGCTGGAGGACGCCCAGGCGCAGGACAGCGACTCCGAGGCGCAGGTGCAGGCGGCGCGCGCGCAGCTGCGCCAGGCCGAGCTCAACCTCTCCTACACCCAGGTCCGCTCGCCCATCTCAGGCGTGGCCGGGCTGGCGCTGGTGCGCCCGGGCAACCTGGTCGGCGCCGACGGGCCGACCCTGCTCACCACCGTCTCGCAGGTGGACCTCATCCGCGTCACCTTCCCGCTCTCCGAGGGCGACTACCTGCGCGCGCCCGGCCGTCTCCGCCAGCTCCCCGCCCGCGACGCGGCCTGGGTCCGCCAGCAGCTCCCGCGGCTCGACCGCGGCGGCGAGACCGTCGACGGCGACCCGGGCGTGGAGCTGGTCCTCTCCGACGGCACCGTCTACCGGCACCGCGGCGTGGTGGTGGCGGTGAACCGCCAGATCGACCCCACCACCGGCACGCTCCAGCTGCAGGCGCTCTTCCCGAACCCCGAGCGGCTGCTCCGGCCGGGCCAGTACGGGCGGGTGCGGCTGCGTCAGGAGGGCGTCGGCCAGGGCGCGCTGGTGGTCCCCGAGAAGGCGCTCTCGCAGATCCAGGGCCTCTACACGCTGGCGGTGGTCGGCGCGGACGAGAAGGTCCAGCTCCGGCAGGTCAAGGTCGGCCCGGGCGCGGGCGCGCTGCGCATCGTGCTCGACGGCGTGAAGGAGGGCGAGCGGGTGGTGGTGGACGGCCTGCAGGCGGCCCGCGACGGCGTCCGCGTCACCGCGCGCGAGGCGCAGACCGCCGCGCTCACCCCGGCCGCGCCCCCCGTCACCGCGGCGCCCTGAGCGGACGGAGACCGCCATGTCGAGCTTCTTCATCCGCAGGCCCATCGTCGCCATCGTCATCGCGATCGCCACCGTGCTGGTGGGCGCCATCTCGATGCTCGGGCTGCCGATCTCGCAGTTCCCGCAGATCCTCCCGCCGCAGGTGAACCTCTCCGCCGTCTACACCGGCGCGGACGCGCTCACCGTGGAGCAGTCGGTCGCGACGCCCATCGAGCAGCAGATGAACGGCGTGGACCAGATGCTCTACATCAAGTCCACCAATGCCAACGACGGGACGATGCAGCAGCAGGTGACGTTCGACGTCGGCACCAACATCGACATCGACAACGTCCTCGTCCAGAACCGCTTCTCGCAGGCGCAGCCGTTCCTGCCGCAGGACGTGAAGAACTACGGCGTCACCATCAAGAAGTCGCTCAACTTCCCGCTCATGGTGGTGGCGCTCTACTCGCCCGACGGGCGGTACGACGCCAAGTTCCTCGGCAACTACTCGGTCATCAACCTGAACGACGCCCTCCTCCGCGTGAAGGGCGTGGGCGACATCCGGAACCTCGGCGCCGGCGACTACGCCATGCGCGTGTGGCTCAAGCCCGACGTCCTGGCGCGGCTCGGCCTGACCGTGGCCGACGTGCAGAACGCGCTCCGGTCGCAGAACGTGGTGAACCCGGCCGGCCAGGTGGGCGCGGAGCCGGCGCCGCCGGGGCAGCAGTTCTCCTTCACGGTGCGCGCCCAGGGGCGCCTCGACACCCCGGAGCAGTTCGGCGAGGTGGTCGTCCGCCAGAACCCGGACGGCTCGGCCGTGCGCGTCCGCGACGTGGCGCGGGTGGAGCTCGGGACCGCCACCTACTCCATGATGGGCGCGCTCAACGGGAAGCCGGCCGCCATCATCGCCGCCTTCCAGGCGCCGGGCTCGAACGCCCTCGACGTGGCGGCCGGCATCCGCGCCACCATGGAGGAGCTCAAGGGGCGCTTCCCGCCGGGCCTGGCCTACGAGGTCTCGCTCGACACCACCGCCCCGGTGAAGGCCGGCATCCACGAGATCCTGATCACGCTCCTCGAGGCGGTGCTGCTGGTGGTGCTGGTGGTGTTCGTCTTCCTGCAGAGCTGGCGCGCCACCCTCATCCCGCTCCTCACCGTCCCGGTCTCGCTCATCGGCGCGTTCGCCGTGTTCCCGCTGCTCGGGTTCTCCATCAACACCCTCTCGCTCTTCGGCCTGGTGCTCGCCATCGGCCTGGTCGTCGACGACGCCATCGTGGTGGTGGAGGCGGTCGAGCACCACATCGAGCAGGGGATGAAGCCGCGCGAGGCGACGCAGCAGGCCATGCGCGAGGTGCAGGGCCCGGTCGTCGGCATCGCGCTCATCCTGGCGGCGGTGTTCGTCCCGGTCGCCTTCATGAGCGGCATCACCGGTCGGCTCTACCAGCAGTTCGCGCTCACCATCGCCATCTCGGTCCTCATCTCGGCGTTCAACGCGCTGACGCTGAGCCCGGCCCTGGCGGCGCTGCTGCTCAAGCCGAAGAAGGCGCACGCCGGGCCGCTCGGCCGGGCGGGGGCCGCCTTCAACCGCTGGTTCGAGCGGGTCACGCACCGCTACGTGGCCATCAACGCCCGCCTGGTCCGCAAGGTGGCGATCCCGCTCGTGCTGCTCGCCGGCGTGGCGGGGCTCTCCGCCTTCGTCGGCGGGCGGCTGCCGACCGGCTTCGTCCCGCAGGAGGACAACGGCTACGCGGTCGTCGCGATGCAGCTCCCCGACGCCTCCTCGCTGCAGCGCACGGAGGAGGCGTTCAAGAAGGTCGAGGCGGTGCTGGCGAAGACGCCCGGGGTGCAGTTCTACACCACCATCGCCGGCTACTACTCGCTGTCCGGGGCGAGCGCGAGCTACTTCGGGACGGCCTTCCTCGGCTTCGCGCCCTGGGAGGAGCGCTCCACCCCCGAGCTCCAGGCGGGCGCCATCCTGAAGCGCGTCAACGCCGAGCTGTCGAAGATCCCGGACGCGCGCGCCTTCGCCATCGCGCCGTCCGCCATCCCCGGCCTCAGCTCGTCGGGCGGCCTCAGCATCATGCTGCAGGACCGCAGCGGCGGGCCGGTGGAGCTGCTCGCGAAGAACGTGCAGCGGTACCTGGCCGAGGCGCGCAAGCGCCCCGAGCTGCAGAACGTCGTCCCGAACTTCTCCCCGTCGGTGCCGCAGCTCTTCGCCGCGGTCGACAAGGAGAAGGCCATGAAGCAGGGGGTGCCCATCGCCGACGTCTACGCGGCGCTGCAGGCGTTCCTGGGCGGCTCGTACGTGAACGACTTCACCCGCTTCGGGCGGCAGTGGAAGGTGTACGTCCAGGCGGACTCCGAGTACCGGCGCACGCCCGAGGACCTCAAGTCCTTCTACGTGCGGAACGCCGGCGGCCAGATGGTCCCGCTCTCCTCCTTCGTGAACGTCCGCGACACGACCGGGCCGGAGTACACCGTCCGCTTCAACCTGTTCCGCGCCGCCGAGGTGATCGCCTCGCCCGCGCCCGGCTACAGCTCGGGCCAGGCGCTCAAGGCGATGGAGGAGGTGGCGAAGGGGCTGCCGCCGGAGATGGGGTACGCCTGGTACGGGCTCTCCTACCAGGAGAAGACCGCCGAGGGCGGCACCGCCACCGTGCTCGGGCTCTCGCTGGTGTTCGTCTTCCTCATCCTGGCCGCGCTCTACGAGAGCTGGTCGCTGCCGTTCAGCGTGCTGCTCGGCACGCCGATCGCGGTGCTGGGCGCCTACCTCGGCCTCTTCTCCCGGCGCTTCGACAACAACGTCTACGCGCAGATCGGCCTCGTCATGCTGGTCGGGCTCACCGCCAAGAACGCCATCCTGATCGTCGAGTTCGCCAAGGCCGAGCTCGACAAGGGGCGGCCCCTCCTCGAGGCGGCGCTCACCGGGGCGCGCCTCAGGCTCCGGCCCATCCTGATGACCTCCTTCGCCTTCATCTTCGGCTGCCTCCCGCTGTGGGTGGCCGAGGGCGCCGGCGCCGCCTCGCGGCAGGTGATGGGGACGGTGGTGGTGGCGGGCATGCTGGCGGCGACGCTGTTCGGCGTCTTCACCATCCCGTCGCTGTTCGTCTTCGTGGAGCGGCTGTTCGGGGGGAAGAAGCACGCCGCGGCCGTGGAGGAGCTCCACCGGCCGCCCGGCGAGGCGGTCAACGACGCCGTGCCGCCGCGCGCCGCCGGGGATCGCGAGCCGTGAGCGAGGCCCCGGCCGACCCGCGGGTCTTCCGCCGCATCCTCGTCGCCACCGACTTCTCTCCGGCCTCGGCGCCCGCCTTCGAGCGGGCGCTGGGGCTGGCGCGGGCGATGGGGGCGCGCCTCGACGTGCTGCACGCTTACCAGGAGCGGGCCCTGGCGGAGCTCGGCTACGCGCCGGTAGGGAGCTTCGACGCCTGGGATCGCGAGGTGCGCGCGCAGGCGGCGGCCCGGCTCGAGCCGCTGGTGGCGCGGGCGCGCGCGGCCGGGGTCGAGGCCGAGCCGCTCCTCGTGACCGGCTTCCCCGACGAGGCCATCGTCGAGGCGGCGCGGCAGCGCCGGGCCGACCTCGTCGTGGTCGGGACGCACGGCCGGCGCGGCGCCGCCCGCGTCATGCTGGGGAGCGTGGCGGCCCGGGTGGTGGCGAACGCCGGCTGCCCGGTGCTCACCGAGCGCGGCTGACGCGGCGGGCGCACCGCCCGGTCAGGCGCGCGGCGCGAGGAGCGGCGCCGCCTCCTCGATGAAGGGCCGCGCCGCCCCGTGGTAGCGCGCCCGGCGCGCCCGGAGCTCCTCCACCAGCTCGAGCGCGCTGCGGTCGCAGGGGGGCAGCTCCGCGCCCGAGGTCTCGAGCGGCGCCGTGCGGTCGCCCCAGCGCACGACGTGGGCGCACCAGGTGAGCCCGGCGCCGAAGGCGGGCAGGAGCAGCGTGGCGCCCGGCGCGACGCGCCCCTGCTCCAGCGCCTCGACCAGCGCCACCGGGACGGTCGCGGCCGACATGTTGCCGTAGCGGTCCACGTTCACGAAGACCCGCTCGGCGGGGAGCCCGGCCCGCTTCGCCACCGCGTCGATGATGCGCCGGTTCGCCTGGTGCGGCACGCACAGGTCCACGTCGCCGGCGCCGAGGCCGCAGCGCGCCAGCGCCTCGCCGCTCGCCTGCGCCATGCCCACCACCGCCCGCCGGAAGATCTCCTGGCCGTCGAACGCCCAGCGGGTGTACCCGAGCGGCAGGCCGCGGTTGGCGAAGCGGCCGCCGACCCCGCGGATGTCGAGGGTGTCGCGGGCGTCCGCGTAGCAGCCGAGCCGCTCCGCCAGCACCCCCTCCTCGCGCGGGCTCGCCTGCAGCACCACCGCCCCGCAGCCGTCGCCGAACAGCACGGCGGTGTTGCGGTCCTCCCAGTCGAGGAACGCCGTCGGCACCTCGGCCCCGATGACGAGCGCGGTGCGCGCCACGCCGGTGCGGAGGAGCGCGGTGGCGGTGGACAGGCCGTAGAGGAAGCTCGTGCAGGCGGTGTTGAGGTCCATGCAGCCGGCGTTCGCCGCGCCGAGCTGCCGCGCCACGCCCGAGGCGGTGTTCGGCGCCAGCTGGTCGGGCAGCGTGCTGCCGAGCACCACCAGGTCGAGCTCGGCCGCCGGGAGCCCGGCGCAGGCGAGCGCGCGCGCGCCCGCCACCGCGGCCAGGTCGCCGAGCGGCACGTGCGAGACGCGCCGCTCGCGGATGCCGGTCCGGCTCACGATCCACTCGTCGGTGGTGTCGAGGAAGGTGGCGAGGTCGGCGTTGGTGAGGACGGCGGGGGGAAGGCACTTCCCCCAGCCGGTGATGGCGGCATGCGTCATGCGACCTCCAGCGGTGGTGACCGGTCCCTACCCGTCGTCTCGCCCCGGCGCCGGCGCCGGCGGCGGCGCCGGGGTGCCGGGCTTCGCCGCCGGCCCCATGACCGGGGCCGGGCCGGCCTGGAGCACGGCGCGCGCCGCGGCGAGCTGCTCGTCGAGGCGGGGGCCGAGCGCCCGCGCGTAGGCGGCCACCGCGGGGTCGGGATCCGCCTGCGCCCGCCGGATCGCGTCCGGCAGGGGGTGCTGCGCCTCCTGCGCGCGCGCGACGCCGCGGGCGATGGCGGCGAGCGAGGCGCCGGCGGCGGGGTCGGGCGCGGCCTGGAGCGCGCGCACCACCTCGTCCGGCGCGTTGCGGGCCACGTCCTCCCACAGCTCGCCCATGCGGTCCGAGAGCGCCGGGTCGGCGGCGGCCGCGGGCGTGAGCTCGACCAGCCGCGCCAGCGCCTCCTTCTCGCCCTCCGCCGCCAGGTCCGCCAGGGAGCCCAGCACCGGCGCCGGCGACTCGAGCTCGGCGCCGAGCGCGCGCAGGCGCTCGAAGCTGGCGGCGCCCTCGGCGGCCACGCCGTCGAGGAAGGCGCGCCGGCCCGACTCGGAGTCCGGCTCGGAGAGGTAGACCGCCTCGGCGGCTGCGACGCGCAGCGCCGGGTCGCCCTCGGTCTCGAGGGCGGTGCGCAGGAAGGCGACGTTGCGCGGGTCGCCGGAGCGGCCGAGCTGGTAGTAGGTGGCGAGGTGCGCCTTCACGTCGGCGGCGGCCTCGTCGCGCGGGGCCGCGCTGCGCGGGGTGGCCGAGGCGACCGCGGCGCCGAGGTCGGCGGGCTGGCCGCCGGCGGCGGCGAGCGCGCTCCCCACCGCGTCGATGGCGCGGATGGTCAGGTGGGCGCGGCCGGGGAAGTCGTTCACCAGGATCGAGAAGACGAGCCGCTCGCGCGCAGCCGTCTCGACGAAGCCGGAGAGGCTGGTCACGTTCTCGAGCGTGCCGGTCTTGGCCCGCAGCCGGCCGTCGGTCGACTCCATGCGCCAGCGGGTGGTGCCGTCCTTGCCGGCCACCGGCAGCGCCGCCAGGAAGTCGGCCATGATGGGGAAGCGCCGCCACACCTCGCGCAGCAGCGTCACCGTCTGGCGCGCGCTGAAGCGGTTCGAGTCGTTGAGGCCCGAGCCGTTCTTCATGACGTAGCTGCCGCGCGGCAGGCCGGCTTCGGCCAGGAAGTCCTCGACCGCCTCGACGCCCTTGGGCCAGGTGCCGGGGAGGCCCTTCTTCTCCGCGCCCAGCGTCTTGAGGAGCTGCTCCGCCACGAAGTTGTTGGAGGTCTTGTCGAGCTTGCGGACCACCTCGCCGAGCGCCTCCGACTGCGCCACCAGGAGCAGCCGCGCCGAGGGGGGCACGGGCGCGCGCCGCACCTGGCCGGTCACCCGCACCCCTCGCAGCTCGAGCAGCCGCTTGAGGGTGTGGCCGAAGTAGAGCGGCGGGTCGTCGATCTTCCGGTAGAAGACCTGGTCGCGGCTTCCGGCCGGCAGCCGAGCGTCCACGACGATGCGCTGGCGCCCGCTGGGGAGGCGCACCGAGGACGGCGTCACCCGCCGCCGGCCGTTCGAGCGCACCGTCCGCGTGCGGTTCTCGACCTCGAGGTAGTCGCTGGCCGGCTCCAGCTCGACCCGGCCGCGGTCGCCCGCGCGCGCGCCCGGCGCGACGTGGATCGCGACCACGTTGAAGTTGAGCGAGAGCGCGCCCACCGGCGCCAGGTAGGAGCGGTCGCCCCGCTCCTGGTCGTAGCCCGGCCCCTCGCGCTGCCCGTCGAAGAAGGCGTCGTCGACGAGGAGGTCGCCCCGCACCACCTTCACGCCGCGGTGGGCGATGTCGCCGGCGAGCGCCCACAGCCGCTCGGTCACGAAGGTCGGGTCGCCCTTGCCCTTCACCCACAGCGCCTTCACCGCGCCGCCGGACGGCGCGCCGTCGGCGTAGACCTCGGTGTCGAAGCGGTACTCGGGGCCGAGGCGCGCCAGCGCGGCCGCGCTCGTGAAGAGCTTCACGTTCGAGGCGGGGTTGAGCAGCGCGTCCGGGTCGCGCGCGTAGAGCACCTCGCCCGAGTCGAGCGAGGCGACCACGATGCTGGCGCGGGCGGCGCGCAGCGGGGTGCGGGCGACGATCTCGTCGATGGCCTGGTCGAGCGCGCGCTTGCGATCGGCGGGGGCGGCGGCGTGCTCCGGCTCGGCCGGGGCGGGGTGGACCGGCAGGGGCGCGAGCGCGAGGGCGAGCGCCGCCGTGGCGGCGCGGAGAGAGAGCGGGGTGGTCATGAGCGGGGAGCCTGGCGGCCCCGAGTTTAGGGGCAGGGCGGCCACCCGCGAAAACCTCTGCCGCTCCGGCCCTATTTCAGCGGCTTTGACAATCCGCCGGCGGCCGGGTAGCGTCTGCTGAGAATGAGTCTCAGTCTCGATAAGAACGGCGCCGCTCCGGCCGACGCGAGCGGACAGGAGCCGCTGCTCGCGGCGGCGCTCGGCCGCTTCGAGGGCCTGCTGGCCGCCCGCGGCCTCCGGCTCACCGCCGCGCGCCGGGCCATCGTCGAGGCCGTCCTGCGCCGCGCCGGGCATTTCACCGTCGAGGCGCTGGTGGCCGACCTGCGGTCGCGCGGGCTCGCCGCGTCGAAGGCGACCGTCTACCGGGCGCTGCCGCTGCTGACGGAGGCCGGCATCCTGGCCTCGGCCGTGCTCACCGCCGACGAGCGGACCTACGAGCGGGCGGTGGGGCGCGAGCACCACGACCACCTCGTGTGCCAGGGCTGCGGCAAGGTGGTGGAGTTCGAGTACGAGGCGATCGAGGTGCTCCAGCGCGAGCTGGCCGCTCGATACGGGTTCACCCTCGAGGGGCATCTGCATCAGCTGTTCGGCCGCTGCGCCGATTGCCGGAAGGGCGACACGAAATGAGAACGCGTCTCAGGGGAGACGAGGTGGGCGCTTCGCGCCACGCCGCCGACAGCAGCGGCGCGATCCGTTTCAGCGACGAACCGGCGACCCCCTGCTGCCAGGGCGACGAGCTCCGCTGCGGCTGCGGAAGCCTGCTGGCGCGGATCGTGGGGCCGGCCGTCGAGCTGAAGTGCCGCCGCTGCAAGCGCGTCTGGAACATCCCCATCGAGAAGAGCTAGCTGGCGGGCTGCGCGCCTGGCCTCCAGCCGCTACGAGGCCTCCATGCTCGCCTACGTCTTCTGGCACTGGCCGCTCGCCGCCGTCTCCGAAGAGGAGTACCTGCAAGCCCTCGCGGCGTTTCACCAGGCCCTGCAGCGCGCGCCGCCGCCCGGCTTCCGCGGCTCGCGCGTCGTCGCCGTCGAGGGAGCGCCCTGGTGCGGCGCGGAGCGCGCGTTCGAGGACTGGTACCTCGTCGACGACTTCGCGGCGCTGGGCGCGCTCAACGAGGCCGCCATCGCCGGCGCGCGCCGCGCGCCCCACGACGCAGCGGCGCGCCGCGCGGCCGGCGGCGCGGGCGGGGTCTACCGGCGGCTCGCCGAGGGGAAGCGCGCGGACGACCGCGCGACCTGGCTCGCGAAGCCGTCCGGCGTGAGCTACGGCGACTTCCTGGCGCGGCTCCCGCCCGGCACCGAGCTGTGGCAGCGGCAGCTCGTCCTCGGCCCCGCGCCCGAGTTCCACTGGGCCGGCCCGGCGCCGGCCGGCGTGTCAGGGCTCACGCTCGCGGCGCGGGAGCGCTTCACGAGCGCCGTCTGAGGGCCAGGCTCGCTTGGTCGATCCCGTAGGGCGGGGGCTCGTCCCCCGCCGCTGGGCGCACGGCGCGGCCGTCCTTGGTGCCAGCCCGCGCGGAGCCTCTGCCTGAAGTCGGCCGCTCCCGCTTCGCTAGCCCAGCGAGGCGGGGCCACTCCGCCAGGCCACATGGGTGTCTCTTTACACTCCAGGGGTGCTCCTTACGTTCCCGGCACACCCCGGAGGCACACATGATCACCGTCCGCCGCGCCGACGAGCGCGGGCACGCGGAGCACGGCTGGCTCGACAGCCGCCACACCTTCTCCTTCGCCGACTACCACGACCCGGCGCACATGGGGTTCAGCGACCTCCGCGTCATCAACGAGGACCGGGTGGAGCCGGGCCAGGGCTTCGGCACGCACGGGCACCGCGACATGGAGATCATCTCCTACGTGCTCGAGGGCGAGCTCTCGCACCGCGACTCCATGGGCACGGGCTCCGTCATCCGGCCGGGCGAGGTGCAGCGCATGAGCGCCGGCACCGGCGTGCGGCACAGCGAGCAGAACCCGTCGCGCGAGCGCCCCGTGCACTTCCTGCAGATCTGGATCCTGCCCGACCGCGCCGGCCACACGCCGTCCTACGAGCAGAAGGCGTTCCCCGAGGCGGAGCGCCGGGGCCGGCTGCGCCTCGTCGCCTCGCCGGACGGCGCCGAGGGCTCGCTCACCATCCACCAGGACGCCCGCATGTACGCCGGCCTGCTGGCGGAGGGCGAGCAGGCCCGGCTCCCGCTCGCGGAGGGGCGGCAGGCCTGGGTGCAGCTCGCGCGCGGGGAGCTGTCCGTGAACGGGCAGGCGCTCCGGGCCGGGGACGGCGCCGCGCTGACGGGCGAGGCGGCGGTCGAGCTGGCCGGCCGCGGCGCCGCGCCGGCGGAGGTGCTCGTCTTCGACCTCGCGCCGTGAGGCGGGTCGGGCTAGCGCCGGCCGCCCGCGGCCACCGCGGCCCGCACCTGCGCGGCGTGCGCGAGCCGCGCCTCGACCCGCGCCAGGAGCTCGCGCCGGCCGGCCTCCACCTCGCGCGGGGCGAGCCCGAGCGCGTCGCCGACGAGGCCGTCGAGCTCGCGCTGCGCCGGCCGCGCCAGCATCGCGCGGAGGTCGGTCGTGACCGGGTCGCGCGCCAGCGCCGCCCGGCACGCCTCGAGCGCGCCGCGGCGGGCGGCGAGCGCCGCCGGGCGCGGGAACGGCGCCCCGGCCAGCACCCCGCAGTCGACGTCGGCGATGGCCTGCATCCCGGTGAGCTGCCGCGCGGCGCGGTCCACGGCGAGCCGCAGCGGCGTCGACGAGAGCGCCAGCGCGACCAGCCACGGCTCCTGGTCCGGGCCGGGGAAGAGGGCGTGCCACTTCTTGTCCTCCCACAGCCCGCCCTCGTTCAGCACCGCGAAGGCGCGCGCGCCCACCTTGGCTGGGTAGAGCACCGGGGCCGGGGTCCGGCCCGGCGCCACGCGCCACCACGGCGAGCGCCCGGCGCAGGTGGGGCGGGCGGCGACGCCGCGCGCCTCGCCGAGCGCGACGTAGGCGCGCGCCGCGGGGCCGAGCTCGGCCGGGCGGAAGAGCGCGCGCCGCGGCGCGACCTGCTCCGGGGCGGCCGCCTCCCGCAGCGAGGCGAGGATGGGCTGCGCGTCGCCCGGCGCGAGCGCCAGCTCCCCGGCGAGCGCGCTCTCGAAGCGGCCGCCGCCCCGGGGGACGAGGTGGAAGAAGGCGTTGCAGCCCGACTTCATGCCGAAGCGCACCCGGCACGCGTCGCCCAGCGCGCCCGCGCCGGCGGCGGCGGCGCGCGCGGCGCGAAGCGGCCGGAGCCGCGCGCTGCCCGCCCCGCGCGCCAGCGCCGCCAGCTCCTCCGCGCCCAGCGCGGCGAGCGGGACGGAGGCCTCGGCGGCCGCGCGGCCCAGGTGCCCCTCCGACCAGACCGCGAGCGCCGTGTCGACCGAGGCGGCGAAGCTGCCCGCGGCGCGGGAGCGGAGCCGCCAGGCGAACCCGCCGCGCGCCGCGCCGTCCGCCCGCAGCGGCGCCGCGGACCGCGCGGTGTCGAGCGCGCGCGGCCACACGAGCGCCACGTCCGCGGCGTGGCGCAGCGCCAGGGCGGCGAAGTGCGCCGACAGGTCGGCCTGCCGGGAGAGCCCGCTCGCTCGCGCCGCGCGAGCCTTGTCGGCCGCGGCGAGCGCCTCGTGGCGGAGGAAGGGCGGGTTCATGAGGACGAGGTCCGCCGCGGGCCACGCGCGCCGGGTCGCGTCGCCGCAGGCGAGGTCGGCGCGGGCGCCGAGGAGCCGCAGGCGCGCCTCCGCCGCGCCGGCCGCGAGCGGCGCCACGTCGAGGCCGAGGAGGCGCGGCTCGGCCCCGCAGCGGCGCGCGACCTGGAGCGCCGCCACGAGGAGCGCGCCGCCGCCGCAGGCCGGGTCGAGGACGCGCGCGCCGTCGAGGGCGCGCCGGAGCCGCGCGGGCGCGGGCGCCGCGCCGAGCAGCGCCAGCACCGCCTCGTCCTCGGCGCAGCCGCGGCGCGCGGCCACGCGCGCGAGCCCCAGCGCCGCCAGCAGCCGCGCCTCGGCCGCCTCGGTGAACACCGCCCCGCGCGCGCCGTCGAGCGCGCCGCGCGCGATGGCCTCCAGGAGCCGGCCGTCGAGCCGCGCGGGGGCGGGGTCGAGCTCGCTGCCGACGGCGAAGCTCGCCAGGGGACCGCCGGGCCTGCCGGCGAGCCGGCGCGCGGCGGCGCTGAGGCGCGCCTCGGGCGCGAGGGGCAGGAGCGCCGCCAGGGCGCGCGCGACGGACGTCACGCCGCCATCTTAGCGGGATGCCGCGCCTCGGCGACCTTGCCGCTCGGCACCAGCGCGAGCAGCAGCACGGCGACCCCGGAGGCGAGCTCGTTGGCGGTGACCGTGCGCGAGCCGAAGCCCAGCGCGTCGGCCGCCGCGAGCAGCCAGATCGCCGGCGCGGCCAGCGCGAACCGCACCAGCGGCCACTCCAGCGCGGCGAGCGTGCCGACGCTGACGAGGAGGCCCAGCGCGACGTCGTGCAGCACGGCCGCGACGGTGGGGTAGCCGAGGACGAGCGGCGCCAGCATGAGCCAGAGTCCCACCGCGAAGGTAGCCCAGCGTGCGCGCATCACCTCCACGGTGGGCCGGGGCGCGCGCACCGTCAAGGTACGCCGCCCGCCGGCCCCCGCCGGGGCGGTCGCCCGGAGCGCGGCGGAGCGTGCGCGCCCCCCTCCGAGGGCCCCGCCGGGGGGCGCTCCCTGGGGGAGGGCTCTCCCGCGCCTGGCGTCCTGTACGATCGGCCCTCGCTACGGGCCAGGAGTCGAAAACTGGCCCTGTCAGAGGACGTCGCTAGCATGCCCCCATCTGGTCGACCCTCGGCCGCAACGCGACGACGGACGCACATGACGACATCGGACGAGCGAGTCGCGACGGAGATGGGCCGCGCGCTCATGGCCCTCTACCGGGCCGGGATGCAGGTTCGGGTCTGGCCCGACGCCCTCTCGGGGCGCGCCTCGGCCCGCATCGTGGCCGGCCCCAGCGCCCACCGCCGCCGCGCCGCCGCGCCGCGCTCAGCGACTGGCGAAGGCGACTCGCCGCTCTCGGCGCTGTACGCCGCCGTCGAGCGGATGAACACGCGCGCCGGCGCCGTCGTCGTGCAGCTGGATTAGGACGGGCGGGCGGCCCCGCCCCCGTCCAGCGGCGTCACGCGAACAGCCCGTCCAGGCGCCGCTCGATGTCCTCCTGCACCTGCTTCTTCATCGCGCCGGGGACGAGCATGGGGAAGTGCAGGTCGATGGTGACGTGCCCGTCGCCGGCCGCGTAGACGCCGGAGATCCCCATCTTCGAGACCTTGCCGGTCTTCGCGGCGGGGTCGCGGTCGTACTTGAGCCCCATCTTGGCCGTGAGGCGCTCCATCACCTCGTCGACCTTCTCGTAGATCTGCTGGGCGTCCTTGCCCGGGTACTCTCGCTTGATCTGCGGCATTCCTTGGTGACCTCCGACTTCAGACGTACACGGTAGGATCCGGGACTCCCGCCTCGGCAAACCCCTTCCGCCGCAGCTCGCAGGCGTCGCAGCGCCCGCAGGCGCGGCCTCGGACGGGGTCGTAGCACGAGAGGGTCAGCCGGTAGGGCACCCCGAGCGCGGTCCCGAGCCGGACGATCCCGGCCTTCGAGAGCCGCAGGAGGGGGGCGCGGACGTGGAGCGGCCGGCCCTCGACGCCCGCCTTGGTGGCGACGCGCGCCAGCCGCTCGAAGGCGCGGATGAAGGCGGGGCGGCAGTCCGGGTAGCCCGAGTAGTCGATGGCGTTCACGCCGACGTAGATGTCGCTCGCGCCGAGCGTCTCGGCGTGCGCGAGCGCCAGCGCGAGCAGGACGGTGTTGCGCGCCGGCACGTAGGTGACCGGGATGCCCCGCCCCATGGCGCGCGCCGGCCGGTCCTTCGGCACGGCGACGCCGGCGTCGGTGAGCGCCGAGCCCCCGAACGCCGACAGGTCGACCCTGACCACCCGGTGGTCGGCCGCCCCCAGCGCCCGCGCCACCCGGCGCGCCCGGTCGAGCTCGGTGCGGTGGCGCTGCCCGTAGTTCACGGACAGCGCGTGCGCCTCGAAGCCGTCGCGGCGAGCGACGGCGAGGCAGGTGCTCGAGTCGAGGCCTCCGGAGAGGAGGACCACCGCGCGCGGCGCGGCGCGCTTCCGCTTCGCCATGCGGCGCATCCTCCACGAACCGCCCCCCTGCGGCAAGCGGGTCAGGGCGCGCCGGTGACGGTCCAGCGCGCGGTGCAGGGCACCCCGCAGGCGGTCCCGCCGTCCTTCTCGCACCCCGCCGTGCCGCCGTCGGGCGGCGCGAGGTCGTCGGAGAGCTGGCCCGAGAAGCCGGTGACCCCGCCGTCGCTCCGGAGCAGGTCGCCCTCGAGCGTCTCGACCACCGTGAGCGGGCACCCGCAGGCGTCCAGCGTCGCCGGCGCCGGCGGGGCCTTCAGCGTCAGGTGGTCGCCCTCGCGGTCGCCGGCGAGCGGGGCCGACTCCAGGCGGTCGAGGCACAGGTAGGCCTGCGTGTCGGTGTAGGAGAGGGTCCCCGTGAAGGCGAGGCCCCCGTCGACGCTCGGGCAGATCCCGCCGTCGGCCTTGTCGGCCTGGCCGCTGAAGACGAGGGTGGCGACCGGCGCGCCGGGGCAGGCGGGGGGGTGCGCCCGCGCCTCGCAGCCGGCGAGCGCCGCCGCCAGCGCGAGGCCCAGCGCCCTCGCGGCGCGGGGCGCGCTCACGGCCCCTCCGCGCGGAAGTCGAGCCAGACGTCGGTGAGCGCGAACGCGGCGAGGTCGCGCACGTCGCCGTGGGCGAGGGCCTCGGGCCGCGGCCGCTCCCGCAGCGGGCGCTCGCTCTCGACCAGCGCCGCCAGCGCGGCGCCGGGGGCGCCCGCGTGGAGCAGCGCCAGCCGGGAGGCGGTCCGCCGGGCGGCGGCGGCGAGCTGGGGCTGGGGCGTCACCGCCAGCTCGGCCGAGGCCGCCGCGCCGAGCGCCGCCGCCTCGGAGCGGATCGCCGCCGGGACGGTGCGGGTGAGCGCGGCGAGGAGCGCCTCGGCCCGCGCGGCCGGGATCGCGGGCGCGGCCAACGCGCCGCCGGCGAAGCGGCAGGCGAGCTCGCACAGGAGCCCGCGCGCCTCCGGCCCGAGCCGCCCGGCGAGGGCCCAGCCCAGGTCGACGAGCGCGAGCCCCCGGGCGAGGAGGAAGCGCGCCGCCGGGGCCGGCGCCCGCGCGAGCTCGCGGCCGAGCACGAGCGAGGGCGGCTGGGTGTTCTCGAGCTGCACCTCCAGGCCGCCCTCGCCGCGCAGGTACGCGGCGCAGGCGCGGGCGCCGAGGGCGCGGCGGGCGGCGGCGAGCAGCGCCAGCAGCTCGGGGGCGTGCGCCGGGCCGAGCGCGTCGGCCGGCCCCACGCCGCGGTGGGCGAGGCCGGACTGGTAGAGCGGCTCGAGCGCCGGGGCGAGCAGCGCGAGCAGGCGCGGGAGCGCGCCGCGCGAGGAAGGGTGCGCCACCGCGGCGCGCAGCGCGGGCGGGGGCTCGCGGGGGGAGGCGTCCTCGTCGGCGAGCGGGATCCCCTCGGCGAAGGCGCCCAGCGCGGCGGCGGTCCGGGCGAGCAGCTCGAGCCGGCGCCGCTCGGCGGGTGCCCTCCACGGCGCCGCCGAGGCGGCGTGGCGCGCGAGCGGCGCGAGGGCGGCGGGGTCGAGCGGGGCGGCGCGCGCCGCGGCGAGGGCCTCGGAGAGCGCGGGGGGGAGGGGAGCGGCGGCGGGGGCGGGCGGGGTGGGAGAGGCCCCTCCACCCGCTTCGCGGGGCGAGGGAGACGATACCCCGTGCGCGGGGGCGGCTGGGGTGGCGGGCGTCGCGGGAGCTCCAGGGGCGCCGGGCGGTATGACCACCTGTGAATCACCCTCTCCCCCCTCGGGGGAGAGGGCAGGGAGAGGGGGCAGCGCCGCGCGCCGCAAGCGCGCCGCCTCCTCCCGCCGCAGCGCGGCGTTCTCCGGCTGGCCCGCCTTCTCCCAGCTCACCGCGGCCTCTTCCTCCGCCTCCGCCGCGAGCGCGGTCTCGCCCCGGGCGAGCGCCTCGTCGCGGAGCCGGTCCAGCGCCCGCACGGCGCGGAGGTGCTCGCCCGCCTCGTCGCAGGTGCGGGCGAGGGCGCGCAAGGTCTCGGGCGCGCGCGCCAGCCGCGCCGCGTGGTCGAGGTGGAGCCGCGCCGCGGGGAGGTCCGCGGCGAGGAGGCGGCCCAGGCGCGCGTGCGCGGCCGCCTTCTCCTCCGTGTCCGGGGCGTAGGCGGCGAGCCGCCGGCAGGCGCGCAGGAGCGCCTCGCGGTCCTCGCCCCGCTCGCCCAGCGCGACCAGCGCGCGCAGCGCCGCGAGGTGGTCCTTGCGGAGCCCGAGCGCGAGCTCGGCGGCCCTCGCCAGCGCCGCGGGCTCGGCGGCCGGTCCGAGCGCGAGGCACGCCTCGGCGGCGGCGAGCGCCGAGCTCTCCTCGCCGTGGCGGGCGGCGGCCGCGGCGGCGGCGGCGAGCGCCTGCGAGGCGGCGGCGGGCTCGCCCCGCCCGGCGCGGACCTGCGCCAGCGCGGCCAGGGCGCCCGCGTCGTCCGGGCGGCGCGCCACCGCGGCGGTGGCGGCGGCGAGGGCCTCGGCGCCGTGGGAGGGGTCCAGCGCGAGGAGCGAGACCAGCCGGGCGGAGGCGAAGGGGTGGGCGGCCTGGGCGCGGTCGAGGGCGCGGTAGGCAGCGAGCGCGCCGCCGAGATCGCCGGCGGCGAGGAGCCGCTCCGCGTCCGCGAAGACCCGCGCACCCTCGAGCTCGAGGAGGAGGTCGGGGTCGGCCGGCGCGGGGGCCGCGGCGGCGCGATCCCAGACCAGCCGGACGCCGCCGGCCTCGACCTCGGCCCGCGCCAGCCGCGCCGCCGCCGCGCGCGGCAGCTTGAAGCCGCGCCCCGGCAGCGTGCGCCGGAGCAGCGCCGGCAGCGGGTCGAGGCGCAGGGCGCCGCCCTCGGGCTCGCCGTCGGCGAGGCCCCGGAGCGCGCGCGCGACCAGCGCCGGGAGCCGGGCGGCGGGCACGCGAGAGGGCGCGTACAGGCGCGGCGCGTGCAGCCGCAGGAGGAGGCGGGCGCCGCCCTCCTCCGCGAGCAGCGCCGCCTTGAGCGTGAAGGGGGTGCCGTCGGCGAGCGCGCCGGCCGCCTCCAGGAACCCGGCGCGCGGCGCCAGGTCCAGCCGGGCGAGGCCGCTCCCCGGCTCCGCGAGCGGCGCCACCGCCGCCGAGAGCGCCTCCGGCCGCGCCGCGACCTCCGCCCGATCGAGCTCGCAGAGCCGCCCGTGGAACTGCGCGGCGCCGGCGGAGACGTCGAAGGGGAGCCGCACCCCCGGCACCTCCAGCGCGAGCGCGACCAGCTCCAGCCCGGGCGCCAGCGCGCCCGCCGGCAG
Source organism: Anaeromyxobacter diazotrophicus (assembly GCF_013340205.1). Classification (NCBI taxonomy): domain Bacteria; kingdom Pseudomonadati; phylum Myxococcota; class Myxococcia; order Myxococcales; family Anaeromyxobacteraceae; genus Anaeromyxobacter; species Anaeromyxobacter diazotrophicus. Next base: position 321,124 of record NZ_BJTG01000003.1, read on the forward strand.
CGCCACGTACGCCCCGCCGCGCTCGAGCCGCAGCTCGAGCCCGCTGGCGTGCGCCGGCGCGTCGTTCGGGGTGGGCAGCTCCGCCATCGGGCGCACATCCTACCGCCCCCGCGCGCGGGGGCGGAGGCGGGCGTGCCGGCCGCGGCGGGCCCGCTAGCGGGCGGGCCCGCCCGCCTGCTGCTGCGCCATCTCGGCCGTGCCGCGGCGGTAGACGTAGAAGGTGCGCCGGCTCTGGAACTCGTCGTCCTCGCGGGCGAAGACGGTGACCACGTTGTTGCCCGGCTTGAGCGGCACGTCGGTGGCGAAGTCCATGCGGTCGGAGGCGCCCGCCTCCGGGACGACCTTGAAGAACACCTTCTGCTCGTTCGCGAAGACGAAGACGTCGCGCAGCTTGTTCTGCAGCCCCGCGGCGCCCGGCGAGACCGAGGCGGTGCCGGTGAGGTGCAGCCTGTCGCCCGTCACCACCGGCGCACCGCCGCCGGAGGCGGGGGCGAGCGCGATGCGCGGGGGCTCGCGCTGGAACACCTCGGTCGCCGCGGTGGCGGCGCCCGGCCTCGCGCCCGGCGCGGCCTCGACGTCGCGCGCCTGCGCGAAGGCGGCGCGGCCCTTCTGCCACTCCACCCGGTAGAAGTCGCCCACCTTGCCGGTGACGGCCAGGAGCGCGCCCTTCTTCGCGACGGCGATGGGCGGCGCGGAGGCCGCGGCCCCGGCGCGGAGCGCCGCCTGGGCGGTGGTCACGCGGACCGCGCCGCTGGCCGCGACGCGCGCCTTGCCCTCGGCGGCGACCGGGATCTCGAGCCGCTCCGAGACGAACTCGTCGAGCTTCTCGTCCACGATCATGAGCCGGAGCGGCATGGTGTCGGGCTTGAGGCCCTTCTTCACCTCGAGCTGCAGGAGCGCGGTCTTCACCTCGCCCGGCGCGAGCTTCCCCACCACCACCCGGCCCTTCTTGATGAACACCTTCTCGTCGCCCAGGTTCTTGAGCGAGACGTAGGTCTTGTCGCCCGCGGCGCCCTGGCCCTCGTTCCGCACGTCGACGCGCAGCGTGACCTCCTCGCCGCGCTGGACGAGCCCGTCGCCGTTGCCGAGGGCCTCGTCGTCGATCTGGGTCGAGAACGCGAAGGCGGGCTTGGGGTTCTCCACCACGTCGACCGCGGTCAGCGCGTCCGGCGGCGCCCGGCCGCCCTCGTCCTCGAAGTGCAGCTTCACCTCGTCGTGGCGGCTGTCGAGGCCGGCCGGCAGCTTCACCGGCACGGTCCAGGTCCGCTTCTCGCCCGGCTTCACCAGCCCGAAGACGAACTCGCGCCGGTCGAGCAGCGGCCACTTGTCGACCAGGGTCCAGGCGCGCAGCCGCCGGAGCGGGCCATCGCCCTTGTTCTCCACCGTGACCGTCCAGGGCAGCGTCTCGCCGGCGGCGATGGTCTTGCCGGGCGGCGGCGACACCGAGACCACCGGGCGCGCGGCGCCGGGCGCGGCGCCGGCGGTCCAGTCGACGCCCAGGGCGCCGAGCTTCTGGACCAGGCGCCCGTCCTCCTCGGCGCGCCGCTCGGCCACGAAGCCCTTGGCGGCGGCGAGCAGCCGCGGCCGGTCGGCGAAGGGGGCGCGCGCCAGCAGGTCGCGGGCGAAGCGGATCTGGTAGTCCTCCTTCACCTCGTCCGGGTTCGCGTCGAGGTCCTCGTCCTCCTGCTGCTCGGGGGTGAGCTCCTCGGCGCCCGCCGCCTCGCCGTGGGCGCGCGCGGCCGCCTCCCGCTTCTCGTCGGCCTTCATCGCCTTGGCGAGCAGGTCCTCCTTCTCGTCGAGCAGGTAGCGGAGCTCGAGCGCCGACTTCTCGGCGCTGGCGCGCCGCTCCTCCGCCCGCTTCTGCGCCTCGGCCTGGGAGGCGGTGGCGTCGGAGGGGTTCGCGAAGTGCTTGTCGAGGTCCACCTCGCCCATCGAGCGCGCCGGCGCGAAGTAGTTGATCGCGTCCTTGAGCGCCCGGCCGGGCAGGAGGAGCACGTCCGGCGAGACCCCGACCTCCTGGATGGAGAGGTCGCCCGGGGTGAGGTACTGCGCGATGGTGAGCTTGAGCGCCGACTCCTCGGTCGGCCGGGCCGGATCGGAGAAGTCGTACAGGACCTGCACCGAGCCCTTGCCGAAGGTCTGGCGGCCGATGACCAGCGCGCGGTTGTTGTTCTTGAGCGCGCCCGCCACGATCTCGCTGGCCGAGGCGGAGCTGTTGTTCACGATGACGACCAGCGGCAGCCCGGTCATGTCGTCGCGGTCGGCGTGCGCCTCCTTCACCTCGTGCATCCGCATGCCGTCGCCGACCGTCTTCACGATGACGCCCTCGGAGAGGAAGACGTCGGAGACGCTGATGGCCTGCTCGAGCAGGCCGCCGGGGTTGCCGCGCAGGTCGAGCACGAGCCCCTTGAGCGCGCCGCCCGCCTGCGCCCGCTGCTGCGCGATGGCGGCCTGCAGGTCGCGGGTGGTGTTGGCCGAGAACTGCGACAGCTTCACGTAGCCGACGCCGCCGGCGAGGAGCTTCGCCTGCGGCACGGTCTCGACGCTGATCACCTCGCGCGACAGGTCGAGGCGGTGCGCCTCGGGCCAGGCGCTGCGCTGCACGGTGATGGCGACCCGGCTCGCGGGCTTGCCGCGCAGCCGGTCGACGGCGTCCTGCAGGTCCATGTTGACGGTGGACTGCTCGCCGATCTTGGTGATGACGTCCTTCGGCTTGATCCCCGCCTTCTGTGCCGGCGTGTTCTTGAGGACGCGCACCACGGTGAGGTTCCCGTCGCGCATGGCGATGACGAACCCGAGGCCGCCGAACTCGCCCTTCGTCTGCAGCCGCATCTCCCGGAACATCTTCGGCTCGAGCAGAACCGAGTGCGGGTCGAGCGTGGAGAGCATGCCGTTCGTGGCGGCGTACTCGATCTCGCGCAGGTTCTTGTGGGCGACGAGGTGCTGCTGGATGAAGGTGACCGCCTCGCCCATGACGGCCCGCACCTTGTAGATGCTGTCGACGCCGCCGAGGTCGAGCGGCCGGCTGGCGCCGCCCACGGTGAGGGTGAGCTTCCCCTGCTTGGCGTCGCCCTCGACCATGACCTCGGCCACGGTCTTCTCGACCATGTCGAGCGCCCCGACCACCATCGCCTTCGGGTCGACGCGCTTCGGGTCGACGTAGTTCTCGGCCACGTAGTGGATGGCGCGCGAGAAGACCGGCAGCTGATCGAGGGGGTAGTCGGGGTCCTCGTCCGCGCTGGCGCCCGTGCGCGCCAGGGCCGCCGCCTGGTGCGGATCCCGCGCCGCCACGCGCACCGGCCCGCGGGGCTCGGCGCTCGCCCGGCTGTAGGCGAAGTAGGCGATCCCGCCGCTCGCGGCGGCCGCGACGGCGAGGGACGCCAGCAGGCGGGTGAGGCGGTTCATGGAGGACCGTGGGCTTTCTGCTGCGTGGCTGAGTTCTTGAATGACGGACCCGGACCGATCGAGCATAGGGTGGGGAGGGGGGCGGCGCAAGGTGAGGCGCCGCCCGTATGGCGCCGGGCGTGACGCGGCGATACAAGGCCGCCATGTCGCTCGACCCGCGCATCTCCGACAGCCCCCTGGTGCGCGGTGTAGGCGATCTCACGAGCTGGTTCCGCGACCGCGAGCGGCCGGCCTCCGAGTGGAAGGTGGGCCTCGAGCAGGAGAAGGTCGGCCTCGTGGCCGGCACGCTCGACCCGGTGCCCTACGACGGCCCCCGCGGGATCGCCGCCCTCCTGCGCGGGTTCGAGCGGTACGACTACGCGCCGGTCGAGGACGAGGGGCACGTCATCGCCGCCCAGAAGGACGGGCTCACCATCTCCATCGAGCCGGGCGGCCAGCTCGAGCTGTCGGGGCGGCCCTTCCAGGACGTCCACGTGGTCGCGGCCGAGCTCGACCGCCATCTCGCCAAGTGCCGGGTGCTGGGCGAGGAGCTCGGGATCGAGCTGCTGGCGGTGGGGTACCGGCCCTGGGGCACGCCCGCCACCGCGCCGTGGATGCCGAAGTCGCGCTACCTCGTCATGCGGCCGTTCCTCGCGGCGCGGGGCCGCCGCGGCGAGGACATGATGGCCATGACCGCCTCGGTGCAGGCCTCCTACGACTTCGGCTCCGAGCGCGACATGGCCGAGAAGCTGCGCGTGGCGCTGGCGGTCCAGCCGGCGGTGGTGGCGCTCTACGCGAACGCGCCCTTCGTCGACGGGGCGCCGTGCGGCTGGAAGAGCTTCCGGGCGGCGGTGTGGGAGGACGTGGACCGCGCCCGCTCCGGGCTGCTCCCGTTCGCGTTCGAGCCGGGCTTCCTGGAGGACCCCTACCGGCGGTACGTGGAGTGGGCGCTCGACGTCCCGATGATCTTCCTCAGGCGCGACGGCCGCTACCTCGACCCGGGCGGCCAGACCTTCCGCGCCTTCCTGGCGGGCGGCCTGCACGGCACGCGCCCCACCCTCGCCGACTGGGAGGATCACCTCAGCACGCTCTTCCCCGAGGTGCGGGTGAAGGGGGTGGTGGAGGTGCGCGGCGCCGACGCCTGCGACGCCGCCATGACGAAGGGCCTCACCGCCTTCTGGAAGGGCCTCCTCTACGACCGGACCGCGCGCGCCGACGCGTTCGCGCTGGTGAGCGGCCTCTCCCTCGACGAGCGCCGCTCGCTGACCCTCGCGGCCGGTCGCGAGGGGCTCGAGGCGCGCCTGCCCGACGGGCGGACGCTGGCGCGGCTGGCGGGCGAGCTGGTCGAGCTCTCCGCGGCCGGCCTGTGCCGCCAGAAGTGCTGCGGGCAGCAGGGGCAGGACGAGCGCGTCTTCCTCGACCCCCTGCGGGCGCGCGCCGCGTCCGGCCGCTCGCCGGCGGACGACGCGCTGGCCGCTTTCGCGGGCGGCGGCGCTCGCGCGCTGGCGGCGCACCTCCGCGTGGCGTGACCGCCGGGGCCGGCGCGCCGCGCGCTCAGTGCTCGTGGGTCACGAACCGCAGCGCCCACATGAGCACCACGCCCGTGAGCAGCGCGGCGGAGAGCTTCAGCTTGGACTCGCCGCGCCGGTGCAGGTCGGGGAGGATGTCCGAGAGCGCGAGGTGGAGGAAGGTGCCCGAGCTCGCGGCGAGCGCGAAGGCCGTGAAGCGCTCGGTGTGGAGCAGATCGCGCAGCGCGAGGTAGAGCGCGGCCCCGAGCGGCACGGTGAGCGAGAAGGCGGCGTTCATCGCCAGCGCCCGGCGCCGGGAGTACCCCTCGGCGCGGAGGATGGCGGAGAGCGAGAACGACGACGGCACCTTGTGCGCCAGGATGGCGAGGAACACCAGGAAGCCGAGCGCGCGCTCGGTGGAGGCCGCGCCCAGCGCGAAGCCGTCGATCATGGTGTGCAGGGACAGCCCGACGAAGGCGGCCAGGCCGACCGTGTGCACGGCGCAGCCGGTCCCCTCGCACGGCTCGCCGTGGCCGTGGACGTGCGGGTGAGGGTGCGGCGGCGGCGCGGCGGCCTCGCTCGCCAGCACCTCGAGGGCGGCCGGCCCGGGCTCGGCGCACACGTGCACCAGCACGAAGCGCTCGAGCAGGAACAGGAACAGGAACCCGAGCAGCACGAACGGGACCGACGCCATCCCGGCGCTCTCCACCGCCTCCGGCAGCATGTGGAAGAAGGCGGCGCCCAGCATGACGCCGGCGGAGAAGGAGAGGAACGCGTCGTTGCGCCGGGCGTTGCCGAGGAGCGGCAGCGCCCCGCCGGCCAGCGCCGCCACCAGGATCGCCCCGGCGTAGAAGGCGAGCAGCACCGGCTGTGTCATCGGAGCCTCAGGGCGCGGAGGCGGCGGGCGAGCGTGCCGCGGTCGATGCCGAGCACCCGCGCCGCGTCGGCGCGCACGCCGGCGGCGCGCGCCAGCGCGGCGGCGAGCAGCGGCCGCTCCACCTCGCGCAGCACCGCCTGGTAGAGGCCGGTGGCGCGGTGCCCCTGCAGCTGCGCGTAGAAGACGTCGACCCGCCGGCGGATCTCCCACTCGAGCGGGAGCGGCTGCGCGAGTCGCCCGTCCACCAGATCGAAGGCCGCCCGCGTCAGGAGCGCGAGCCCCTCGGCCGGGGAGGCGGCGCGCGTCACCTCGGCGCCGGCGGCGGCGCAGGCGCGCTCGAGCGCCGCCGGCGCGTCCGGGAGGAGGAGCGCCCGCACTAGTGGAGCTCCTCGCCGGCCGCGCCCTCGGCGGCCGCCGCGGGCGCGAACGCCTCGCCGTCGTCGGGGAAGTGGAGGTCGATGAGGCGCCGCACGTCGTCCGCGGTCTCGAGCCGGTCGGCGTCGCGCCGGAAGTGCAGGCCGCCGCGCCGGCCGCGCGTGTACCAGAGGAGGTGCTTGCGGAGCTCGCGCAGCGCGTGGCGCTCCGCGGCGTCGGCCGCCTCCGCCGGGAGCTGCCGGCGGCGGTGCTCGATCTGGAGCGCCACGTGGCGCAGCACCACCTCCGCCCACGCGCCGCGGGTGGGCGGGGGCGGCGGCGCCTCGCCGCGCTCGGCGGCCCGGAGCTCGCTGAAGATCCAGGGGTTCCCGCAGGCGCCGCGCGCCACCAGCACCGCGTCGCAGCCGGTCTCGGCGCGCATGCGCAACGCGTCCGCGGCGGTCCACACGTCGCCCGACCCCAGCACCGGGATGGAGACGGCCCGCTTCACCGCCGCCACGAACTCCCAGCGCGCCTGGCCGGCGTAGCCCTGGGCGCGGGTGCGGCCGTGGAGCGCCACGGCGCTCGCGCCGCCGGCCTCGGCCGCGCGCGCCACCTCGACGCAGTTGAGGTTCGCGTCGTCCCAGCCGGCGCGGATCTTGACCGAGACCGGCACCCCGCCCGCCTCGCGCACCGCGCGGACGGCCGCCTCCACCGCGGCGGGGTCGCGGGCGAGCGACGCGCCGGCGCCCGTGCCGCAGACCTTCTTCACCGGGCAGGCCATGTTGATGTCGACGAGCCCTGCGCCGTGGCGGACCGCCGCCTCGGCGCCGCGGGCGAGCGCGTCCGGCTCGGCGGCGAAGATCTGCACGGCGAACGGGACCTCCTCCGGGTCGCGGTCGAGGTAGGAGAGCGTCTGGCGCGTCTCGTGGAGGAGCCCGTGCGCCGAGACCATCTCGGTGTAGGCGAAGGCCGCCCCCATGTCGCGGCAGATCTTGCGGAACGGCCGGTCGGAGACGCCGGCGAGCGGCGCCAGGAAGAATCGCCCGGCGAAGCGGTGGGGGCCGATGTGCACGTGGTTCCTCTCGCGCCCGTCCGCCTGGGGCGGCGGCAGCTCGCGGGCGCGCCGCACCCCGGGCCGGTTCGTGTTAAGCCGTCGCGAGAGCATGCGCAAGCTCGGCGCGAGGTGGGCGGCGGTGGCGCTCCTGTGGCTGGCGGCCCCGGGCCCGGCCGGCGCCGCCGCGCGTGCGTACCCCGATCACGTCACCCTCGTCTACACCGCCGATCTGTTCGGCACCCTGGAGCCGTGCGGCTGCAGCCAGGACCAGCGGGGCGGGCTCGCCCGCATGGCGGCCGCCCTCGCGCGCATCCGGGCGGAGGGGCAGCCGGTCTTCTTCGTCGCCGGCGGCGACCTGCTCTTCGAGGGGCGGCCCGCGGGCGACCTCGCCGTCCAGCAGGAGCTCGCCGCCCGGACGGCGGCCCGCGCGCTGGCCGCGATGCGCCTCGACGCGTTCGCGCCGGGCGAGCGCGACCTGGTCCTCGGGCCCGCCTTCCTCCGCGGGCTGGCGCTGCCCGCGGGCGACCGGTTCACGCTCCGCGCCGGCGGCCGGCCGCTCGTCGCGCTCGGCCCACCCGGCGCGGTGCCGGCGGCGCCGGTGCGGATCGGCCTCGTCCACGAGGGCGGCACGCGCGCCGCCGCGGCGCGGGCGGAGGAGGCCCGGCGCGAGGGGCTCGCGCTGCTCCTCGCCTCCCACCGCGGCGAGGTCCTCGAGGACGACGTGAACCGCGCGGCGCTCGAGGGTCCGGTGCCGGTGGTGCAGGTGCAGGGGCGGGGGCAGTCGCTGGCGCGCGTCGACCTCTACCTGCGCGGCGACCTCGCCCGGGGCTTCACCGCGCTGCCGGACGCGGCCGCTCGCGACGAGGAGCTCGAGCTGCTCGAGCTCCGGACCGCCGACTACGCCCGCCGCCGGGCGGGCGCCCTCGCCTCCGGCGCGGCCGAGCTGGCCCGCGCCCTCGACGGGAAGCTGGCCGAGCTCGCGGCGCGCGCGCGGGAGGTGCGGGCGCGCCCCGTCCCGGAGCCCCCGCGCGATCGCCCCTCGCTGGTGGTGAGCTTCGTCGCGCTCGGCGAGCGCCTGCCGCAGGATCCCCGCGTCCGCGCGATCCTCGACCGGCACCACGCCGAGGTGGCGCGCCAGAACCTCGCCCGGGCCCGCGCCGCGCCGCGGCCGTGCCCGGCGCCCGCGGCCGGGGCGGCGGCCTACGTCGGCACCGACGAGGCGCCGCGCGGCGCGGTCTCCTCGTGCAAGGGGTGCCACCCGGAGGCGGTCGCGCAGTGGGAGACCACGCGCCACGCGCGCGCCTGGGCGACGCTGGTGCGGGTGGGCCGGGAGCACGACCTCGCCTGCGTGGGGTGCCACGTCACGGGCTGGCGGGAGCCCGGGGGCGCGTGCGACATCGCCGCGGTCGAGGGCCGGCGCGACGTGCAGTGCGAGGCGTGCCACGGGCCGGCCAGCCTCCACGCGCTGGATCCGCCCGGGCACCTGGTGCGGCGTCCGGGTGAGGCGGTCTGCCGGGGTTGCCACACACCCGAGCACTCGACGAGGTTCGAGCTGCGGAGCTACCTCCAGGGCGTGATCGGCGCCGGGCACGGGGACGGGCTCCGCGGCCGAGATGGGCCTCCCTGATCCGTGGGACAGGGTGCGACGCGAGCAGGCAGGCGACCTGACGGGTGATTTCCCTTCGGCTGCCCTTGCCGGTACCATGATCCCCAACGAGGCCACTGGCTGGCCGAGGCCTCGATACGCAGCCAAGGAAGCGCATGATCCGAATGAAGCCGCTGGTGTTTTGCGCGCTCGTCGCCCTCGCGGGCGGCGCAGCCCTCGCCGCCGAGAGCCTGCCCGCGACGGGGCCGACCGACGGCACCGGATCCGCCGCCGCGCTTCCGCCCTCGCCCGGGCCCGCCCTCGCCGCCGCCGTGGCCCAGCCGGAGGTCGCCGCGGCGAAGCCGGCCGGAGACGAGGACCCGGCCGACGAGGCTGACGCCTCCGCCCCGGACGAGCCGGTCATCGACCAGGAGGTCCAGGCCGAGTCCGCCGAGCTCGAGCAGGTGCGCGCGGCCGAGGAGAAGGCGCGCGTCTCCGAGCAGGTGCCGCCCGAGGACGCCGCCGCGCGCGCCGCGGCGCGGCTCGGGCTCGAGTCGCCGCTGCGGCAGCGCCTGCGCGAGGCCTTCGGCCGCGAGAGCGGCGCCGGGCCCGAGTCGAACGGGCGCATCGCCGGGCTGCCCGAGATCGACCACGACCTGCGGCACCTCCAGGCCGAGTACGACATCCCGATCGAGGTGAACGAGCAGGTCCTCGCCTACGTCCGGTTCTTCCAGGCGCCGCTCGTCCGCAAGCACTTCGTGAAGTGGCTCGGGCGGTCGTACCGGTACATCCCGGCGTTCCGGAAGATCCTGCGCGACGAGGGGCTGCCCGAGGACACCGTGTTCCTCGCCATGATCGAGAGCGGCTTCGGCAACCTCGCCACCAGCCGCGCCAAGGCGGTGGGGCCGTGGCAGTTCATCCCCGCCACCGGCAAGCGCATGGGGCTCAAGCAGGACTTCTGGGTGGACGAGCGGCGCGACCCGGAGAAGGCCGCCCGCGCCGCCGCGAAGTACCTGAAGGAGCTGTACAAGCAGACCGGCGACTGGCGCCTGGCGTGGGCCGGCTACAACGCCGGGGTCGGCAAGATCTTCAAGGCGCGCGCGAAGGGGCAGACCGACTTCTGGTCCATGACGCGCGGCCGCGTGCTCAAGGCGGAGACGAAGGGCTACGTGCCGAAGCTCATGGCCGCGGCCATCGTCACCAAGCACCACGAGGCGTTCGGCTTCTCGAAGGAGGAGATCGAGGCCGAGGCGTGGCAGGACTACGACGAGGTGTCGATCCCCACCGCCACGCCGCTGGCGGCGGTGGCGCAAGCGGCGGAGCTGCCGGAGAAGGCGCTGCTCGAGCTCAACCCCGAGCTGCGCCGCACCTGCACCCCGCCGCGCGCGTACACGCTCAAGCTCCCGCGCGGCCAGAAGGAGGCGTTCGCCAGGAACTGGCCGGGCGTCTCCGAGACCGTGGGCAAGCTGGCCTTCGCCCAGCACCGCGTCGGCCGCGGCGAGTCGCTCCGGGCGATCGCGAGGACGTACCGCGTCGACGAGGTCGCCATCGCGCGCGTCAACGGGCTGCGGCCCGCGCGGCACGTGAAGGCCGGGACCGAGCTCGTCATCCCGCTCAACGCGCTCGCCCGCAACCAGGGCGTGGCGTTCGCGTCGGCCGAGCGCGCCTCGCAGGCGGCGGAGCCGCGGGCGCGGCGCACCGCGGGCCGCAAGGTCGTGGCGGCCGCCGGCACCTCGGCGCGGCAGGCGGACGCCGGCTCGGCCGGCCGCCAGCGCGCGACGGTGCAGGTGCGCTCGGGCGACACGCTCTGGAGCCTGGCGCGCCGGTTCGGCGTGGCGGTGGAGGAGCTCTGCCGCTGGAACGGCATCCGCAACCCGCGCAGCTTCAAGCTGCAGGCGGGGCGCGCGCTGGTGGTGTACCCGCCGGCGCGCCCGAGCCGGTCCGCCGAGGCGGCCCCCATCCGCGCCGCCGCGGCGGGGTAGACCGCTCACCCGCAGTCATGCCGCGCTGCGCCGGACCCGCGGTACGCCCTGCTACGGGCGTCTGGACCGGTCGTGGGGAATGTAGTACGAACGGCGACCGGTCGAGCCACCCCCCTGGCTTTCGTAGCGGCTCGACTGAATAGACCGCGCTCGCCCCGCGTCTGGGCGGTGAGGTCACCTTCTCAAGAGAAAGGGTCCACCATGAAGCGCATCGTCACTGCCCTCTTCGCCGTCGCGTTCGCCACCACCGCCCTCGCCGCCGACGGGGCCGCGCTGTACGCCTCGAAGTGCAAGGCCTGCCACGGCGCCGCCGGCGAGGGCGCCAAGATGGCTCCCAACGCCATCGCGGGCATGCCGGCCGATCAGGTGAAGAAGGCGATCACCGAGGGCAAGGGCAAGATGAAGCCGGTCAAGGTCGACGACGCCGACGCCGTCGCCGCGTACGTGGCCGGCCTGAAGAAGTAAGGTCGCGCGAGACGCTGCATGGAAGGGCCGCGGGGCAACCCGCGGCCCTTTTTTGCATGGGCTCCGGTTCCCTCTCCCCGCCGGCGCCTCATGATTGGGCACAAGTCTCCCCCTCGGCGCGTCGCAGCCAGCCGAGAGGTGCGTGGCCGTTCTGCGGTCGCCGCTTCGATGTACCAGGGCACCGTCCGGCGAGCGGCGCCGGCGAGGCGTAACCTCCGCGTACGCGGCGCCGTCCGCGAGATCGGCTCACGATCCGGTGCCGTGCCGGCCCGGCGTCGACGTCGAGCCAGCGGTCTGCGCGCGCTCGCCGCAAGCCCCAGAAGTGCTTCCGCCAGCGATAGCTGGAGCGCTCCGGTCCGCATCCTTCCGGAACTGCTCCATGTGCTCCCGCCCGAAGACGTGCTCCGCGTGCAGGGAATTGTGATTGCGGCAAACCAGTCTCAGGTTCCCGGCGGTGCTGCGACCGCCGAGCGCCACGGGCTCGATGTGGTCGAGCTCCAGCATCCAGGTACTCCCGCAGCGGCGGCCATCGGGTGAGCACCAGGCGCAGCGCCCGCCGTCCCTCTTCCAGACCTCCCGACGCACCGCGGCCGGGATGGGCTCGCGCGTGCCTGGAACGGGCACAGGCGCCTTCTCCGCCGGCTCGGGGCTCTTCCGCTGGCGCGAGGGCTCAACCGCGCCGCGGCGCTTGCCGTGCTTTTCGATCGCGCACTTCACCGCTTCGCGAAGAAGTGCGCCGAGCTCGCCGTTCCGGACCTTGTGGGCGAGGAGCGTCTTCAGCTGGTCGAGGTCCTTCTTCAGCTCGGCGTCGACGGTGACCCGCAGCGAGTAAGTCTGGGCGTCGACGGGCTCGAGCTTGGCGCGGCACGCAGGCCGCGGCGCCTGAAGCTGCGGCGGGCGCGCCTGCGCCACGGTCGATTCGAGACTCAGGTCATCCACCGGGATCTCCCCGGGCTGTAGGGCGGGGGCTCGTCCCCCGCCGCGGTCGAGCTCGAGGCACCCCGCTTCGATCGGCTTCGAGAGCGCAACGGGCGCCTGTTCCGCCCTCGGCAGCCGCCGCAGCCCCTCCCGCGGAGCCAGCCGCGGCTGCAGCGACGCGACGAGCTGCTCGGTCTCCACCTTGGTCTTGTACGCGGCTCGCTGGACGAGATTCTCCCAGTTCGCCTCGGTGAGCACAGGTCCGAGCACTGCCGCGGTGGACAGCGAGAGCCGCCCGTCGCGCAGCGGCTCCGCGAGCCCCGGGAGCCGGCGCAGCACGCGCATGGCGTTGATGCGCCGGCCCGCGGCGCCCTCGCTGAGGTGGAGGGCGCGGACGCACCACTCCCAGAGAGACGGATACCCGGCCTCAGCCCAGGCCCGGCGCTGGTCGAAGACGTCGAGGTAGAGGAGGAACTCGACCTGCGTGTGGCGCTCATGTCCGGCCAGCTCGGCCAGGCGAAGCGAGAGCGCGGCGGTGTCGAGGCAGGCGGGAACGGCGTCGGTCATGGAGACCTCCCAGTGCGTGTCCGACGGTAACACGCAGTTTTCGGGCGTCCGGGAAGGCCCCTGGCCGCTGTGCCTGCGCGTTTTCGCAGGTGCTCCGCCGAGCTCTCCTTCGGCAGCGCCGAGCGCCCCCGCACGCCCAGGGCACGGCGCAGTGGCGGGCGGTTCTGAAGAGGCGTCAGGGCGCGAGCGCTCTCTGCCGTGAAAGCGGTCAAGCACGAATCGCACTCACAGTCGGGGCGTGTGCAGCGGGCGAAACATCGTTCACCCTCGGAGAACCATCGTAAGCCGGGCACGCGGCATCGCCTCGTACGCGCGCCACCGCCTCGCGTGCGACGCCCGACCCACAGCGGCGCCCGCCAGCGCGGCACCGCCCGCCCACCTGCCGCGCCCCGTCTCAGCCCAAATCCGCCGGCCGGCGCATGCCGCTCCACCCTGCTGGGCCGCATGCCCTCTTGAAGATGTGAGGGAGCTGAGCCGCTGCGCGGGGCGAGGGGAGCAGGCCCCGCCCTTCAGCTCAGCGCCCGCGCCGGCTCGATGCGGGCGGCGGCGGCGGCGGGGGCGAGGGCGCCCAGCGCGGCGGCGAGCGTCGCCACCGCCACGCCGGCGAGGGACATCCAGGGCGCGAACGCGAAGAGGGTGTCGGGGCGGAACGGGAAGTCCGGCAGGGCCCGGGCCAGCGCCGCGTCGGCGGCGAGCGCGAGGAGGCGGGCCGCGAGCGCGCCCAGCACGCCGCCGGCGAAGCCCACCAGGCCGGCCTCCGCCACCAAGAGCGCGCGGACGTCGCCCGGCCGCGCCCCCACCGCGAGCAGCACGGCGAGGTCCTTCGCCCGCGCCCGGACGCTCGCGAAGAGCGACTGCGCGATGGCGAGCGCCGCCAGGGCGCAGAGCACGAGCGCGAGGAACGCCAGGCCGCCGGTCGCGAGCGCCACCGCCGCGCCGACCCGCTCGGCGGAGGCGCGCTCCCCCTCGTCCACCGCCAGGCCCATGCGCCGCACCGCCCGCGCCACCCCCGGCACGTCCTGCGGGGCGGCGGCGAGGAGCGTCACCGCGGTGTAGCCCTGGTCGGGCTTGCCGTACTCGCGGTGCAGGCGGCGCACCGCCTCGAGGGGCAGCGCGGCGGCGTAGAGCGGCACGCGGTCGGAGAGGCCGGCCAGCAGGAGCCGCCCGTCGTAGACGCGATCCTCGGTCTTCTGCGGCACCATCGAGAAGCCCACCCGCACCGGGAGCTGCAGGCCGACGAGCGCCGGGCCGGCCGGGAGCCGCCGCACGTTCCAGGCGGGCGCGATGGTGCGGTTGTAGACCTCGATCAGCCGGCGCGAGAGGACCACCGGGATGGCGCCGCCCGGCCCCGGGTCGTCGAAGGGTGCGCCGGGCGGCAGGTCCTGGGCGACGAGCCCGCGCGGCACGCCCAGCGCCGGGATCTGGATCACGAGCGAGGGCGGCCAGTTCACCGCCAGCCCCTCCGGCGCGCGGGTGGCCGCGAGCGGGACCCGCAGCGCGAGCTTGGGCCAGGCGTCGGCCACGCCCGGGAGCGCGCGGAGCCGCGCCAGCGTCGCGTCGTCGAGCCGCCCCCCGCCGAGCACGCCGGAGAGCGAGACCGCCGGCGGCACCACCTCGACCAGGCGCGCGTCGCTCGGGAAGACCCGCCGGGCGGCCTGCGTCACGCCCGCCCCGAGCGCGAGGAAGAAGACCAGCGCCGCCGCGCCGACCGCGACGGCGCCGCCGTTGAGCAGCGCCCCGCGCCGGTCGGCGGCGAGGTCCTGGCGCGCCAGGTGGAGGAGCCCGCGCAGCCTCATGCCGGCCGGAGCCTCCCGCGCTCCAGGAGCAGCGCGCGATCGGCCGCGGCCGTGACGCGCTCCTCGTGCGTCGCGACCAGCACGGTGAGCCCCTCGGCGGCGAGCGCGCGGAAGAGGGCGATGACCCCGGCGCCGGTCACGGCGTCGAGGTTGCCGGTCGGCTCGTCGGCGAGGAGCAGGCGGGGCCCGGCGAAGAGCGCGCGCGCCACCGCCACCCGCTGCCGCTCGCCGCCCGAGAGCCGCGCCGGGCGCTGCTCCGCCTTCTCCGCCAGGCCCACGCGCGCCAGCGCCGCCCGCCCGGCGGCGGCGAGCGCGCGCGGCGCCGGGGCCGGTCCGGCTGGCCGGAACCAGGCTGGCAGGCAGACGTTCTCCAGCGCGGAGAGCCCGGGCAGGAGGTTGAAGGCCTGGAAGACGAACCCCACGGTGGCGTTGCGGAAGCGCGCCCGCCCGGCGGGGGTGAGCGCGCGCAGCTCCTCGCCCGCGACCCGCGCCTCGCCCTCGAACGCGGCGTCGAGCGCGCCCACGATGTGGAGCAGGGTGGACTTCCCCGAGCCGGAGGCGCCCTGCAGCGCCACCAGCTCGCCCGGCGCGACGTCGAGGTCCAGGCCGTCGAGCACCGTCAGCGAGGCCGGACCGTCCTGGAAGCGCTTGACCAGGCCGCGGACGCGGATCACGGCGCCGCCTCCGGCGGCCGCGCCTCGACCACCAGCTCGAGCCGGGCGGCCTCCGCCGTCACCTCGGCCCGCGCCGAGGCGGCGAGGAGCCGCGCGGCGGGATCGACGAGGCGGTCCGCCAGCGAGCGCATCACGAAGGCGTCCGGCCCGGAGCCGTACGCGGCGGCGGGCAGGGCGCGGAAGGCGGCGACGAGCTGGCCGAAGTCGATCACCGCGCCGCTCGCGCCGGGGGCGAGGGCGCGGCGGGCGTCGGCCGTCGGAGCCGCGTCCCCGCGGGCGCCGCCGCCGAGGAGCTGCTCGAGCCGGCCCGGGCCGCCCGCGACGAGGAGCCGCCGCCCGTCCAGGGCGACGTCGAGGGCGAGCGGCCCGCGCGCGAAGCGCCAGCCGGCGCCGCCGGGGCCGCGCGCCGCGGCGGTGAACCCGAGCGCCGGGGCGGCCGCGGCCAGGCGCGCGAGCGCCGCCCGGGCCCGCGCCTCGTCCTGCACCGCCAGCGCCGCCGTGAGGTGGGCGAGGCGGAACGGATCGCCCGTCACGGCGCCCTCCGCCCCGCGCGAGACCGCCGCCACGTCGAAGGTGGGCGCCAGCGCCAGCGCCGCCGTCGCGCCGGGGGCGAGCAGGCCGAGGAGGTCGCGCTCGGGGTCGAGGCCGGCGCGCGCGAGCGCGGCCTGGACGCCCGGCGCCGCCCAGAGCGCGCGGCGCAGGAGCGGGGCGGGGTCGCCGGCGAGCCGCCCGGCGAGGAACGCGTCGGGCGGCCGACCCGGCAGCTCGACGGCGGCGGCGCCGGAAGGCGGCGCGAGCGCGGCGCCCCAGAGCTGGCGCCGCTCCTGGCCGAGCAGGAGCACCGCGTCCACCTGGAGCCGGGTCGCCGCCGCGGACAGGGCGGCCGCCGCGCCCTCGCGCAGCGCGGGCCAGCGCGCCACGGCGGGCGAGCCGGGCGGCGCGAAGAGCAGCGCCGTCCGCTCTCCGCCGAGCGCGGCGCGCGCCCGGGCGAAGGGGGCGCTGCGCTCGAGCGGGGCGGACCTGGCCGCGGCGGCCAGCGCCGCCAGGCGGTCCGGCGCGCCGGGCCCGGCGGCGAGGAGCGCGTGGCCGCCCGCCACGAGCAGCGCCAGCGCCACCGGCTGGCCGGCGGCCCGGAAGGCCGTCACCTCGAACCCGCCCGCGCGGGTCGGCTCGCGCCGGCCGGCGCCGAGCCGGTCCTGGGCGAGGCGCCCGACGGTGTCCGCGAGCTTCGCCGCGTCGGCGACGGGCAGGACGAGCACGAGCTCCCCGGTCGCGGTGCGCGCGGCGGCGAGCCCGCGCTCCGGGTCGAGCCCGGCCGCCGCCAGCGCCAGCGGGTCGAGGGGGTCGAGCCCGAGCTGCGCCTTGGCGGCGGCGAGGGCGTCGGCGAGGTCGGCCGCGGCAGGGAAGGTGAGGACCGTCCGGAGCAGGGCGACCGCCTGCTCCTGGGCGGCGCGCAGCCGCGGCACCACCACCACCAGCGGGACGTCGGCCGGGAGGAGCCGCTCCGGCGGGGCCGCCGCGGGCCCGCCGCAGCGGCCGCAGCCGCTGGCGGCCAGGAGGAGCAGGGCCGCCAGCGCCGGACGGTTGCGCATGCGGGATCTCTACCATGTATAAAGCGCGCCCATGATCTTCTCGGCCGCCGACGACGGCGCCCTCGCCCTCGATCTCCTGCCCGACTGGCGCGCGCTCCTGGGGGAGCGCGCGGACCGGCTCGAGCTCGAGATCGGCTCGGGGCACGGGGGGTTCGCGCTCGGCTTCGCCCGCGCGCAGCCAGACCGGGCGCTCGTCGCCATCGAGCAGCGGCGCAAGTTCGCCGACGAGCTGCGCGACCGGGCGGCGCAGCGCGGCCACGCCAACCTGGTCGTCATCACCGGCGACGGCCGGCTCCTGGCGCCGCGGCTGTTCCGCGCCGGGTCGCTCGCCGCCGTGCACGTCCACTTCCCCGACCCGTGGTGGAAGCGGCGCCACCACCGGCGGCGGCTGGTGGACGACGGGATGTCCCAGCTCCTCTTCGGCCTGCTCGCGCCGGGCGGGCTGTGCGACTTCCGCACCGACGTGGAGCGGTACGCGCTGGAGGCGGTGGAGCGCCTCGAGGCGATCGGCTTCGAGAACGAGGCGGGCCCCGGCGGCTTCTCGGACCGGCCGGAGGGCGAGATCCCCTCCACCCGCGAGAAGCGCTACCTCGCCACGGGGCACCCGGTCTGGCGGCTGCGCCTGCGAAAGCCCGCGGCCGGCGCGCCCGCGCCGCGGCATACTGGAGCGCCATGACGGCCCGCCTCCGCCTCGCCCCGCTCCTCGCCGGGGCCCTCCTCGCCGCCGCGGCCTGCGCGCAGCGCGAGGGCTCGCCCGAGGCCGCCTACCGCGCCTTCGTCCGGGCGGTGGCGGACCGCGACGGCGACCGCGCCTGGGCGCTCCTCTCCGGCGACACGCAGGCGTGGCTCGACGCGCGCGCCCGCGAGGCGGCGGCGCACGCGCCGGGGGTCGTCCCGCCGAGCGGCCGCGACCTGCTCCTCGGGGACGCGGCGCGCGCCTCGCGGCGGGTGGCCGAGGTGGTCGTCCGGCGCGAGTCGCGCGATCGCGCGCTGCTCGAGGTCCGGGAGGAGGGCGGCCCGGCGCGCGAGGTGGAGCTCGTGCGCGAGCGGGGCTGGAAGGTGCGGCTCCCGCCGCCCTCGTAGCGCGCGAGGGCGGTGGACCGGAGCGGGCCCGGGTGTTAAGAAAGCTCCCTTCTTTCGAGGCCCTGCCCACGATGACCGCCCTCTCCGCCGCCCAGATCCGCGACGCCTTCCTGCGCTTCTTCGAGGAGCGCGGGCACCGGCGCGTCCCATCGAGCTCGCTCGTCCCGCACAACGACCCGACGCTGCTCTTCGCGAACGCCGGGATGAACCAGTTCAAGGACGTGTTCACCGGACGCGAGACGCGCGACTACAAGCGCGCCACCACCGCCCAGAAGTGCGTCCGGGCCGGGGGCAAGCACAACGACCTCGAGAACGTGGGCTTCACCGCCCGTCACCACACGTTCTTCGAGATGATGGGCAACTTCTCCTTCGGCGACTACTTCAAGCAGGACGCGATCGCCTTCGCCTGGGAGCTCGTGACGAGCCCGAGGTGGCTCGGCATCGACCGGTCGCGGCTCGCCGCCACCGTCTTCTCCGGGGAGGGCGGCATCCCGTGGGACGAGGAGGCGTACGGGCTGTGGAAGGCTCAGGGCGTCCCCGAGGCGCGGATCTTCAAGCTCGGCGCCAAGGACAACTTCTGGGCCATGGGCGAGACCGGCCCCTGCGGCCCCTGCTCCGAGCTCCACTACTTCCAGGGCGACGACATCCCGTGCGCCGAGGAGAAGGAGGGCCGGAAGTGCCAGGGCGTCGCGTGCGACTGCGATCGCTGGCTCGAGATCTGGAACCTCGTCTTCATGCAGTTCGAGCGGAGCGCCGAGGGCGGGCTCACCCCGCTCCCCAAGCCCTCCATCGACACCGGCGCCGGCCTGGAGCGGCTGGCGGCGGTGGTGCAGGGGAAGCGCTCGAACTACGACACCGACCTCTTCCAGAACATCATCCGCGCCATCGAGCGGGTGGCGGGCAAGGCGTACCGGGCGGAGACCGACGACGGCGTCTCGATGCGCGTCATCGCCGACCACGCCCGCGCCACCACCTTCCTGGTGGGCGACGGCGTGCTGCCGTCGAACGAGGGGCGCGGCTACGTGCTCCGGCGCATCATGCGGCGCGCCATCCGCCACGGGAAGCGGCTCGGGCTGGAGCGGCCGTTCCTGGCGGAGATCTGCGGCGCGGTGATCGACGAGATGGGCGCGGCGTACCCCGAGACGCGCGAGAACCGCGCGTTCATCGAGAAGGTGGCGCTCTCCGAGGAGGAGTCGTTCCGGCGCACGCTCGACAAGGGCCTCGCCATCCTCGAGGTCGAGATGGCGCGGCTGGCCGAGGCGAAGGAGCGGATCATCCCGGGCCAGGTGGCCTTCCAGCTCTACGACACCTTCGGCTTCCCGATGGACCTCACCCGCACCATCGCCGCCGAGCGCGGGCTCACGGTGGACGAGCCGGGCTTCGACAAGCACATGGCCGAGCAGCGGGCGCGCTCGGAGTGGAAGGGCTCCGGCGAGGAGGCGGTGGGCGACCTGCACAAGCGCATCGCCGCCGAGCTGGGCGAGACGAAGTTCCTCGGGTACGACACCACCACCGCGCGGGCGGAGGTGAAGGCGCTGGTCGTGAACGGGGCGCGCGCGGCGCAGGCCGTGGCGGGCGACCGGGTCGAGGTGGTCACCGACGCGACGCCCTTCTACGGCGAGTCGGGCGGCCAGGTGGGCGACGTCGGCACCCTGGCCGGGCCGGGCGGCCGGATGGCGGTGACCGACGCGCAGCGGCCGGTCCCCGGGCTCATCGTCCACCTCGGGAAGCTGGAGGAGGGGCGGCTCGCGGTGGGCGACCTGGTCGAGCTCACGGTGGACGACGCGCGGCGCGACCTCGTGCGCGCCAACCACTCCGCGACGCACCTCCTGCACCACGCGCTGCGGCAGCGGCTGGGTGAGCACGTCAAGCAGGCGGGCTCGGTGGTCTCGCCCGACTACCTGCGCTTCGACTTCTCGCACTTCCAGCCGCTCGAGCCGGACGAGCTGCGCGACGTGGAGCGGACGGTGAACGAGCTCGTCCGCCGGAACGAGGCGGCCGACACGGCGGTGCTGGAGCTCGAGAAGGCGCGCGAGACCGGCGCCATGATGATCTTCGGCGAGAAGTACGGCGACCGCGTGCGGGTGGTGCGGCTCGGCCCCTCCAAGGAGCTGTGCGGCGGCACGCACGTGCGCCGCACCGGCGACATCGCGTTCTTCAAGATCGCGAGCGAGGAGTCGATCGCGGCCGGCGTGCGCCGCATCGTCGCCTGCACCGGCCCGCGGGCGGTCGAGCTGGCGCAGCGCACCGACGAGGAGCTCCACCACGCCGCGCGCCTGCTCAAGGCGGGCGCGTTCGAGGTGGCGCAGAAGATCGAGCAGGCGCAGAAGCGCGTGCGCGAGCTCGAGCAGGCGCTGGCCGACGCGCGCGGGCAGATGGCGGCGGCGCGCTCCGGCGACCTGGCCGGCCAGGCGCGCGAGGTGAACGGCGTGAAGGTGCTCGCCGCGCGCGTGGAGGGCGACGGGAACGCGCTGCGCGACCTCGCCGACAAGCTGCGCGACAAGCTCGGGCAGGGCGTGGTGGCCCTCGGCAGCGAGCAGGACGGCAAGGCGGTGCTGCTCGTGGCGGTGACGAAGGGGCTCACGAACCGGGTCAAGGCGGGCGACCTCGTCCGCGAGGCGGCCAAGCTCGTCGGCGGCAAGGGCGGCGGCAAGCCCGACCTCGCCCAGGCGGGTGGCCCCGACGCGGCCGGCCTCGACCAGGCGCTGGCGCGCGTCGAGGAGCTGGTGCGCGCCGCCGTCGCCTGACCGAAGACGCCGGAGGAGTCAAGGCGCGGCGCGCGACGTCCCTCGCCAGGGTCATTTGACCCCGGCGCGGGACGGGCCCTACCATCCTCGGGACGGAGGGACGCCGCACGCCGCGCAGCGCGCCGAGATCGGGGAGAGCGTCCGCGGTGGTCGATCTGGCCGCCGCCCGCGACGATCGTCGCCTGCGCGACTACCGCTCCCGCCTCGGCACGGTCCAGGAGACCAACCGGAAGGCGCTGGCGCGCCTGTTCCAGAGCGGCGTCATCTTCAGCCGCGCCGGCGCGCGGCTCGGGCGCGACCTCCTGCTGGCGCACCAGCACCTCACGAAGGTGGCCGATCTGCTCGGCCGCCTCGCCGACCTGGACCGCGGGCTCGGCCGCGACAGCGAGGCGGAGGCGCTCTACGCCCAGGTGCAGTCGCTGCTGGCGCGCACGAGCGAGCTGTCGGCGCGGTCGGACGGGCTCCTCGCGCGCGAGCGGTAGGACCGCCCAGCTCACGTGCCCGTGCTCCGCCGCCCGGGCGACGGGCGCCAGCCCTGATCCGCGCGCCCCGCAGGAGCCCGGGCGTGCCCCGCCCGGTCGCGCCGTGCGCGCGTAGAATCGCCTCGCAGCGGGGGAGCGAACCGGTGATTCACTTCGTCCTCGACGGCAGGACGGTCGTGACCGACGAGGGCCACACCGTCCTCGCCGCCTGCCGGGAGCACGGGATCTCCCTGCCGACGCTGTGCCACCTCGAGGGGCTCTCGACGGTCGCGTCGTGCCGGCTCTGCCTGGTGGAGGTGGACTCGCTCCCGCGGCCGGTCCCCGCCTGCGCCACCGCGGTCTGGGAGGGCATGCGCGTCACCACTCGCTCGGCGCGGCTCGCGCAGCACCGGCGGTCGGTGGTCGCCCTGCTCTTCGCGAACGGCGACCACGTCTGCGCCGCGTGCCCGGCCAGCGGGTGCTGCGAGCTGCAGGACCTCGCCCAGCTCCTGGGCGTCGACCACGTCGACCTGGAGCTCCCGCGCCGCGCGCGACCGGTCGACGCGAGCCGCTCCCGGTTCCTGCTCGACCCGGGGCGCTGCGTCCTGTGCACGAGGTGCGTGCGCGCCTGCGCCGAGATCGAAGGAGCGCGGACGCTCGGCCTGGCCGGGCGCGGCGCGCGCACGCGGCTCGTCACGGACGGCGGGGAGCGCTGGGGTGACAGCCCGACCTGCACCGACTGCGGGCGCTGCGCCGCGGTCTGCCCGACCGGCGCGCTGCTCGAGACCGCCACCGCCGCCCAGGGCCTCGCGGCGCGCAGCCGACCCCGCCGCACGCCGGCGCGGGCTCAGCCGGCGCCGCCGCCGCTCGCGGCGGGTGAGCCCGGCGACCGGGCGCGGCTCGCCACCGTCTGGCTCGGCGGCTGCTCCGGCTGCCACATGTCGCTCCTCGACCTCGACGAGGCGCTGCTCGCGCTCGCCTCACGGGTCGACCTGGTGTACTCGCCGCTCACCGACGCGCCGGAGCTCCCGCCCGAGGTCGACGTGTGCCTGGTGGAGGGCGCGGTGGCGACGGCGGGCGACGAGGCGGAGCTCCGCGGGGCCCGCGAGCGCGCGCGGGTCCTCGTCGCGCTCGGGGACTGCGCCTGCTTCGGGAACGTGACCGCCATGCGCGACGCCGTCGGCGGCGCCCCCGCCGTGCTGCGGCGGGCGTGGCGCGCGCCGGCCGGCGTGGACGCGGAGCTCCCCGCGCTCCTCGACCGCGTGCGGCCGGTGGCGGAGCTGGTCCCGATCGACCTCTTCCTGCCGGGTTGCCCGCCGGGCCCCGGCCTCATCCGCGCCGCCCTCGAGGAGCTGGCGGCCGGGCGGCTCCCCGCGCTCGCCGGCCAGGCTCACTTCGGGTGAGGTCGTGGGGCGCCGCGTCGTCATCGATCCCGTCACGCGCATCGAGGGGCGCTCCCGTGCCGTCATCGAGCTCGACGAGGCGGGTCGGGTCCGCGACGCCCGCGTCGAGGTGACGGCGCTGCGCGGGTTCGAGGCCGTGTGCGCCGGGCGGCCCCTGCGCGAGCTGCCGGCCCTCACGGCGCGCATCTGCGGCATCTGCCCGACGGCGCATGCGCTGGCGGCGGCCAAGGCGGGCGACGTCCTCCTGGGCGCCGCCCCACCACCCGCAGCGCGCAGGTTGCGGCGGCTGGCGATGCTGGCGCAGTTGGTCCAGTCCCACGCGCTCGCCTTCTTCTATCTGTCCGCCCCCGACTTCGTGCTCGGGTATGACGCCGAGCCTGCCCGCCGCAACTTCCTCGTCGCCGCCGAGGTCGCGCCCGGGCTCCTCCGCGACGGCGTCCTGCTGCGGCGCGTCGGGCAGGAGGTCCTCGCGCGCCTCGGGGGGCGGCGCGTGCACGCACCGTACATCGTCGCGGGCGGCGTGGCGGCGCCGCTCACGCCGTCCGATCGCGACGCGATCGCCGCCGGTTTGCCCGAGGCGCTCGCCGCGGCGGAGCGGACCCTGGCCTGGTGGGCGGCCACGCTCCCCGCACGCGCCGACGAGGCGGCCAGCTGCGGCGCGTTCGAGACCCCCTTCCTGGCGCTGGTCGGGGCGAAGGGCGAGCTCGACCCGTGCGAGGGCGCGCTCCGGCTCGTCTCCGCGGCGGGGGCGATCCTCGAGGACGGCCTCGATCCGGCGCGGTACCAGGAGCTCATCGGGGAGCGGACCGTCACGTGGAGCCGGCTCAAGCACCCCTACTGGCGATCGCTCGGGTTCCCGGCGGGAGCCTACCGGGTCGGGCCGCTGGCGCGGCTCAACGCGGTGGCGCGCTGCGGGACCCCGCGCGCCGACCGGGCGCTGCGCGAGTTCCGCGCGCTCGGGCGGGGGGCCGTGCTGTCCACGTTCCACGCCCACGGTGCCCGGCTGGTCGAGATCCTGTTCGCGCTCGAACGCATGGACGAGCTGCTCCGCGACCCGCATCTGCTCGGGCGCGAGGTCCTCGCGCCCGCGGGCGAGGCGTGCGGGGAGGCGGTCGGGGCGTGCGAGGCGCCGCGCGGCACGCTCTTCCACCACTATCGCGTGGACGCGGGGGGGCTCGTCACCTGGGCCAACCTGCTCGTCGCCACCGGTCAGAACGCCACCGCGATGGACCGCGCCGTCCGCCAGGTGGCGGCGCGCTGGGTCGACGGGCCCCGGATCACCGAGGCGCTGCGAAGTCGCGTCTCGGCGGCGATCCGCGCCTTCGACCCCTGCCTCTCCTGCTCGACCCACGCGGTGCGCGGCCCCGAGGCCGAGCTGCGCCTGGTGGGCGCCTCCGGAGAGCTCCTCGACGAGATCTGAGGCGGGGACGGCCAGCCCACCCGCGGGCGTCAGACGAGATCGAACCGCTCCGAGTGGATGTCGCCCACCGGCACCCCGAGCCGCACCAGCGCCCGCTCCACCACGTCCATCATGCCCGGCGGCCCGCACACGAAGCAGGTGACGCGCAGGTCGCGCAGGAGGTGGCGGCCGAGGACCTCCTCCGTCACCAGGCCGCGCTCGCCGCGCCAGCCCTCCGGCGGGTGCTCGAGCACGTGCACCACCTCGAGCCGCAGCCGGCCGGCGAGCTCCCGCAGGGTCTCCCGGAACGGCGTCGCCTCCCACCGGCCGGTGCCGTACACGAGGACGTGGCGCCGCCGGTCCCCGCGGTCGGCCAGCGTGCGCAGGATCGAGAGGCAGGGCGCGATGCCGGCGCCGCCGGCCACGAGCAGGTAGCCCTCGGCGTCGGGGAAGCCGTCGAGCGTCATGCTCCCGAACGGCCCGTCGACGTAGGCGCGCGCGCCGGGGCGGAGCTCGGCGGCCACCCGGCGGGTGAAGTCGCCCGCCTCCTTCACCGTCAGCTCGAGCCGCGGCGCCCCCTGCGAGCTGCTGGAGATGGAGAAGGGGTGCTCGCGCGCGCCGAAGGGCGAGCCGAAGAGGGTGAGCCAGACGAACTGCCCTGCGCGGAACCGGACGCCGGGGTGGCCGTCCGGCTCGAGCGCGAGCGTCGTCACCCGTCCGCCCTCCGGCCGCACCTCGCGCACCACCCACGGCCGGCGGAGCAGGACGAGCGGCTTCGCGAGGCGCACCCGCACGATGAGGAGCCCCCAGGCGAGCGTCCAGGCGAGCCAGGCGACGCGCTCCACCGGGCGCGCGAGGAGCCGGTCCGCCCGCAGCGCGTGGAGCGCGCCGAGCGCCAGGGCCGCCACCGCGAGCAGGCCGTGGCCGGCGCGCCACGGCTCGTAGGGGAGCCGCAGCCCGCGGCGGAAGAGGCTGGTGACGAGCAGCGCCGCCAGCGCGTAGAGGGCGAGCACACCGGCCGCGATGGCCGGGGGAGCGCCGGCGACCGTCAGCCACCCGAGCGCCGCGGGCGCGTCGCGGCCGAGCAGCGCCAGCGGGTGGAGCACCGCCAGCCCTAGCGAGACCCAGGTCATCGCGCGGTGGAAGGCGTAGACGAGGTCCGTCCCGAACGGCGGCGCCAGCCACTGGAAGCGGGCCGTGAGGGCGAACTGCATGGTCATGGTGGAGAGGGCGAGGAAGCCGAGCGCCGAGGAGAGCTCGCGCCCGAAGCCGCCCCGCCCCTCCGACGGGGCCGCGAGCAGGACGAGGATGGGCTGGAAGGCCAGGAGGGCGTACAGCGCCACCCACAGCGCCGAGCGCGCGACGTCGCGGGGCGCGGCCCGGGGCGCCACCTCACCGGCTCCGCGCCAGCGCGAACACGACCGCCGCGGCGAGGAGGAGGAGCCCCGTCGCCGCCGCCGCCCAGCTGGCGAGCCGCTGCCGCACGCCCTCCCTTGTACCCGATGCCGCCGGCCGAGGGAGGGGGCGCGCGCGGCGGGTCGGCTTGCCCCGGCCCGCGGCCTGGTCTACAACTGCGATGTCCGCTCTGACGGACAGAGGGCTGCGTCTCCGTCAAAACGGATACCGGCCGAAGGAGCCCCGCGTGCCGACCGTCCGCGACGTCCTGGCCCAGAAGAACAGCGCCGTGGTCTACACCTGCGCGCCGGGCGTCACGCTCGCGGAGGCGAGCCGGCTCCTGTGCGACCGCGGGGTGGGGTGCCTCGTGGTGGCGGACGACGACGGCGCGGTGCAGGGCGTCCTGTCGGACCGGGACGTGGTGCGCGCCGTCGCCGCCGGGCGCGATCCGGCCCGGACGCCGGTCGCCCAGGCCATGTCCACCTCCGCCGCCGCGGTCGAGCTGGAGGCGCCGCTGGAGGAGGTGGCGCGCCTGCTCCGCCGCCGCCGCGTGCGCCACCTCCCGGTGGTGGGCCGGCGCGGCCTGCTCGGCGTGGTGTCGCTGGGCGACCTGGCGCGGTTCTACACGCTGCGCGAGCGCGCCTCCGCCGAGGCCGCCGCCCTGCAGTGACCGCGCGCGCCTGACCCGGGGGCTGGCGCGGCGCGCGCGCTTGGCGGCCGGCGCCGCGGCGCGCATCATGCCGCGCATGCGCCTCCTCGCCCTCGCCTCCGCCGCAGCGCTCCTCGCCGGCTGCGCCGCCCCCCCGGCGCAGCGCCCGCCCCCGGGCGCCGCGGCGCGCGGGGCGCCGGTTCCGGCGGAGGTCGTGACCGCCGCCGGCGCCGCCGCGGGCGTGGACGTTTGGGCCATCACCGGCCCCTGCCCGGCGGCGGGCACCCCGTCCTGGCGCGACGACCTGGCGGTCCTGCTGTGGGTCCAGGAGGCGCGCACGCCCGAGGAGGTGCAGCGCGCCGCCGCCGAGGTCGAGCTCGGCCCCGAGGCGCTGGCGGACGGGGCGGGCGGGCCCCTCGACGCGGCGCACCGCCCGCTCACCTGGGCGCTGCTCGCCGCCGCCGAGCGCGACGCGCGCAAGGTCTACGGGCCGCTCAAGGCGCACTGCGGTCGGCCGCGCCCGTACGCGGCCGACCCGCGCGTGGTCCCCGCGGTCCAGCGGGAGCCGAGCCCCGCCTTCCCGAGCGGCCACGCCACGCGCGGCGCCCTCTACGCGCGACTCCTCGCCGAGCTCGCGCCGTCGCGGGCACCGGCGCTCCTGGAGCGCGGCCGCCAGATCGGGTTCGACCGCGTCCGCGCCGGCGTGCACTGGCCGAGCGACGTCGAGGCGGGGCGCAAGCTCGGGACGGCGCTCGCCGAGGCCTGGCTGGCGCGCCCCGAGTTCCGGGCCAGGCTGGAGGAGGCGCGGCGCGCGGAGTGGCGATAGCGATAGGGCAGGCACCGCGGAGGGGCCTGCACCGCCCGGCGCGGAGCGTGGGGGGAGCGACGCCGCGCGATCACTTCCTGCGCGGCCACGTCGGCGCCCGGTCCACCTCGTCCGCCACGCTCGAGTTGTAGACGCCGGTGCGGTCGCCCGCCGGCAGGTGGTCCCTCAGGACGAAGTCCGGACGCGGCTGCGAGTTCACGTAGGCCGCGACGTCCACCGCGTCGGCGTCGCTCGCCAGCGGCGCGTCCGGCGGCATGGTCGCCCGGAGCCACCCGGCGAGCTTCGGCACGGCGGCGAGGCCCGCGCCGGCGTTGTACGAGCGCGGCCCCCACACCGGCGGGTCGCCTTGCCCGTCCTCGCCGTGGCACGGGGCGCAGCGCTCGCCGTACAGCTTCCGCCCGCGCTCGACGCTCACCTTCGAAGGAACGAAGGCCGGCTTCGCGAACGAATGGGGACCCAGCGGCGCCTCGGCGTTGAGCCGAACCGGCATCCCGGTGGACAACCACGTGATGTAGGCCGTGAGGGCGATCGACGGCTTGCTCCCCACGGGCGGCCGGGTGCCGTTCAGGCTCCGCATGAAGCAGTTGAGGACGCGGTCCTCCAGCGTGAGCACCGCCTGCTCGCGCGGCCCCCAGGCAGGGTACGCGGTCGCGGCGCCGAGCAAGGTGGAAGCCGTGGGATGGGCTCCAGAGTCGGGATGGCACGACGCGCACGAGAGCGCGTTCCCGACGAACGCCCGGGTGAGGGGGTGCGTCCCGGTCTCGTCGAAGAGCTTCTTCCCGAGCTTCACCGCCTCGCCCAGCTCGTCCGGCGGCAAGGCTGCGTCGGCCGGCTTGGCAGGGGGGCTCCGTGAGCCGGAGGCGTTCAGGGTGAGTGCCAGGGAGAGCGCGAGCAGGGAGGGGAGCGCCATGGCGCCTCGAGCGGTGGGGATGTGCCGTCGTTGGAGCGCGTCCGCGGCGATTGGGTTCGGCAGCCGGCTCGCGCCCGAGACGAGAGCTCCCTCTCCCCCGGGGTCGGGGAGAGGGAGCGGTGCACCTTCAGCGCGTGGGGCCGAGCTCCCCTACTCCGGCAGCCCGGTCTGCCCGCCGCGCAGCCGCAGGAAGGCGGGGATGTCGTACTGGTCGTCGTCGCTGGGCTTGAAGCCGTCGGGCGACATGGCGGGGCGGGTGCGCGAGGGGATGGGGGGCGGGCGGGGCGGGGCGGCGGCGCCGCTCGCGACCTTCACCGGCTCGCGGCGGGGCGCCTCGGCGGGCGCGACGGCGCGGGCGGCGGTGGCGAGGACCGCGGCCGGGGAGGCGGCGGCGACGGGGGCCGGGGTCGCGCGCGGGGCCGCCATCGGCATCGCGATCTGCGCCTTCTGCACGAGGCGGATGGGCGCCTCCTTCTGCGCGAAGCCGGTGGCGATGACGGTGATCTTGACCTCGTCGCCCATGCGCTCGTCGATGACCGAGCCGAAGATGATGTTCGCCTCCGGGTCGGCCGCCGTCTGCGCCATCGTGACCGCCTCGTTCACCTCGTAGAGGGTGAGCGACGGGCCGCCGGTGATGTTGACGAGGAGGCCCGTCGCGCCGTCGAGCGAGACGTCCTCCAGCAGCGGCGAGCTGATGGCGGCCTGCATCGCCTCGATGGCGCGCCGGTCGCCGGCCGCGCGGCCGGTGCCCATGAGCGCCATGCCCTGCTCGCACATGATGGTGCGCACGTCGGCGAAGTCGACGTTGACGAGCCCGTGCACGGTGATGATGTCGCTGATGCCCTGCACGGCGTGCAGGAGCACCTCGTCCGCGCGCTTGAAGGCGTCCGCCAGGCAGACGTTCTCGCCCGCCACCGAGATGAGCCGCTGGTTCGGGATGACGATGAGGGTGTCGACCGCCGCCTTGAGCTCGGCCAGGCCCTGCTCGGCCTGCTTCCGGCGCTTGTTGCCCTCGAACAGGAAGGGCTTCGTCACGACGCCCACCGTGAGCGCGCCCGACTGCTTCGCCACGTCCGCCACGATGGGCGCGCCGCCGGTGCCGGTGCCGCCGCCCATGCCGGCGGTGACGAACACCATGTCGGCGCCCGCCAGCGCGTCGGCGACGGCGTCGCGCGCCTCCAGCGCCGCCTCGCGGCCGCGATCCGGGTTGGCGCCCGCCCCGAGGCCGCGGCTGGACGCCTTGCCGAGCTGGATCTTCACCCCGGCCTTGTTGGCCGCGAGCGCCTGCACGTCGGTGTTGGCGGCGATGAACTCCACCCCCTCCAGCCGCCCGGCCACCATGGTGTTGATGGCGTTGCCGCCGCCGCCGCCGACGCCGATCACCTTGATGCGCGCGCCGGGCTCGTTCCTGTCCGAGAGCTCGATCATGTCCTGGTCCCTTTCGTGCTCGCGCACCTAGAAGATCTCCCCGAGCCACTTCTGCATGCGGTTGCGCACCTTCCGGTAGACGTTCTCGTCCCGGATCTTGAAGTGGGGGCTCGCCTCCACCTGGCGCGCGCCGTACTTCACCAGCCCCACCGCGGTGGCGAACTGCGGGCCCTTCACCACGTCCACCAGGCCGCCGATGTTGCGCGGGAGCCCGCGCCGCACCGGCATCCCGAGCACCTCCTCGGCCATCTCGGGCATGCCGTGGAGGAGCGTCGAGCCGCCGGTGATGACGACCCCGGAGGCGAGCAGCTCCTCCATCCCGCACTTCTGGATCTCGTGCTGGACCAGCATGAAGATCTCCTCCACCCGCGGCTCGATGATCTCGGCCAGGATGTGGCGGGAGAGGACGCGCGGCTGCCCGCCGCCGACGCTCGGCACCTCGATGGTCTCCTCCTTGTCCACCATCGACGCCATGGCGCAGCCGTACTGCTTCTTGATCCGCTCCGCCTCGTGGGTGGGCGTGCGCAGCCCCACCGCCACGTCGTTGGTGAGGTGGTTGCCGCCCAGCGACAGCACCGCGGTGTGCACGATGGCGCCGTTCGAGAAGATCGCGATGTCGGTGGTGCCGCCGCCGACGTCCACCAGGCAGACCCCGAGCTCCTTCTCGTCGTCGGAGAGCACGGCCAGCGACGAGGCCAGCGGCTGCAGCACGATGTCGGCCACGTTGAGGCCGGTCCGCTGCGAGCACTTGATGATGTTCTGCGCCGACGAGACGGCGCCGGTGACGATGAGCGCCTTGGCCTCGAGGCGCACGCCGCTCATGCCGACCGGCTCCTTGATGCCGTCCTGGTCGTCGACGATGAACTCCTGCGGCAGGACGTGGATGACCTCCCGGTCGAGCGGGATGGCGACCGCCTTCGCCTGGTCGATGACGCGGTCCACGTCCGTCTGCCGGACCTCCTTGTCCTTCACCGCCACCACGCCGTGGGAGCTGAAGGCCTTGATGTGGCCGCCCGCGATCCCGGTGTAGACGGTCGAGATCTCGCAGCCGCCCATGTGCTCCGCCTCCTCGATCGCCCGCTTGATCGAGGCGACGGTGGCGTCGATGTTGACCACCACCCCCTTGCGCAGCCCCTTCGACGGGTGCGTGCCGATCCCGATGATGTCGATGCCCTCGTCGGTCATCTCGCCGACGATGGCGCAGATCTTGGTCGTCCCGATGTCGAGGCCGACCAGGATGTCTCCGCTCTTCGCCATGACCCACCTCCGGACGAGTTGGCGCAGTCGCGCTTCGTCCTGTCCTAGAGCCCTCTCGGGCTCGCTACCTTCAGCTGATCGAGATGGGGGGGCGCAATGCTGCGCCCCCCCATGCCCCCCGCTCGCTCCGGGCCAGGCTCATTCGCCTGCCCCTGCGCTCGCAGGAGATCCACCTTCGCCAGCCGGACCGTCACCCAGGACGGGTGGAGCCGGTTGTCGAGGTGGAGCACCTCCGCCTTCCTTCCCTCGGCGCGGAGCGCCGAGAGCACCTGCTCGAGGCGGCCGAGCTTCGCCTCCAGGTCGCCCGTTCCGAGCCGGACCTGGACGCCCTCGTCGCCCACGTAGATCGTCGTGCCGTCTCCGGGATCGAGGTGGATCTCGGAGAGCCGGGCCGCCGCGTCGCGGCCGCCCTCGCGCCAGGCGCGCGCCAGCGCCAGCGCGCCCCGCAGCCGCGGCGCGACGGCGTCGCGGCGCTGCACGTAGTCCGCTCGCGACAGCCCGGTCACGACCGGCAGATCGAGCCCGTCGCCGGCGGCGGCCCGCTTGAACGGCTCGCCCGCCTCGTCGACCAGGTACAGGCCCGAGAGATCGACCAGCGCCGCCGCGTGGCGCTCCACCACCCGCACCGTCAGCGCGGGGGGCCAGCTCCGGTGCACCTCCACCCGGGCCACCCAGGGGTGGCGCGCCAGCGCCTGCTCGAGGCCGTCGACGTCGGCGGTGAGGAGGTGGTCGCCGGGGTGGACCGGGGAGAGCGCCAGCAGCTCGTCGGCGGTAGCGCGCTCCAGGCCCTCGAAGCGGAGGGTGCGGATGCGCAGCGACTCGGCGGAGCGGAGCAGGGCGGCCCCGCGCGGCGCGGCCGCCGCGGCGGCGCCGAGCCCGGCGATCGCGGTCACCAGGGCGAGCGCGCGGCGCCAGCGCCGCGTCCCGCGGGGCGCGGCGCTGCTCCCGTCGTCACGCCTGCGGTTCCGCCCGCGCCCCACACGCCGCTCCACGCCCCGCCACCCACGTCTGACCACCCGCCCGCTTCCGGCCGCTATCGCCCCAGCGCCAGCATGCCCGATCGATCCCACTTTGCAAGTTCTCGACTCACATCCGCCGGCTGGCTGCGACGGCTTGCCGTCACACCTCGCTTGGGCTGCGCCCCGACCTGTGCGAACCTGCGGCGCCACTCGCTGCCCGGAGCGTCGACGCGATGCCGGTCCTCACCCCACTCCTCGTCCTGATCGCGCTCGCCGCGGACGGCAGCGCGCGCGCGCCGAACCGCCTCGCGCCGCTGCCCGCCGGGCAGTGGATCTCGACGCACGGGCCGTACGAGATGGGCGCCTGCAACGCCTGCCACGACCCGAGCGATCCGAACGCCCCGCCGGGCCGGCTGCGCAAGAAGTCGAACGCGCTCTGCTTCGACTGCCACGACGACTACCAGCGGCCGATGAAGGGGCACCCCTCACCGGAGGACGAGTGTGTCGTCTGCCACTCGCCGCACAATGCAAAGAAGAAGAAGCTGCTGTTGAAATGACATTGCACCACATTTGCGCACAGGGGTCGGTACGCCAATCGACGGCATCACACAGTGTCCGGCGTGCAGGGGACTTGGACCATTTCGATGACGCCGATCAAGGAAACCTGGATTGATCGTGTCCGATCATCGGCTGCAGATGGGCAGGCATCGCGCGTGGCTGACGGAACTAAGGCTCTGCTTCAGGGGCCTCCTTGCGGAGTGGATCGCATGAGCTCGAGGAAGAGGTTCACCGTCGCCGTAGCTCTCGCCGCGCTCCTCGGCCCCGCCGCCGCCGCGGCCGCCCCCGCGCCAGCGGGCCCGGCCGTGCCCCTGCCGCCCGGCGTACCCGCCGAGCTCGCGGGCCGCCAGTTCAAGTACCCCATTGTACGGAAGGTGAACAACAAGCCGCTGCCCGACGGGGTCAAGGGCGCGAGCACGATGGCGCCCTTCGCCGCCGGCGACTGCGGGTTCTGCCACCAGCGGAACGACAAGAAGGATCCCGGGCCGGTGAAGAAGTCCGGCAACGCGCTCTGCTACTCGTGCCACGAGGAGTTCGGCGAGATCATGGCGCGGCCCTACAAGCACGTGCCCGCGCAGGCGCTCTGCACGAACTGCCACAACCCGCACAACTCGCTCGAGAAGAAGCTGCTGCACGAGGAGCAGACGGCGCAGTGCTTCGACTGCCACAAGAACATCCGCAACCTCACCGAGACCGTCCGGGTGAAGCACGGCGCCGTGACCACCAAGCGCAAGTGCGCCAACTGCCATAACCCGCACGGCGCGAACATCGAGAAGATGCTCACCGCGCTGCCGTTCGATCAGTGCGTCGGCTGCCACTCCACCGACGACATGAAGGACTGGAACGGCGTCACGCTGACGAACTTCCCCAAGCTGCTCCAGGAGAACCCGGTCTGGCACAAGCCGGTGGCCGCCAAGGACTGCTCCGCGTGCCACAAGACCCACGGCGGCGACAACTTCCGCCTGCTGGTCGCCGAGTACCCGCCCCAGTTCTACGCACCGTACGACCTCAAGACCTACGCGCTCTGCTACCGCTGCCACAACGACAAGGTCGTGAGCGCCGAGCAGACGACCACGCTCACCAACTTCCGCGACGGCTCGAAGAACCTGCACTACGTCCACGTGCACAACCTGGAGCGCGGCCGCACCTGCCGCGCCTGCCACGAGGTCCACGCCGCCAAGCAGCCCCACCGCATCCGCGAGGGCGTGCCGTACGGCTCGGCCGGCTGGGTCCTCAAGATCAACTACACCAAGACGCCGACCGGCGGGACCTGCGCCAAGACCTGCCACGAGACCAAGACGTACGTGAACAAGACGGTCTCCACGGCGAGCAAGAAGTAGAGGACACCATGCCCGGACTCCGCTCGCTCCCGTGGGTGCTCGCCGCGCTCGTCTCGTGCGCCCTCCTCCCCGCCGACGCGCTGGCGTTCACCAACGTGGCGGTGGGGGATACGCTCGAGAACGTCGAGCTGCCCACCCTGGCCGGCGGGCGCGAGGCGCTGCTCTCCCCGCAGGCGCAGGCCAACGTCTTCATCTTCTTCCGGCCGCAGCAGGAGAACTCGCAGCTCGCCCTCAAGGCCATCTCCGACTGCGAGCGTCAGCTCGCCGGCAAGCCCGTCCACTGGGTGGCGGTGGTCTCCTCCAGCTGGAGCGCCCAGGAGGTGAAGGCCTCGGTGGCCGCCGCGGGCGCACGCATCCCGGTGCTGATCGATCAGGGCGACGTGCTCTACGGCCGGCTGGGCGTGCGGCTCCACCCCGCCATCGGGGTCGCGAACGGGAAGCTCCAGCTCGTCGCCTACGAGCCGTTCCAGGCCATCAACTACTGCGATCGGATCCGCGGCACCGTGCGCTACGCGCTGGGCGAGATCTCGAAGGCCGAGCTGGCCCAGGCCGACGCGCCGGCGAAGGCGCTCATGCCCAACGAGATGAAGGGCGCGGTGTCGAACCGCCACGTGCGCATGGGCGAGATGTACCTGGGCATGCAGCAGCCCGACAAGGCCGCCGCCGAGGCGCGCCTCATCCTCGAGCAGGACCCGCGCTTCGCGCCCGCCCACGTCCTCCTCGGCGACGCGCTCTCGTCGCAGGGCAAGTGCGAGGAGGCGAAGCTCGCCTACCAGGCCGCGGTGAAGCTCTCCCCGCAGCTCCTCGCCGCCGTGCAGCAGAAGAAGTCCCCCTGCGCCGGGCAGTGAGGGAGCCCCGCGCCACGATGCCGCTCACCCCGTCCACCCAGCTCGCGCCGGCACTCGACCTCAGGAGGTCCCCCTTGCGCCTCATCACCATCGGCCTCGCGCTGCTCTCGCTGGCGGCCGCGCCCTCCGCGAGGGCGCGGGTGGTGGAGGGCGAGACGCTGGAGTCCGCCGAGCTCGCAACCCTCGGCGGCGGCGCCGAGCCGCTGCTCGCCAGGACCGCCACCGTCAACGTGATCCTGTTCTGGCGCCCGGGGCAGGACGCCTCGCTCGACACGCTGAAGCAGCTGGCGGCGTGCGAGAAGGCGTTCCAGGGCAAGCCCATCCACATGGTGGCGGTGGTCTCGGGCGCCTACCCGGCCGCCGAGGTCCGGGCGGCGGTGAGCGGGGCCGGCCTCCACGTGCCGGTGCTCGTGGACGCCGGGGACGCGCTCTACGGGAAGCTCGAGATCCGGCAGCACCCGATGGTGGTGGTGACGGACGCGCGCGGGAAGGTGACGCTCGCGCAGCCCTACGTGCGCCTGCGGTACTGCGACATCGTCCACGCCCACGTCCGCTACCTCCTGAAGGAGATCGACGCGGCGCAGCTCCAGGCGGTGCTGAACCCGCCCGCCGCCAGCATGCCCTCCGACGACAAGGGCGCGGTGGCGCGGCGCTGGATCAACATGGGCCGGCGCGAGGCCGAGGCGGGCATGTGCGAGCGCGCGGTGGTCTCGTTCAAGAAGGCGCTCGAGATCGCCCCCGGCAACGCCGACGCCCAGGCCGGGCTGGCCGGCTGCGCCGGGACGAAGCCGGCGGCGCTGGCGCAGTAGGGCAACGCGCGAACCCCCTCGTCCGCGTCCGAGCGGGTTCGTGGGGCAGAGGGTTCCTGCTGCGATGAGCGGGTCTCGCGCGGCTTGCGCCGCGCTCGACGTCAAGCCTTGAGCGCGGCGCCGTCGAGCAGCCGCTCGCACAGCTCCGCGAAGGTGATGCCGAGGCCGGCCGCGATCTTCGGGACGAGCGAGGTCGCCGTCATGCCGGGGAGGGTGTTCACCTCCAGGATGTAGGGCACGCCGTCGGCGCTGACGATGAAGTCGGCGCGCGTCACCCCGGCGCAGCCCAGCACGAGGTGCGCCTGCTCCGCCGCCTCGCAGGTGCGCCGGGCGTGCTCCTCCGGGAGGCGCGCCGGGTAGAAGTACTGCGTCGCGCCGGGCGTGTACTTGGCCGTGTAGTCGTAGAACTCGCGCGAGGGGACAATCTCGATCGCGCCGAGCGCCTTGCCGTCGAGGACGGCCACGTCCACCTCCGTCCCCTTCACGTACCGCTCCACGATGAGCTCGCCCTTGTAGCGGGCGGCGTCGCGGCAGGCCGCCTGCAGCGCCTGCGCGTCGCGCACGATGTGGACGCCCACCGACGAGCCCTCGCCGGCCGGCTTCACCACCGCCGGCAGCCCGAACGGCAGGTCGGCCACGGTGATGCGCTCGGCCTGCTCGCGCGGGAAGACGCGGTACTCGATCACCTTGAGCCCGTGCTCCCGGAACAGCAGCTTCGAGAAGACCTTGTCCATGCCGAGCGCGGAGGCGAGCACCCCCGAGCCGGTGTAGGGGATGCCCATCGACTCGAGGAGCCCCTGGATCGAGCCGTCCTCGCCCCAGCGGCCGTGCAGGGCCACGAAGGCCACGTCGGCGCGCGCGGCGCGCAGCCGCGCCGCCACCTCCAGGTCGACGTCGATGAGCGTCACGTCGTGGCCGCGCTCGCGCAGGGCGTCGGCGCACCCCTGGCCCGTGCGCAGCGACACGTCGCGCTCGCTCGAGCGCCCGCCGTACAGGACCGCCACCTTCTTGCCTGACCAGGTTCCCATGGGTTCTCCAGTATCAGATCGTCTCGCCGGGTGGAAAATCCCCCGCCAGGCGCACCTCGGGCTCGAGCTCCACGCCGAAGCGGTCGCGGACGCGGCCGCGCGCCAGCCGGATGAGCGCGAGCACGTCGCGCGCGGTGGCGCCGCCCAGGTTCACGATGAAGTTCGCGTGGACCTCCGACCAGGCCGCGCCGCCGGCGCGGTGGCCCTTGAGGCCCACCGCCTCCATCAGCCGCCCGGCGTAGTCGCCCGGCGGGTTGCGGAAGGTGGAGCCGAAGGTGGGCCGGTCCAGCGGCTGGGTGGCCCGCCGGCGCGCCACGTCCGCGTCCATGGCCGCGCGGCTGGCCGCGACGTCGCCCGGCGCGAGCTCCACCTCGACGCGCGTCACGACGGCGCCGGGCGGGAGCCGGCAGGTGCGATAGGCGAAGCCCAGCGCCGCCGCCTCGACCCAGCCGGCGCCGTCGGCGGTGGCGAGCTCCACCCGCCGCACCACGTCCTTCATCTCGCCCGCGCGCGTGCCGGCGTTCATGGCCACGAGCCCGCCCAGCGTCCCGGGGATGGCGGCGGCGAACTCGCACCCGACGAGGCCCAGCTTGCCGGCCCGGGCGGTCAGCCGCGAGGAGGGCGCGCCCGCCGAGAGGACGAGGCGGGCCCCGTCCGACCGCTCCTCGCCGAAGCCGGGGGGCAGCTTCACCACCAGCCCGCGCACGCCGGCGTCGGCCACCAGCAGGTTGGCGCCGCCGCCGAGCGCGAGCACCGGCACGCCCACGCCGGCCGCGGCGCGGAGCACCGCCGCCAGGTCGTCCGGATCGGCGGGGCGCACCAGCAGATCGGCGGGCCCACCCACGCGGACCGCCGTGCGCGGCGCGAGCGGCGCGTCGCACAGCGCCTCGCCGCGGGTGACCTCCACGATCTTGCGGCGCCAGTCGCTCAAGACGTTCCGGGCCCTTCTAGAGTTCGCAGGGCGGGGGTTCATCCCCGCCACAGCCACACTGGCGGGGGACGAGCCCCCGCCCTACGGCTCGCGGGTCATCCGGCCAGCATCGCCAGCAGCTCTGGGCCCACGGCCGTGACGTCGCCCGCGCCGAGCGTGATGACGAGGTCGCCCGGGCGGAGCCGCTCGCGGGCCGCCGCGGCCAGGCGCGCCCGCTCCACGTAGGTCACGTCGCGGTGCCCGTGGGCGCGTACGGCGGCCGCCAGGTGCTCGCCCGAGACCCCGGGGATGGGCTCCTCGCCCGCCGCGTAGACGTCGGAGAGGAGGACCACGTCGGCGTCGTTGAAGGCGGTGGTGAACTCGGCGAGCAGGTCGCGGGTGCGGCTGTAGCGGTGGGGCTGGAACACGCAGACCACGCGGCGGCCGAACGCCTCGCGCGCGCCGGAGAGCACCGCCTTCACCTCCGCCGGGTGGTGGCCGTAGTCGTCCACCACCGTCACCCCGCCCGCCTCGCCGCGCACGGTGAAGCGCCGCTGCACGCCGTTGAAGCTCGCCAGGGCGGCGCGGGTGACGTCGTGGGCGAGGCCCATCTCGTCCCCGAGCGCCACCACCGCCAGCGCGTTGAGCGCGTTGTGGCGGCCCACCATCCCCACCTCGAACCGCCCCAGCGGCTCCTCGCGCCGGAAGGCGTCGAAGGCGACCCGGTGCTGCCGCACCTCGATGCGCGCGGCGCGGTAGTCGGCCTGCGGCCCCTCGCCGTAGGTGACGAACCGCTTCTCCACCTCCGGGATGAGCGACTGGACCGTGGGGTGGTCGATGCAGAGGATCGCGAGCCCGTAGAAGGGCACGCGGTTCACGAAGTCGAGGAACCCCTGGCGGAGCGCCGCCGGCGTCTTCCAGTGGTCGAGGTGCTCCGGGTCGATGTTGGTGACGACCGCGATGGTGGGCGGCAGCCGGAGGAACGAGCCGTCCGACTCGTCCGCCTCCACCACCATGTACTCGCCGGCGCCGAGCTTCGCGTTCGAGCCGAAGGCGTTGACCTTCCCGCCCACCACCGCGGTGGGGTCGAGCCCGGCGTGGGCGAAGAGGTGCGCCGCCATGGAGGTGGTGGTGGTCTTGCCGTGCGAGCCGGCGATGGCGACGCCGTACTTGAGCCGCATGAGCTCGGCCAGCATCTCCGCCCGGGGGATGACCGGGATCTTGCGCGCCCGCGCCTCGACCACCTCGGGGTTGTCCCGGCGCACCGCGGACGAGATGACCACCACGTCGACGTCGGTGACGTGGGCGGCGGCGTGGCCGCGCTGGACGACGCCCCCCAGCTCGCGCAGGCGCCGGGTGGTGTCGGACTCCTTGAGGTCGGAGCCGGAGACGCGGTAGCCGAGGTTGAGCAGCACCTCGGCGATGCCGCTCATGCCGATGCCGCCGATGCCGACGAAGTGGATCTTGGCGGGCCTGGAGCGGAAGAGGGTCATGGGGTGGGCGGCGCCTCGGGCGCGTCCTCGGGGGCCTGGGCGGGGAGGGCCGGCCGGACGGGCGCGAACCCGGGGCCGCGGTCCTGCCCGCGCGGCGAGCCCCAGCGCCGGCGCACGAGCTCGGTGCAGACGTCGGCGATCTCGCGCGCGGCCTGCGGCGCGCCGAGCCGCCCGGCGGCGCGCGACATCTGCGCCCGCCGCGCCGGCTGGCCGAGGATGGCCCGGAGCTCGCGCGCCAGGACCTCGCCGTTGAGGTCGCGCTCCTCGATCATGACCGCGGCGCCGGCGTCGACCAGGCTCTTCGCGTTCATGACCTGGTGGTTGTCGGCCGCGGCCGGGAACGGGACCAGGATCGACGGCTTCTTGCAGACGGTCAGCTCGGCGAGGGTGGTGGCGCCGGCGCGGCAGAGCACGAGGTCGGCGCGGGCGTAGGCCTCGCTCATGTCCTCGATGAACTCGCGGACGTCCACCCGGAAGCCGCAGGCGGCGTAGCCCTGCTCCACCTGCTGCCGGTCGCGGGCGCCGGTCTGGTGCGTGATCTCGAGCCGGTCCTTCAGGTCCGCGAGGTGCGGCAGCGCCTCGATGACGCGCATGTTGAGCGCGTGAGCGCCCTGCGAGCCGCCGAAGACGAGCAGCCGCAGCTGCTCGTGCTCCTGCACCGGGCGCATGTAGTTGTCCATGAGCTCGCGGCGGATGGGGTTCCCGAGCTGGTGGACCTTGCGCTCCGCGAAGTAGCGGCCCGCCTCGGGGAAGGCGGTGAAGGCGGCCTGGACGAACCACCCGAGCACCCGGTTCGTGAAGCCGGCGACCGCGTTCTGCTCCTGGACGGCGGTCGGGATGCGGAGGAGCGCCGCCGCCAGCACCACCGGCCCGGACGCGTACCCGCCCACCCCCACCACCACGTCGGGCCGCCAGCGGCGCAGGATGCGCCAGCACTGCACGAAGGCGCGCGGGAGGAGCAGGAGGTTCGCGAGCAGCCCGAGGAGGCCCTTCCCCTTCAGCCCCTTCACCTCGATGAGCTCGATGGGGAAGCCGGCCGCCGGCACGACCCGTGCCTCCAGGCCGCGCGCGGTCCCCGCGAAGACGACGTCGTTCTGCGGGTGGCGCGTCACCACCTCCTCCGCCAGCGCCACGCCAGGGAAGACGTGGCCGCCGGTGCCGCCGCCTGCCACGAGCATGCGCACCTAGGCGCCCTCCCCGGTGGCGGCGCCCACGCGGACGGCCTGGCTGGCGGGCTTGAGGAACCCGCCCCGCGAGGCCGAGACGCTGAGCAGGAGGCCGCTCGCCGCGAGGAGCGTGAGCAGCGAGCTGCCGCCGTACGAGACGAAGGGCAGGGTGAGCCCCTTGGTGGGCAGGAGCACCGTCACCACCCCCAGGTTCACGAGCGCCTGCACGCCGACGAGCGTGGTGATCCCGAGCGCGAGGTAGCAGCCGAACGCGTCGGCCGCGCGGAAGGAGGCGCGCAGCCCGCGCCACACGAACAGGGCGTAGAGCAGGATGAGGAGCCCGAGGCCGACGAGGCCCGCCTCCTCGGCGATGACGGCGCCGATGAAGTCCGTGTGCGCCTCCGGCAGGTAGAAGAGCTTCGAGCGCCCTTGCCCGAGCCCCTGCCCGAACCACCCTCCGCTGCCGATCCCGACCATCGACTCCCACATCTGATATCCCGCGTCGCGCCGGTGCTCGAACGGCCGGAGCCACGCCTCGAACCGGATCCGCCGGTAGGGCGTCCCCATCACCGCGTTGTAGACGAGCGGGAGCGAGGCGAGGAGCGCGCCCAGAAGATAGCTCACCTTGGCGCCGGCGGCGAAGAGCATCACGAACAGGACGAGGGCCATCACGACGCAGGTGCCGAGGTCCTTCTCGGCCAGGCACAGCGCCATCAGCGCGCCCGCCACGAGCAGGTGCGGCAGGAAGCCGATCGAGAAGAGCCGCATCTTGTCGCGCTTCCGGGCCAGCGAGTGCGCCAGGTACAGGACGAGCGCCAGCTTGGCCGCCTCGGCGGGCTGGAAGTGGAGCACGCCGAGGTCGATCCAGCGCCGGGCCCCGCCCGCGGTGTGGCCGATGAAGGGGAGCAGCACCGCCACCAGCGCCACCACCGTCGCGGCGAGGACGGGGTAGGCGAGCCGCTCGGCCCGCCCGTACCCCGCGGCGAGCCCCGCCACCAGCAGCGCGAGCCCGAGGCCGACCGCGACGAGCTGCCGGTCGAGGAAGTGGAAGCTGTCGTGGAACCGCGTCGCGGCGGTCACCGCGCTGGCCGAGTAGACCGCCACCGCGCCGATGCCGACGAGCAGCACGATCGTGCCGAGGAGGAGCCGGTCGACGCCCTCGGCGGCCGGCGCGCGGGCGGTGGTGGCCTGGGCGCGCATCACGGCAGGGCCTCGACGAGCTGGCGGAAGCACTCGCCGCGGTGCTCGTAGCTCCGGAACTGGTCGAAGCTGGCGCAGGCGGGCGAGAGCAGCACCACGTCCCCGGGCGCGCCGAGGGCGGCCGCCCGCTCCACCGCCGCGGCCAGCGTGCCGACCGCCTCCAGGGGCGCGGCGCCGTCGAGCTCGCGCGCCAGCGCCGGCGCGTCCTCGCCGATGGTGAGCACCACCTTCACCCGCCCCGGGAAGAGCGGGCGGAGCGGCGCGTAGGGCGCGCGCTTGCCGCGCCCGCCCAGGATGAGCACGACGCGCGGCTGGCCGGCCGGGAACGCCGCCAGCCCGACCGCGGTCGAGTCGACGTTGGTGGCCTTCGAGTCGTTCACCCACTCCACCCCGTCGCGCTCGCGGACGAGCTCGAGCCGGTGCGGCAGCCCCTGGAACGCGTCGAGGCCCGCCTGCACCTCGCGCCCGGGGGCGCCCAGCAGCCGGGCGCACAGCGCCGCCGCCATCGCGTTCTCGACGTTGTGGCGGCCGCGCAGCGCGCGCGAGCGCAGGACGTACCGCTCCGGCGGGCCGTCGCCGCAGGCCAGCGCGAGCTCGCCGCCCGCCTCGGGCGCGCGCGCCGCCCGCGGGGCCGGGGGCCCGAAGCCGAAGGTGGCGAGCCGGCCCCGGCCGCTCCCGGCCAGCGCCACCGCCCGCGGATCGCCCGCGTTCGCGACCGCCCAGTCGCCGGGCTGCTGGTTCGCGAAGAGGCGCGCCTTGGCGAGCGCGTAGCCCTCGAGGTCGCGGTGCCGCTCCAGGTGGTCGGGCGTGATGTTGAGGAGCGCGGCCACGGTGGGCCGGAACCGCTCGATGCCCTCGAGCTGGTAGGAGGAGAGCTCCAGCACCACCGCGTCGACCTGGCGCCCGGAGAGGACGAGCTCGGCGAGCGGGGTGCCGAGGTTCCCGCCCACGAACACGCGGCGGTCGCGCGCGAGCAGCTCGCCCGCCAGCGCGGTGGTGGTGCTCTTCCCGTTCGTGCCGGTGATGCCGACGATGGGCCAGGGCGGCAGGAGCCGGGCCGAGAGCTCCACCTCGGCCAGCACCGGGACGCCCTGCCGGCGCGCCTCCTGGAGCTCGGGCAGGGTGAGCGGCACGCCGGGCGAGACCACCACCAGGTCGGCGCCGGTGAAGTCGGCCGGGTCGTGCCCGCCGAGCGCCAGCTCCACCCCGTCGCCCAGCTCCCCCAGCGCCGGGGCGAGCTCGGTGGCCGCGCGGCGGTCGGTCACGGTGACGCGCGCGCCGCGGGCGCGCGCCAGCCGGGCGGCGGCGGCGCCGGAGCGGGCGAGGCCCACCACGAGGACGCGCTGCCCGGCGAGGCGGAGGGATCCTTCCATGCCTACCTCAGCTTGAGCGACGCCAGCGCCACGAGCGCCAGCATGATGGCGATGATCCAGAAGCGGACGATGATCTTCGGCTCGGCCCAGCCCTTGAGCTCGAAGTGGTGGTGGATGGGCGCCATCTTGAAGACCCTCCGCCCGGTGTACTTGTAGCTCGCCACCTGGATCATGACCGAGAGCGTCTCGGCCAGGAAGACGCCGTGCAGGATGGCGCTCGCGACCTCGTTCTTGGTGAGCACCGCCAGCGAGCCGAGGGCGCCGCCCAGCGCCAGCGAGCCGACGTCCCCCATGAACACCGACGCCGGGTAGGTGTTGTACCAGAGGAAGGCGATGCCGGCGCCGATGAGCGCGGCGCAGAACACCCCCAGCTCCGCCGCGCCGGGGATGACCGGGATGCGCAGGTAGACGGCGATGGAGAAGCCGCCGATGGTCGTGCCGGCCACGTAGGCGAGGATGAGGAAGGTGGAGGCCGAGACGATGGTCGGGCCGACCGCGAGGCCGTCCAGGCCGTCGGTCAGGTTGACCGCGTGGCTCGTCCCCAGCACCACCAGCACCATGAACGGCAGGTAGAGCCAGCCGAGCGACGGGTTGAACCAGCGGGTCGGCACGAAGGGCAGGGTGACGTGCAGGTCCTGGAAGCTGCCCACCCGGAGCCAGGGGAAGGCGTGCGCGACCGTGAAGTGCAGGTCGGAGAGGAAGAGGTAGTAGACCGCGACCACGATGAGGGTCTGCCAGAGGAGCTTCTTCTTCCCGGCCAGCCCCTTCGAGTTGCGCTTCGAGATCTTGAGGTAGTCGTCCCAGAAGCCGATGGCGCCGAAGCTGAGCGTGATGGTGAGCGCGGCCCAGACGTAGCGGTTGGTCAGGTTCGCGAAGAGGAGGGTCGCGGTCCCCATCGAGAAGAGGATCAGCGCGCCGCCCATGGACGGGGTGCCGGTCTTCTTCTTGTGCGACTCGGGGGTGTCCTCCCGCACGTTGGAGCTGCCGTACTGGATGACGCGCATGCGCTCGATGAAGACCGGGCCGAGGAGCAGGCCCAGCACGAGCGCGGTGAACCCCGCCGCCAGGATGCGGAAGGAGGGATAGCGCAGGACGTTGAAGAGCGCGAAGCGCCCCGCGAGCGGGTAGAGCAGGTGGTAGAGCATTAGTGGGCGTCGCCGGGCTGGGTGGGGGTCGAGCCGAGCGCGGCCACGAGCCGCTCCAGCTGGTTGGCCCGGCTCCCCTTCACCAGGAGCACGTCGCCGGGCGCGAGCCGCTCCTTCACCTGGGCCACGAGCTCCGGCAGGTCGGTGGTGTGGGTGACGTCGGCGAGGCCGGCGGCGCGGGCGGCCTCGGCGGTGTGGCGCGAGCGCGGGCCGAACGCGTGCAGCCGCGCCACCGCATGGGCCGCCTGCTCGCCCAGGACGCGGTGCATCGCCTCCTCCGTGGCGCCGAGCTCGAGCATGTCGCCCAGCACCGCCACCGCGCGCCGGCCCGGGCCGGCCACCGCCCCGAGCGTCGCGAGCGCGGCGGTCATCGAGGCGGGGTTCGCGTTGTAGCAGTCGTCGACGAGGGTCACGCCGGAGGGGAGGTCCTCGATGCGCAGGCGGCGGCCGACCGGCTGCACCTGGGCCAGGCCCTGCGCGATCTCCTTGTCCCCGTAGCCGAGCGCCATGGCGGCGGCGGCGGCGGCGGCCGCGTTGGCGGCGTTGTGCAGCCCCACCAGCGGCAGCGCGACCAGGACCTCCTTCTGCCCGAGGCCGAGCGTGAAGCGCAGGCCGGCCGGCCCGTGCTCGAGGACCTCGAGCACCACCACGTCGCCGCGGTGGCCCCGGCCGGCGGCGAAGGTGATGAGGGAGCGGCCGGAGGCCTGCGCCCGCTTCAGCATGCGCGGGTCGTCGGCGTTGGCGACCGCCACGCCCCCGCGCGGCAGCGCGAAGTAGAGCTCGGCCTTGGCGTCGGCGACCCCCTCGACGTCCCCGCCGAAGTGCTCCACGTGCGCGGCGCCGGCCATGGTGACGACGCCCACCTGCGGCTCGGCCATGGCGGCCAGGCGCGCCACCTCGCCGGGGTGGTTCATCCCCATCTCGATCACCGCCCGCTGGTGCTCCGGCGCGAGGCCGAGCAGCGTGAGCGGCACGCCGATCTCGTTGTTGAGGTTGCCCTCCGTCTTGAGGGCCGGGCCGCGGGTGCGCAGCACGAGCCCGATCATCTCGCGGGTGGTGGTCTTCCCGTTCGAGCCGGTGACGCCCACCACCGGGATGGCGAAGCGGCGGCGGTGGTAGCGGGCGAGGAGCGCCAGCGCCTCCAGCGAGTCGCGGACGGCGAGCAGCGGGAGCGCCAGCGCCGCGGCGGGCAGGGAGGCGAGGCGGCCCTCCTCGACCACGGCGCAGGCGGCCCCGGCGGCGCGCGCCTGCGGGAGGAAGTCGTGCCCGTCGAAGCGCTCGCCCCGGAGCGCGACGAAGCAGGCGCCCGGCCCGAGCTGGCGCGTGTCGGTGGTGACGCCCTGGACTTCCGGCGGAGGCGGCCCGACGAAGCGGCCGCCCGCGGCGGAGGCGAGCTCGTAGCGGGTGAAGCGTGGTCCGTTCATGGCGTGGCGCCGAGCCCCCGGCGCGCCTCCTCGCGATCGTCGAAGTGGCGGCGCTCGCCGCCGATGAGCTGGTAGTCCTCGTGGCCCTTGCCGGCGATGAGCACGGCGTCGCCGGGCCGGGCGGCGGCGAGCGCGAGCGCGATCGCCTCCCGGCGGTCGGGGACGACGAGGTAACCGCGCGCCCCGGCCGCCGCCTCGGCGCCGGTGAGGCGGCGCGCCCCGGCCCGCTCCAGCCCCGGCACGATCTCGGCCAGGATGTCCTCGGGCCGCTC
Organism: Anaeromyxobacter diazotrophicus; assembly: GCF_013340205.1. Taxonomy (NCBI): domain Bacteria; kingdom Pseudomonadati; phylum Myxococcota; class Myxococcia; order Myxococcales; family Anaeromyxobacteraceae; genus Anaeromyxobacter; species Anaeromyxobacter diazotrophicus. The sequence continues at coordinate 365,966 of NZ_BJTG01000003.1, forward strand.
GCCGCGCGGGTTGTCGCTCGTCGCGACCGCGAGCTCGGCGCCGCGGCCGGCCACCTCGCCCATGAGCGGGCGCTTGCCGCGGTCGCGGTCGCCGCCGCAGCCGAACACCACCACGAGGCGCCGGGGCGCGAGCGCCCGCAGCGCGGCGATCGCGCGCGCCAGGGCGTCGTCGGTGTGGGCGTAGTCGACGAAGGCGTGCACGCCCCGGCCGCTGACGCGCTCGAGCCGGCCGGGCGCGCCGGGGCAGGCGGCGAGGCCGCGGCCCACCGCCTCGAGCGGCAGCCCGGCCGCGAGGGCGAGGCCGGCGGCGCACAGGAGGTTCTCGAGGTTGTGCGCGCCGACGAGCGGGGAGGCGAGGTCGAGCTCGCCGGCGGGGGTCGCGAGCCGCGCCGAGAGGCCCCCGAGGCCGAAGCGCGCCCCGGCCGCGCCGAGCTCGGCGCCGGGCGCGCCGTAGCGCCAGACGCGGGCGGTCCCGCCGCGCGCGAGCTCGCTCGCGAGCCGCTGGCCGTAGGCGTCCGCGCCGTTCAGCACCGCCGTCCCGCCCGGCGCGAGGTGCTCGGTGAAGAGCCGGCGCTTGGCCTGGAAGTACCCCTCCATGTCGCCGTGGTAGTCGAGGTGGTCGCGGGTGAGGTTCGTGAAGCCGGCCGCGCGGAAGGTGAGGCCCGCGGCGCGCTCCTGGGCGAGCGCGTGCGACGAGACCTCCAGGAGCGCGAGGCGCGCCCCGGCGTCGCGGGCGGTGGCGAGCGTCTCGGCCACCTCGGTCGACTCCGGGGTGGTGTGGCTGGCGGGGCGCTCCCCGCCCGGCCAGCGGTGCGTCACGGTGCCGAGCACCGCGCTCGGGACGCCGGCCGCCCGGGCGCACGCCTCCACCAGGTAGGTGACGGTGGTCTTCCCGTTCGTGCCGGTGACGCCGACGAGCTCGAGCGCCTCCCCGGGCCGGCCGAAGAAGTTCATGGCCGCGAGGGCCATGGCGCGGCGGGTGCTGGGGACGAGCAGGAGCCGCGCCGGCGCGCAGGCGACCTCGCGCTCGGCCACCACCGCCGCCGCGCCCCGGCGCGCCGCCTCGGCGGCGAAGTCGTGCCCGTCGGCCGCGACCCCGCGCAGGGCGAAGAAGAGCGCCCCCGGCCGGACCGCGCGCGAGTCGCCCGTCACGAGCGCGATCGGCGGATCGCCCTCGAGCGCCCCCCGCGCTCCCGTCCCCTCGATCACCTTGGAAAGGCGCATCTCGCTCCGGCCCGGCGCGATTCTACGGCGAGCCGCCCCGGGCAGAAAGGTTTGAGGATACGGGATCGGAGCCGGGGCCAGGGACCGCCCGTCAGCTCCGCGGCGGGGCGAGGACGAGGCGCACCCGTGCCCCCCGGTCGACGACCTGCCCGGGCCGGGGGGACTGGCCGGTGACGCGCCCCGAGCCGGTCACCTCGCCGGTGAGCTCGGCCTCCTCCAGCCGCCGCAGGGCGACGCGGGCCGGCAGCCCGGCCAGCGCGGGGACCGCCACGCCCCCCTCGCCGTCCGCGCGCGCGGCCGTCTCCTCGATGGCCGCGCCCGGGGAGGGCTCGTCCGCCGGGGTGGACCGCCGCGCCGGGGCCGGGTCGGGCGCCGCCGGGGCCCCGGCCGCCGCGAGCTCGTCCGCCTCCCCGGAGGGCGGCACCCCCATCGACTTGAGCGCGTGCTCGACCACCTCGCGGAAGACCGGGGCGGCCACCTCGCCGCCGTAGACGTCCCCGCGCGGCTCGTCCACGAAGACGCCCACCGCCAGGCGCGGCGCCTCGGCGGGCGCGAAGCCCACGAACGAGCTGAAGCGCTTGTCGACCGAGTAGCGGTGGGTGAGGGGGTCGGCCTTCTGCGCCGTGCCGGTCTTGCCCGCCACCCGCCACCCGGGGATGCGCGCCCGCTTGCCGGTGCCGTCCGCGTCGCTCACCACGCCCTCGAGCCAGCGCGAGAGCTGGAGGGCGGTCTCGCGGGAGACCGCGCGGCGGATGGGGGTGGGGTCGTTGCGGGAGAGCACCGCGCCGGTCCCGGCGTCGACCACCCGCCGCACCAGGATCGGCTTCATGAGCGTGCCGCCGTTCGCGACCGCCGCCACCGCGGCGGTGATCTGGAGCGGCGTGGCGGCGACGCCCTGCCCGAAGCTCATGGTGGCGAGCGTGATCTCCGCCTTCGGGAAGGGCACCGCGCCGCGCGGCTCGCCGGGGATCTCGGTGCCGGTCCGCTCGCCGAAGCCGAAGGCGAGCAGGGTCTGCCGGAGCCGCTCCCGGCCCAGCCGCGCGCCGATCTTGGCCGCCCCGACGTTGGAGCTGGCGGCGAGGATGCGGGCGGCGCTGGCGCGGCCGAGGCCCTTGTGGTCGTGGATGACGTGGCCGCCGATGCGGTAGGCGCCCTGCTCGCAGTCGATGGTGTCGGTGGGCATGAGCACGCCCGACTCGAGCGCGCCCGCCACGGTGAAGATCTTGAAGGTCGAGCCGGGCTCGAAGGTGTCGAGCACCGCCTTGTTGCGGAGCAGGCCGCCCTTGCGCGGGAGGTTCGGGTTGAAGCCGGGCGCCTGGGCCAGCGCCAGCACCTCGCCGGTGCGCGGGTCGATCGCCACCAGGATCCCGGAGGCGGCGCGCGCCTGCGCCACCGCCTTGCCGAGCGCCTGCTCGGCCACGAGCTGCAGGCCGCCGTCGAGGGCGAGCTCGACCTGCGCCCCGGCCAGGAGCGCCTCGGGCGCGGGCGCCTCCGTCAGCACCGAGCGGCCGCGCGCGTCGCGCACCGAGGCCACGCGCGCACCGTCGCCCTGCAGCGCCTCGTCGTAGGCCTTCTCGATCCCCTCCAGCCCCTCGCCGTCGTCGCCGACGAAGCCGACCAGCTGCGCCGCCAGCGTCTTCGCCGGGTAGTACCGGCGCGGCTCCTGGAAGAGGGCCACCGCGTCGAGGCCGAGCGCCTGCACCGCCTTCGCCTCGTCCGGGCCGATGCGCCGCTTCAGCCACACGAACTTCGAGCCGCGCTGCGCCCGGCGGCGGAGCTGCTCCAGGTCCATCCCGAGCGCGCGCGCGAGCCGCGCCTGGTCGCCGGGCTCGAGGCGCTGCAGCGCGGCCGGGCTGGCGCCCACCGACGGCGCGTCGGCGCTGGCGGCGAGGAGCTCGCCGTTGCGGGCGGTGATCGCCCCCCGGCGCGGCGGCAGCTCGACGAAGCGTCGCCACTGGTCCTCGCCGTGGCCGCGGAGCTTGTCCGCCTGCAGGACCTGGAGGCGCACCGCCTGCGCCGCCACAGCGGCGAAGCCGCCCACGAAGAGGAGCGCCACCGCGGCGATGCGCGCGGCGATCCAGCGGACCTGCGCCGCCTCGCCCCCGGTCCGCATCCGTCGTCCCCTCCGCTACTCCGGCTGGTGCCGGGCCATCGCCTCGCCGAACGCCACCGCCTCGCGGCGCGCCTGCGCCACCCTCCGTACAGCTGGCTCCGCCGGCGCGGGGCGAAGGCTTTCCTCGCCCACCGCCCTGCCCGTCCCACCCGCCGCCACCGCCACCGCCCGACCCGCCACCACCGCCCCCGGCGCCGGCGGAGCCATCCCCAGGCGCTCGCGGGCGAGGCTCGAGAGCCTCCCCGGAGCGCGCAACGTCGCGACCTCGATCTCGAGCCGGTTCCGCTCGGCGCGCAGCGCCTCGCGCGCGCGCCGCAGCTCATCCAGCCGGTAGCCCTCGTTCGTCACCCGCGTGTGCGACCACACGTGGAACACGCCCACCCCGGCCAGCGCGGCGGCGCAGAGCGCCGCGCGCAGGACGAGCAGGACCGCGCCGCCGCGGCGCCCGGCGCTCATCGCAGCCGCTCCACGGCGCGCAGCCGCGCGCTCCGGGCCCGCGGGTTCTCGGCGATCTCCTCCTCGGAGGCCTTGATCGCGCCGCGGGTCACCGGCGCGAAGCCGGCCTTCGCGCCGCAGCCGCAGACCGGCAGGTCGGGCGGGCAGACGCAGGCGTGGGTGAGGGCGCGGAAGCGCTCCTTCACCATCCGGTCCTCGAGCGAGTGGAAGGCGATGGCCGCCGCGCGCCCGCCCGGGTTCAACAGCCCCGGCAGGCTGCCGAGCCACTGCGCCAGCGCGCCCAGCTCGTCGTTGACCGCGATGCGGAGCGCCTGGAAGGTGCGGGTGGCGGGGTGGATGCGCTTCGGCCACGCCTTGCGCGGGATGGCGCCGGCCACCACCTCGGCCAGCCGGGCCGTGTCGAGCTCCTCCCCGTCGGCCACAGCGCGCTTGATGGCGCGCGCCACCGGCCGCGCGAAGGGCTCCTCGCCGTACTCCTCGAGGATCCGCGCCAGCTCGCGCTCGTCGACGCGGGCGAGCAGCTCCGCCACCGTCTCGCCCTCCTCGCCCATGCGCATGTCGAGCGGGCCGGCCTCGCGGAAGGAGAAGCCGCGGGCGGGGTCGTCGAGCTGCGGCGAGGAGACGCCCAGGTCCACCAGCGCGCCGTCCACCCCGGACAGCCCGAGCGCCGAGAGCACGTCCTTGGCGTCGCGGAAGTCGGCCCGCACCGCGCGGAAGGCCTCGCCGTAGCGCGCGAGGCGGGCGCTGGCCGCGGCCAGGGCGCGCGGGTCCTTGTCGATGCCGATCACGCGCGCGCCCTCCGCCAGGAGGAGCTCGGTGTGCCCGCCGCCGCCCAGCGTCCCGTCGAGCAGGAGCTTGCCGGGCGCGGGCTGCAGGACGCGGACGACCTCGCGGGCCAGGACGGACGCATGGTGGAATCCGGCGCTCACGCGGCGCGCACGGCCTCCTCGACGTCGGGGTAGAGCTCCACGTACCCGGCGGCGCCGCCGGCGTGGACGAGGTCGCGCACGTAGCGCGACGCGCCCGCCGCGCGCAGCCCCGGGATGGCCTTGAGCAGCGCCGCGCCGGCGTAGTGGAGGTGGGTGACGCGCTTCAGGTCCACCACCACCATCCGCCCCTCGTGCCGGGCGCGCGCCGCGATCGCCGCGATGGCGGCCAGCTCGGCCCGGCCGAGCTCGCCCACCCCTCGCACGATGGTGACGCCGTCCTGGTCGCGCGCCTCGTACATGACCGCCTCCCTACACGCCCTTGAAGAAGTCGATGACGTCGCCTTCCGCCATCTCCTCCGCCTGCTGCTCCTCGAAGCGCGCCCTGTCCCAGAGGCAGACGTCGCGCCCCATCCCCGTCCACACCACGTCCTTCTGCAGCCCGGCGTACGCGCGGAGCTGGGCCGGGACGAGCACGCGGCCGTGCTCGTCGAGGTCGATCTCCTGCGCGCTCGAGACGAAGCGCAGGATGTTCTTCTGCGCCTTGAGGTCGAACGGGCTCGCCTGCAGCACCTTCTCCTCGAGCTTCTTCCACTCCGAGTGAGGCAGGGCCCGGAGCGCCTTCATCCCCGGCGCCTGGATCAGGAAGACCTTCGGCTCGCCCGCCGCGGCGAGCGACTCGCGGAACTTGGCCGGGAGGCTGGTGCGCCCCTTGGCGTCGATCGCGTGGTGGAAGGTCCCGTAGAACACTGCTTGGCTCTCTGTCCCGCCCTGATCCGCTGTTTGCCACTATTTCCCACTCGACGCCACGGATCTACGGGCTTCGGTCGCGACTGTCAACGGACCCCAGAGATGTCGCGGGGTTGGATCTGCTAGGGCGTTCAGGCACGGAAAGGTGCGCCGGCTCGGTTGGGGTGGCGCGCGCGCCGGAGTTGGCGCCGCCCCGGCGGGCGGCGATGCTCGGCGGCATGCCCACCTTGAAGGGAAAGACGATCTTCATCACCGGCGCGAGCCGCGGGATCGGGAAGGCCATCGGCGTGCGGGCGGCGCGCGACGGCGCGAACGTGGTCGTGGCCGCGAAGTCGAAGGTCGCAAACCCCAAGCTGCCCGGGACCATCTACTCGGCGGCGGAGGAGATCGAGCAGGCCGGGGGCAAGGCGCTGGCGGTGCCCTGCGACATCCGCTCCGACGAGGAGGTGGCCCGGGCGGTGGCGCAGGCGGTGGAGCGCTTCGGCGGGATCGACGTGCTCGTCAACAACGCGAGCGCCATCTTCCTCGCCGACACCGCCTCGACCCCGATGAAGCGGTACGACCTCATGCAGGGCGTGAACGCGCGCGGGACGTTCCTCTGCACCCAGACCTGCCTGCCCCACCTGCTGAAGGCGGAGAACCCGCACGTCCTCATGCTCTCGCCGCCGCTCTCCCTCCGGCCGCGCTGGTTCGCGCCGCACGTCGCCTACACGATGGCGAAGTACGGCATGAGCATGTGCGTGCTCGGCATGGCCGAGGAGCTGAGGGAGCGCGGCGTGGCCGTGAACGCGCTCTGGCCGCGCACGGTCATCGCCACCGCCGCCCTGAACCTGCTCGGCGGCGACGAGACCGCCCAGCACGGGCGCACCGCCGAGATCGTCGCCGACGCCGCCTGGGCGGTGCTGACGCGCCCGGCGCGGCAGTGCACCGGCAACTTCTTCATCGACGAGGACGTGCTGCGCGCCGAGGGGATGCAGGACTTCGAGCGCTACGCGGTGAAGCCGGGCGAGCCGCTCATGCGCGACCTCTTCGTCGACGAGGCGCGGGAGGGGTGAGCCGGCCGCGCGCCGCCGGCGCCGGCGCGCGCCCGCCGGAGCGGGGTGCCGGCGCCGGCCCGCGCCCGGGAGCTACTTGCCGTACGTGAAGCTGGCGGCCGCGTCGCCGCTCGCCGGCACCGTGACCTGCTGCGACTTCTCGCCGAGCTTCTCGTGCCAGGCGGTCACCGTGTAGGTGCCCGGCGGCACGTCCTTGATCGTGTAGGAGCCGTCGTCGCCCACCTTCGCGTAGGGCGTGTCGGAGACCACGATCCAGCCGTTCATCCACTCGTGCACGTCGCACTTCACGTGGACGACGCCGGGCTTCGAGAGCACGCGCGGGATCTTCTGGCCCTTGATCGGCATGGCGATGTTGAAGACGGTGGTCGTCCCCAGGTAGCCGTGGATGTTGTGGAGCATGGGGTCGCTGTTCACGATCTCGACCGTCGCCCCCGGGCCGGTCGCCTGGACGTGCGGCTTGTAGTGGCACTTCTCCTGGTCGAGCACGATCTTCTCCGGCGGCGGCTTGGGGAGGCCGCTCCCCTTCACCATCACCACCACGTTCTCGAGGTGGCCGCCCGCCACCTCGATCGACTGGTCGGGGACGGTGGCCCCGCAGACGTTCTGGTTCTTCGTCACCTTGAGCGGTGCGAGCTGCGGCGGGGCGCCGGTGAAGCTCACCGTGCCCTTGATCTCGCCCGCGCCCGCCGGCGCGGCCACCGCCGCGAGCACGAGCACCATCGTCCCCAGGACTGCTTTCACGTTCGACCTCCTTGTGGGGAGCGCTCAGCTCCCACGGTTGACCAGCAAGGCTGCGTCCCGGACCACCCGCGTCACCGCGTCCGCGTCCCCCGAGTCGTAGTAGCCGCGGATCCGGCCGCGCGCGTCGACCAGGACGAGGTGGGTGTCGTGGAAGATGGCGGGCTCGGCGCCGGGCGGGGCGTCGTTCCCCATCGCCGCGTGCAGCCCGGAGACGACGGCGCGCTGCACCGCGTCGGCGGGGCCGGTGAGGAAGGTCCAGAGTCGGGGGCTCGCCCGGTAGCCGCGTGCGTAGGCGGCGAGCCGCGCCGGCGTGTCGTGCTCCGGGTCGACGGTGAAGGAGACGAGGTGGAGCGCGGGCTCGAGGTTGCGGGCGCGCGACTGCACGCGCGCCATCGTGCTCGTGATGGCGGGGCAGATCGTGTCGCAGCGCGTGAAGACGAAGCTCGCGATCCAGACGTGACCCTCGAGCTCGGGCGAGCCGAAGGCGCGGCCTTGCTCGCTCGTGAGCTCGAAGCGAGGGACCTCCCCGAGGACTGGCAGCGGCGGCGGGAGGGGCGTGCGCAGCGCCCAGACGAGCGGCCACGCCGCGGGGAGGGCGAGCGCGAGCAGCCAGAAGGTTGGGCGTGCCACCATGCGGGCCAGCAGCGAGGCCGGCGGCGCGGGCGGGGGGGCGGTCGGGCTCGGGGTCATCTCGGCGCTCTCCTTCCCCGGCGGACGCGCTGCGTCATGCGGCGGGTCGCCGGCGCGGGCGACCATCTTGGGCATGGGCGGGGCGGCTCCTTGCGCCGGGCTATCGACTGACAGTAATTGATGTGCATCAAGTCGTCGAGCGCGTCGAGAGCAGAGGCCCGCATGAGCCAAGGCATCGCGCACCACGCGCCGGCAGCTGCCTGGCCGCCGGACGCGCAGTACGGAGCCGCCACCCCCGGCAAGATCGGGATGTGGATCTTCCTCGTCTCCGACGCGTTCTCGTTCGGCGGGCTCCTGCTCGCCTACGGGATCCTGCGGACCTCGGCGCACGCGTGGCGCGCGCCGGGCGAGCCCGCGCTCGGCCTCTCGTTCACGGCCGGCCTCACCATCCTCCTCATCGCGACCAGCGTGACGAACGTCTTCGCGCACGCCGCGGCGGTGGAGGGGCGGCGGCGCGCGGCCGCGCTGCTCCTGGGGGTGACGGCGCTGGGGGGCGCGCTCTTCCTCCTCGGCCAGTACCAGGAGTGGTTCGGGCTGTGGGGGCACGGGCTCGTGCGCGAGGGGCTCGTCTTCGGCCACTCCGCGCGGGCGAGCACCTTCTACATCATCACCGGCTACCACGGGCTGCACGTGCTCGTCGGCGTCGTCTACATGCTGGCCGTCCTCGGCCGGTACGTGCGCGGCGAGGCCGGCGCGCACGACGTCGAGATCCTCGGGCTGTACTGGTGCTTCGTCGACTTCGTCTGGGTGTTCGTCTTCTCGTTCCTCTACCTCTTCCCGTGAGGTTCGGGATGGAGCTCTCGAGCCAAGCCGCTGCCCCCCGCGCGCGCACGAGCCGCCGCGAGATCCTGGCCGTCTTCGCCGGGCTGGTGGTGATGACCCTCGCCGAGGTGGCGGTGGCGAGCGCCTCCGGCGTGGCGCGCGGGCCGCGCATGGTGGCGCTCATCCTCCTCGCCGTCGCCAAGGCGGTGCTGGTCGGCCTCTTCTTCATGCACCTGCGGTACGAGACGCGCATCCTGCGCCTCACCGTCTTCGGCCCGCTCGTCGCGCCCGCCGCCTACGCGCTGGCGCTCGTGGCGGAGGCCGCCTGGGGGATCTCGCGATGAAGCGGCTCGCCTCCGCCCTGGCCCTCGCCGCCGCGCCGGCCCTGGCCGCGGCCTGTCCCGCCTGCGCGCGGGACGGCGCGCCCCACGCCTGGCTGCTGGTGGCGGCGCTCGTCGGCTTCCCGTACGCCGTCGCGGCGGTGGTGCTCCGCGCCGTCCGCCGCGGCGAGGAGGATCGCCCGTGAGGTCCCCGCGCCCCCTCGCCGCGGCCGCCGCCGCGGCCGCAGCGCTCGCCACCCGCGCCGCCGCCGCGCCCGCGCCGGAGCGCGGCTACGGCCTGCCGCGCGACGTCTCGCTCGACGGCGCGCGCGTGGACGAGCTCCTCCACTTCACGCTCCTCGCCACCGTCACGATCTTCGTCGTGGTGCTGGGCGCCATGGCCTTCTCCTTCCTGCGCCACGGCCGGGCGCACCCCGCCCGCTACACGCACGGCTCGCGCCGCTCGGTCGGCGTGCTGGTGGCGACGGTGGCGGTGATCGCGTTCGGGGTGGACGTGACGATGTTCGTCCGGACGCTCCTCGACCTCAACGGCCACTTCTGGAACTTCGCTCGGGCCGAGGAGCAGCCCGGGGCGGTGCGCATCGAGGTCAACGCGCACCAGTGGGCCTGGGCGGTGCGCTACCCGTCCGCACAGGGCGAGTTCAACTCCGCCGACGACGTGGTGACCTTGAACGACGTGCGGGTCCCCGCCGGCGTCCCGGTGGTCATCCAGCTCGCCTCGACGGACGTCATCCACAGCTTCTACCTGCCGAACTTCCGGGTGAAGCGCGACGCGGTGCCGGGGATGATCAACTCGATCACCTTCCAGGGCCGGGAGCCCGGCGAGTACGAGATCGCCTGCGCCCAGCACTGCGGGCCGAACCACTACAAGATGCGCGGGATCCTCACCGTGCTCGCGCCCGAGGACTACCGGCGCTGGCTCGAGACCGCCCGGGCCGACGCGCGCCGCGGGTACGACGCGACCGACAGCGAGGCGCACTGGGGCTGGGCCTGGAGGAAGGAGTAGCCATGGCGACGCCCGCGCAGGCGCTGTGGGAAGCGGCGCAGCCGATCCACCCGCAGCCGACGGCCTTCTGGCGCCGGTACGTCTTCTCCATCGACCACAAGGTCATCGGGAAGCAGTTCCTCTGGGCCGGGCTCCTCTTCATGCTGGTCGGCGGCGGGATGGCGATGCTCATCCGCTGGCAGTGGGCGTTCCCGTATCGCCCGGTGCCGGTGGTCGGCCGCCTCCTCTTCCCGGCCAGCGGCGGCGTCATCGGCCCCGCCACGTACCAGACGCTCTTCACCACCCACGGCCTCATCATGATCTTCTTCGCCGTGACGCCGGTGCTCATCGGCGCCTTCGGCAACTTCCTCATCCCGCTCATGATCGGCGCGCGGGACATGGCCTTCCCGCGCCTCAACATGTACTCGTTCTGGAGCTTCCTCCTGTCGCAGTTGCTCGTGCTCGCCTCGTTCGCGACCGACCTCGGCACCGCGGGCGCCGGGTGGACGACCTACGCGCCACTCTCGACCAACGTCGGCACCCCGGGGCTCGGCCAGACGCTGGTCATCCTCGCCATCTTCGTCACCGGCGTGTCGAGCACCATGGGCGCGGTCAACTACGTGACCACCGTCATCCGGCTGCGGGCGCCGGGCATGACCTGGATGCGGCTGCCGCTCACGATCTGGGGGCTGTGGCTCACGGCCGTGCTGAACGCGCTCTTCATCCCGGTGCTCGGCTCGGCGGCGCTGCTGCTCCTGTTCGACCGCAACTTCGGGACGCAGTTCTTCGTGGCGGGCGCCTCGAGCGTGGCGGGGGGCGGCGACCCCATCATCTACCAGCACCTGTTCTGGATCTTCGGGCACCCCGAGGTCTACATCATGATCCTCCCGGCCTGGGGGATCCTGGGCGACGTGCTGGCGGTCTTCTCGCGCAAGCCGCACCACTGGTACCGCGGGACGGTGGGCGCGCTGGTGGCGGTGACCGTCCTCTCCGCCCTGGTGTACGGGCACCACATGTTCCTCACCGGGATGAGCCCGCTCCTCGGCGAGGGGTTCATGCTGTTCACGCTCGTCATCAGCGTGCCCTCGATGATCGTGGTGCTGAACTGGCTCTTCACGATCTGGGGCGGGTCGCTGCGCTTCGACACGCCGATGCTGTTCGCGCTCGGGACGATGGTGCTCTTCGGCGTGGGCGGGCTGACCGGGCTGTTCCTGGGCGACATCTCGATGGACCTCTACCTCCACGACACGCTCTTCGTGGTGGGCCACTTCCACTTCACGATGGCCGCCGGGTCGTTCATGGGGGCCATGACCGGCCTCTACTTCTGGTTCCCCAAGATGTTCGGGCGGCGCCTCGACGAGCGGCTCGGCAAGGCCCACTTCTGGTTCTCGTTCCTGGGCCTCGCCCTCGTCTTCGGCGGGCAGCTCCTCGCCGGCTGGGCCGGCCAGCAGCGGCGGCTCTTCGACCCCTTCCAGTACACGTTCATCCAGGGGCTCCGCGGCCTCAACCGCTGGACGAGCTACTTCGCCTTCGCGCTCTTCGCCGGCCAGCTCGCCTTCGTCGTGAACTTCTTCAAGACGGTCTTCGGCCGCGGGCAGCAGCAGGCCGGCGACAACCCCTGGCAGGCCACCACGCTCGAGTGGACCGCGACCCGCTCGCCGCCGCCCTTCCACAACTTCGACCACATCCCGCTCGTCGTGCGCGGGCCCTACGAGCTGTCGAGCCCGGAGGTGCAGCGGCTCACCGGGCGCGACTTCGCGGGGCAGGCCGAGGAGCTGCCCGTGAGGCCGGACGCCGCGGCGGGAGGGGCCTGAGTGCCTCCGGCCGCGCGCGCCATGACGAGCCCGCTCGACCGCGAGCCGGAGGTGGCGGACCTCGCGCGGCGGCGCCAGCGCCCCTCGCGCGAGGAGCAGACCGCCCATCTCGGGACGGTGGTGTTCCTCGGCTCCTGGGCCATGCTCTTCGCGAGCCTCTTCTTCGCGTACGGGCTCGTCCGCCTGCGCGCCCCGAGCTGGCCGCCGGCGGGTCAGCCCGAGCTGCCCCTCCTCCTGCCGGGGGTGAACACCCTCCTCGCCCTCGGCGCCAGCGTCGCCGTGGCCGCGGCCGTGCGCGCCTGGGGCTCGCGCGGAAGCCGGGTCGCGGCCGCGCTCGCGGCGGCCGCGGCGCTCGGGGCCGGGTTCCTGGCGGTGCAGGCGGCGGTGTGGACCCGCCTCCTCCGCGGCGGGCTCGCCCCCTCCGACGGCCCGTACGCCTCGGTGTTCTACGCCTTCACCGGCTTCCACGGGCTGCACGTGGCGGTGGGGGTGGTGGCGCTCGCCGCGCTCGCGGTCCGCGCGCTGCGGCCGGGCGGGGTGGGGCGCGCCGCCGTGCGCCTGTGGGCGCTCTACTGGCACTTCGTCGGCGTCGTGTGGGCCGTGCTCTACGTGACCGTCTTCGTGCTGTGACCCGGGAGGCCGCCGTGAACCATGCGCTCGCCGTCGTGTCCGCCCTCGCCGTGCTCGGCGCGGGGGGGTGCAAGGGGTACCGGACGCAGGGCTTCCGCCAGCCGCAGACCCTGGGGGGGAAGACGATCCCGGCCTCGCTCCTCACCGAAGGCGAGCACGACTACGTCCTCTATTGCCGCGCCTGCCACGGGGACAAGGGCGACGGCAAGGGCCCGGCGTCGGCCGGGTTGCGCCCGCCGCCGCGCGACTTCACGCTCGGCACCTTCAAGTTCGCCGCGGTGGCGGGCGGCGCCCTCCCCAACGACGACGACCTGGTGCGGATCGTCCGCAGCGGCCTGCACGGCACCGCCATGCTGGCCTGGGACGGCGTGCCGGACCGGAACCTCCAGGCCATCATCCAGTACCTGAAGACCTTCTCGCCGCGCTGGAAGGAGGAGGCGCCGGGAGAGCCCATCCAGCCGACGCCCGACCCCTGGCGGGGGCGCGAGCGCGACGGCGTCGCGTTCGGCAAGAAGGTCTACCACGGCCTCGCGCAGTGCATCGGCTGCCACCCCGCCTACGCCTCCAGGAGCTACATCTACGAGGCGTCGAAGGAGCTGACCGGCAACCCGACCACCGACTTCCGCGACGACCTGTACGGCTCGCAGCTCAAGGAGTCGGACTACGGCGTGAAGCTCCTGCCGCCCGACTTCACCCGCTCGGAGCTGCGCTCGATCCGCGATGACCACCGCCTCGAGGATCTGTACCGCGTCGTCGCCTCGGGCGTGGGCGGCACCGCCATGCCCACCTGGCGCGGCTCGCTCCCGGAGGAGGACCTCTGGGCGCTCGCCCACTACGTCGACTCGCTGGTCGCGCTGAAGGGGAGCGACGCCCCCCGCCAGCTCCTGCAGGCGAACGAGGCCGCCGACGCCAGCTGGCGGCCGCCCGCGCAGTGATTCACCTCCAAGCTCACCGGAAAGAGAGAGGGGCTCTCATGAGGGTACGAATCCGCGTCCTGGTCGCGCTCACGGTCGCCTTCGCCGCCGCGCGCGCCGAGGCGATCCCCGCCTTCGCGCGCAAGTACGGCATGTCCTGCACCGCCTGCCACGTCGCCTGGCCCATCCTCAACCAGCAGGGCCAGAACTTCCGCGACAACGGCTACCGGTTCAAGCTCGGCAAGGACGACCCGGTCACCGTCTCGCCGGCGTACGTGCCGCTCTCGCTCCGCACCACCGCCGCCTACCAGTACACGCGCACCACCAACCAACCCTCCGACCAGGGCCCGATCACGACCCAGTCCGGCGGCGTGCCGCTGCCGCCCGGGGTCGACCTCCTGAGCGCTGGCACGATCTCGGACGACGTCTCGTACCTCGTCGTGGTGACCGGCTTCAGCCCCTCGGACAACGCGGCCTTCGTCGAGTCGGCCTGGGCCAGGCTGGACGACCTGGGGGGGACCGGGTGGCTCAACGCCAAGATCGGCAAGTTCGAGCTCGATCAGCCCGCCTCCTCGCACCGCGGCATCACGTTGACCTCCGGCTACGCCGTCTACGGCGCCCACCCGGCGGGCAGCCTGGTCGGGTTCGACCTCGGGGAGAACCAGGTCGGCGTCGAGCTCGACGGCCACGACGCCCGGAGCCTCACGCGCTACTCCATTAGCCTCGTCTCGGCCAACGGCGCCGAGAGCGGCTCCACCTTCGCCTCGCGGAACGCCTGGTCGGCGCCGCTCCTCTATGCGCACGTGCAGAAGGCGTTCGAGCTCGACAGCGCCGTCCTGCCCTGGGTCCGGCTGGGGGCGCTCGGGGCGGTGGGCTGGTGGCCGACCTCGTTCTCGACGCTCACGCCGTCGCCGCCGCCGGGGGAGACCGTGCCCGAGCAGCCGCAGATCGTCCCCGGGACCGGCGCCGACCACAAGCGGTACTACCGCGCCGGCGCCGAGCTGTCCTGGATGCTGGGGTACCCGTCCACCCCGGCCTTCTTCACGGTCTCCTACATCAACGGGAGGGAGGAGGCGGGGCTCGCCCCCTCCGACCAGGGGAGCGGCGACGCCAACCACTTCAACGGAGGGTTCGCGGAGGTGGACTGGGTGCCGTTCACGAGCTCCTCCTACGACGCCACGCCCTGGGTGTTCTTCGCCCGCTACGACCTGGTGCGCTACGCGCGCGGGCCCGGCGACCTCGACGGCGGCACCTTCGGGATCCGCCGCTACCTCGCGCTCGGCCCGCGCGCCTCGGCGGCCGTCCACGCGGAGTTCCACGTCGACCGGGTGCGGGGCGTCGGCTGGGTCGACCCCGCCACGAACCAGGCCCTCGACGTCGTGACGCAGGCGGCGATGCTCGGCCTCGACTTCGACTTCTAGGGGGAAGCCATGCACACGAGACTCCTCGCCGCCGCCACCCTCCTCGCCGCCGTCGCGAGCGCCTCCGCCACCCCGCCCGATCCGGCCCGCGCCGGGCGCGGGCGGCACGCCTACGACCGGTACTGCATCTCCTGCCACGGGGTCGACGGCGACGGCCGCGGCCCGAGCGCCGACTGGATCGACCCGCAGCCGCGCGACTTCACGAGCGGCACCTTCAAGTTCCGCTCCACGCCGAGCGGCACCCTCCCCACGGACGCCGACCTCTACCGCACGATCACGAACGGGCTCCATCGGACCTTCATGCCGCGCTGGGAGCCCATCACGGAGCTGGAGCGGCGCGACCTCGTGCAGGTGGTGAAGGCCTTCTCGCCGAAGTTCACGAGCGAGCCGCAGGGGACGCCCATCACCATCCCGCCGCGCCCCGCCTTCACGCCCGAGCTGGTCCAGAAGGGGAAGGGGGTGTGGGACAAGGTGCAGTGCGCCGCCTGTCACGGGGACACCGGCAAGGGCAACGGCCCCTCCGCCTCGACGCTGCGCGACGACTGGGGGCGACCCATCGAGCCGCGCGACTTCACCCGCGGCTCGCTCAAGGTGGGCGACACGCCCGAGGACCTGTACCGGACCTTCATGACCGGCCTCAACGGCACGCCCATGCCCTCCTTCGCGGAGTCCATCAACGAGGAGGACGCCTGGGCGCTCGTCGCCTACGTGAAGTCGCTGCGGCGGGACTGACCACCGGCCGCGCCGCCCGGACGCCGACCGGCCACGCGCGGCGGCGCGCGGTCCGGCCGGTCCGGGGTAGACTCGGCGCATGAACTCCTCCGACGCGCCCGGCCGTCGCTTCCGGGCGGACGCCGAGACCCCCGAGGCGCTCGTGCTGGTGAAGTACGCGGCCGCCCTCCACGCCACGCGCCAGATCCTGACGCTGGCCGAGCGCGCGGAGGCGAGCGGGAAGAGGCTCGTGCTGCTCGTGCCGCGCGGCTTCCGGCCGGCGAGCACGCTGCGGCTCTTCATGGCGAACCACCCCGACCTCGTCCGCCTGGAGGCGCGCTAGATGGGCCTCTACCTGTGCGTGTTCCGGGACGACGAGGAGCTGTTCGGGATCGACGTCGGCAGCTACGACGACTGGGAGCGCTTCCGGGGCGAGGCGCGCGCCCGCGACGGCCGGATCTTCCGCCGCTACGGGGCGCTGCGCGTCCACGTGAGCCCGACCACCCACTGGAGCCCGCGCGACGCGGCGCGGCTCGCCGGGGAGCTGGCCCACCTGCGCGAGGCGCTGCGGCGCGAGCCGCCGCGGCCGCTCCCCCCGGGCAGCTGGCAGGCCGAGCTCGCGGCCGAGCGCGGCCTCGCGCCGGCCACGCTCGCCGACTGCTTCTTCGACGTGGACGGCGTCCCGCTCTTCGACGGCCTCGCCGAGCTGTGCCGGCTGGCGGTGGAGACCCGGCAGCCCATCCTCTTCCAGTGAGGCGGGCCGCTAGCCGAGGTCGCCGCGGGCGAGCACCCGGCCGGCGCCGGTGACGAGCACCGTCCCGTCGCGGGCGTCCTCGATGGCCCCGGCGAGCGTGACGACGTCGCCGCGCAGCCGCTCGGAGCGCTCGACGGCGGTGACCTCCCAGCGCAGCCGGACCGGGGTGCCGGCGAGCGCGGCGCGGCGCAGCTCGTAGGAGAAGCCGAGCCCGACGCCCGGGCCGTAGCCGGTGGTGAAGGCGGCGCAGAAGCTGGTGAGGAGGCCGAGGAGGTGGCCGCCCGAGGCGATGAGGCCGCCGAAGCGGCTGGCGCGCGCCACCGCCTCGTCGTGGTGGAGCGGGTTCGGGTCGCCGAGCTCCGTGGCGAGCCGCACCACCTCGGCGCGATCGAGGACGAGCTCCTTCTCGGCGCGGTCGCCGACGCGCAGGGGCCGGGCCGCCATCTCAGTCCGCCGTCGCGGCCCGCTCCGCCTGCTCGTGGCGCGCCTGCTCCTCCATGACGAGCTGCGCCACCTCGCGCTTCAGGGCGTTGAACTCGGGGCTGGCGGTGTCGCGCGGCCGCGGCAGCGCGACCGGCACCACGCGCTTCACCCGCCCCGGCCGGTAGGTCATCACCACCACCCGGTCGGCCAGGTAGATGGCCTCCTCGATGCCGTGGGTGACGAAGACGATGGTCTTCCCGAGCGCCGCCCACAGGCGCAAGAGCTCGTCCTGGAGGTTGCGGCGCGTCAGCGCGTCGAGCGCGCCGAAGGGCTCGTCCATGAGCAGCATGGGTGGGTCGATGGCGAGCACGCGCGCGATGGCGACGCGCTGGCGCATGCCGCCGGAGAGGTCCTTGGGGAAGCGGTCCTTGAACTCCCACAGGCCGAGCTGGCGCAGGAGCTCCTCGACCCGCCGCGCCACGGCGGCGCGCGGCTCCCCCTTGAGCTCGAGCCCGAAGGCGACGTTCGCCTCCACCGTCATCCAGGGAAAGAGGGCGTACTCCTGGAAGACCATCCCGCGGTCCGGCCCCGGCCCCGCCACCGCCCGGCCGTTGGCGGTGAGCGTCCCGGCGGTGGGCGGCGCGAACCCGGCGATGGCGTTGAGGAGGGTGGACTTCCCGCACCCGGAGGGCCCCAGCAGGCAGACGAGCTCGCCGGGCGAGATGGTGAGGTCGATCCCGTCGAGCGCGAGGATCTCGCGGCCACCGGCCCGGAACGCCTTCTTCACGCCCTCGATGCGGACCGCCGGCTCGCTCATCAGCTCTCCATCCCGCGGTGCCAGCGGAGCAGCCAGCGGTTGAGCCGGTTCATGAACACGTCGATCCCGAGGCCGCAGCAGCCGATCGTGATCATGCCGGCGATGATCTTGTCCGACCACATGAACTCGCGCGCCTCGAGGATCCGGTAGCCGAGCCCCTCGTTCACCGCCGTCATCTCCGCCACGATGACGACGATGAACGCCACCCCGATCCCGACGCGCACGCCGGTCAGGATGTAGGGCATGGCGGCGGGGAGGATGACGCGGCGGAAGAGCACGCCCTCGGTCGCCCCCAGGTTCTGCGCGGCGCGGATGTAGATGGCGTCGACGTTGCGCACGCCCGCCACCGTGTTCACCAGCACCGGGAAGAAGGCGCCCAGGGCGATGAGGAACAGGGCGGGCGGGTTCCCGAGCCCGAACCAGAGGATCGAGAGCGGGATGAAGGCGATGGGCGGGATGGGCCGGACGAGCTCCAGCGCCGGGGCGAGCAGGTCGTGGACGAGCGGCCGGCGGCCCATGAGGAGCCCGAGCGGCAGCGCCAGGCCGCCCCCGAGGAGGAAGCCCGCCACCACGCGGTAGAGGCTCCCCACCGCGTCGTGCGGCAGCTCGCCCGAGACGAGCCAGGCGAGGCGGCCGCCCTGCGCCGGGTCGTAGGGCGCCGTGGGCAGGAGGTACTGGAACCACCGCACGGCCACCGCCGAAGGCGCCGGCAGGATGGCGGCCGAGAAGGCGCCGGCCCGCGAGAGCCCCTCCCACGCCGCCAGCACCAGCACCGGGACGGCGAGGGACTTCGCCAGCTGGCCGAGGCCGAGGCGCATGCTAGCGGACGCCCAGCGCGGCCTTCGCCTTCTGGAGGAGCTCGAGCTTCACCCAGTCGGCGGCGCGGGGCGGCCGCTGCAGCTTGCCCACGCCGTACTTCACCATGAGGTCGGTCGTGACCTGGATGTGCTCGGCGGTGAGGTCGTAGGTGAAGGCCGCGTTCGACATCGCGTCCTTGTACTCCTGCGCCGAGAGCTGCCCCTTGAACAGCTGCTCGCGCACGTACCGCTCCGCCAGCGCCGGGTCGTCGAGGAACTTCTTGGTCGCCTCGACGAAGCACTCGAGCACGCGCAGCGCGACCTCCGGCTTCTCCCGGATCAGCTTCTCGGTCATGACCATGACCCGCACCGGCTCGCCCATGGGCGTGTCGTACGGCTTCACGATCTCGGTGCCGATGCCCTTCGCGATGGCCTGGGTCGACTGCGGCTCGGACTGGCACATGGCGTCGATCTGCCGCTGCAGCAGCGCCTGGTTCAGGTCGGCGTAGGCGAGGTAGACGACGAGCACGTCCTTGCCCGGGTGGTCGCTCCAGGTCAGGCCGGCCTTGGCGAGCTCGGCGAAGAGCGCCAGCTCCTGGGCGCCGCCGCGCGGGACGCCGACCTTCTTCCCCTTGAGCTGGGCCACGCTGGTGAGCCCGAGGTCCTTGCGCCCCACGATGCGGACGCCGCCCTTGGCGAAGCCGGCCACCGCCACCACCGGCGCCCCGGCCGCCCGCCCGGCGATGGCCGCGTCGGCGGCGCTGGCGGCGATGTCGATCTCGCCCGCCACGATGGCGGGGATGATGTCGAGGCCCTTCGGGAAGACGCGCTCCTCGACGCGCAGCCCGTACTTGGGGCCGAGCTCCTTCATGTAGGAGACCGCGCCGTAGTGGGCGAACTTGAGGTTGCCGAGGCGGATCACGTCCTCCGCCGCCGCCGGGCCGGCGACGAGGAGCGCCAGGGCGAGCGCCGAGCCGAATCGCTTCATGCCATCCTCCACGCGTCTAGAGGGAGATCTTGGGGAGCCGCTCCAGCGAGGCGCGGAGCTTCTCCTCGGGGTAATGGAAGTCGTCGAGCCGGCCCGAGAGATAGGCGTCGTAGGCGGCCATGTCGAGCTGTCCGTGCCCGGAGAGCCCGAAGAGGATGACGCGCTCGCGACCCTCCTCCCTGGCCCGCTCCGCCTCCTCGATGGCGCCGCGGATGGCGTGCGAGGACTCCGGCGCCGGCACGATGCCCTCGGTGCGCGCGAAGGTGACCGCCGCCTCGAAGCAGGGCCGCTGCGGGAACGCGCGCGCCTCGAGCTGCCCGGCCGCGAGGAGCTGGGACACGAGCGGCGACGCGCCGTGGTAGCGCAGCCCGCCGGCGTGGATGCCGGGGGGCATGAAGTCGTGACCCAGCGTGTACATCTTGACGATGGGCGCCATCCTGGCGGTGTCGCCGTAGTCGAAGGCGTAGACGCCCTTCGTCAGGGTCGGGCAGCTCGACGGCTCGCAGGCGACGAGGCGCACCTGCCGGCCCGCGGCCCGGTCGGCCACGAAGGGCAGCGCCAGGCCGCCGAAGTTGGAGCCGCCGCCGTGGCAGGCGAGCACGACGTCGGGGTAGTCGCCGGCGGCGCGCAGTTGCTCCTTCGCCTCCAGGCCGACCACCGTCTGGTGCAGCAGCACGTGGTTCAGCACCGAGCCGAGCGCGTAGTGGGTGTCCTCGTGGGCCAGCGCGTCCTCGACCGCCTCCGAGATGGCGAGGCCGAGCGAGCCGGGGTTGCCGGGGTCCGCCGCCAGGGCGGCGCGGCCGGCCTCGGTCTCGGCCGAGGGGGAGGCGAAGACCTGGGCGCCCCACAGCTGCATCATGCTCTTCCGGTAGGGCTTCTGCTGGTACGAGACCTTCACCATGTAGACGGTGCAGGCGAGCCCGAACATCTGGCAGGCGAGGGCGAGCGAGCTGCCCCACTGGCCGGCGCCGGTCTCGGTGGCCAGCCGCCGGATGCCGGCCAGCTTGTTGTAGTAGGCCTGCGGGACGGCGCTGTTGGGCTTGTGCGAGCCCGCCGGCGAGACCCCCTCGTACTTGTAGTAGATCCGGGCCGGGGTCCCGAGCGCCTGCTCCAGCCGGCGCGCGCGGTAGAGCGGCGTCGGGCGCCACAGCCGGTAGATCTCGCGCACCGGCTCCGGGATCGGGATCCAGCGCTCGGTCGACATCTCCTGCTCGACGAGCGGCGCCGGGAAGAGCGGCGCCAGGTCCTGCGGGGTGAGCGGCTTCAAGGTCCCCGGGTGGAGCACCGGCGCGAGCGGCCCAGGCAGGTCCGGGATGACGTTGTACCAGTGGGTCGGGATCTGCTTCTCGCCGAGCAGCACCTTCGTGTCCATCCGCGCCTCTCGCCTGGGGGGAGGTTCGATGGAACCAAGCGGCGGCGGGCGCGTCAAGCGCGAGAGCGCCCGGCCGCCAGCCCGGACCACGGGCGCCCGCCTCCGCGGCGCCTCGCGAAGGACGCGCCAGCGCCCGGCGGTCGGTCCTAGGTTGTGACCCGAGGTGCTCGCGCCCGCCGAACAGCTGCCCCCCGCCCTGGCGGAGCCTCGCCGCGCGGAGCTCGTCGTCGCGGTCCACGGCGGACCGGCGATCGACGCGGGCGACGCCATGCGGGCGGGGCATCGGGTCGGCCACGACCTGGGCGTCACGTACCCGGGGCGGCGGGCGGTGGTCCTGCTGCTCTCCGAGGCCGAGCGCGCCCCCCTCGTCCCCGCGGACCCGCGCCTCCCGCCGCCGGAGGTGCCGCTCCTCCCGTGGAGCCACCCCGGCCAGAGCGCGCTCGAGGCCACCCTGCGAGCGGGGGAGCTGTTCGACGCCGCCGCGGTGGCGCTGGTCGTCGCCGGCGGCGAGGAGGAGCTCGGCGGCGGCGCGCGCCACCTCCTCGGGCCGGTCGTCGCGGACGGCTTCGACCTCGCCTGCCCGTGCTACGCGACCCAGCGCTACGAGGGCGTCCTCGCCACCGGGCTCGTCTACCCGTTCACCCGGGCGCTGTTCGGCCGCCGGCTGCGCCAGCCGCTCGGGTACGAGCTGGCGCTGTCGCGCCGGGCGGTGAGCCACCTGCTCGGGGAGGCGTGGCAGGCCGATCCGGCGCACGCCGGCGAGCGCCTCTGGCTGGTGAGCGCCCTGCTGTCGGGCGACTTCCGGGTGGCCCAGGCCTGCCTCGCCGTGCGCCCGCCGCGCCTCGGGGAGGCGGGCGCCGATCTGGCCGCCTCGCTGGCGCAGGTGGTGGGGTTGCTCTTCCACGAGGCGCGCCTCCACGCCGCCACCTGGCAGCGGGTGAAGGGTTCGCGCCCGGTGAAGACCTACGGCGAGCCGGCGCTGCCGTCGGGCGAGGCGGGGCCGCCCCAGCTCGAGCCCATGCGCTCCGCCTTCCAGCTCGGCCACCAGGAGCTGCAGCGGGTGTGGAGCGCGGTCCTGCCCCCGCAGACCATGCTGGCGCTGAAGCGGCTCGCGCGCGAGCCCGAGGAGCGGTTCGCGGTGGACGACGCGCTCTGGGCTCGCGTCGTCTACGACTTCGCGGTCGGCTACCACCTCGCCCTCATGGACCGGGCGCTCCTCCTGCGCTCGATGACGCCGCTCTACCTCGGCTGGGCGGCGGGGTTCGTGCGCGAGCTGTCGGCGCTCCCGCCCGAGGCGGTCGATCCGCGGGTCGAGCGCCTGGCCCATGCCTTCGAGCTGGCGAAGCCCTACCTCATCTCGCGCTGGCGCTGGCCGGACCGCTTCACCCCCTAGGAGAGCGACCATGTGGACCGACGTGGAGCTGGCGTTCCAGGACGGGCTGCACCGGGTCGCGCTGGCGGTGGCCGGCTTCCTGCCCGGCGTGCTCACCATGCTGCTCGTCCTCGCCTTCGCGCTCGGCCTGGCGTACCTCATCCGCTTCGGGCTGCGCCGCTCGCTGGCGGGCATCGACTTCGACCGGCGGGTGCACCGCTGGGGCCTCACCAGCACCGGCGAGTGGATGCCGCGCAACGCGCCCACCGAGGTGGCGGCGCACGCCGGCTTCTGGTTCGTCCTCCTGGTCGGCTTCCTGGCCGGGCTGCGCGTGCTCGGGACTTCCGTCACCGACGCGCTCTCGGCGCGGATCCTCGACTACATCCCGAACCTGCTCGCGGCCGGGCTCATCTTCGCGGTCGGCCTGGCCGCGGCGCGCTTCCTGGAGCGCGCGACCCTCGTCAACGCGGTCAACATGCAGCTCCGCTCGGCGCGCCTGGTCAGCCTGGGGGTGAAGTGGCTGGTGGTGGTGTTCACGGTGGCGCTGGCGCTGCAGGAGCTGCGCGTCGGGGGCCCCATCCTGACCGTCTCCTTCGTGGTCGTCTTCGCCGGCATGGTGCTGGCGGTGGCGCTGGCGGTGGGGCTCGGCGCGCGCTCCGCCGCGCGGCCCGTCGAGGGGCGGGCCGATGAAGACGACGACGACCTGGGCGCCGCCCCGGCCGACACCGGCGAGCAGCCGGTGCAGCACATGTGAGGGCGCGGTGCGGCGCGGCGCCGGCCTGGCGGTGGGGGTGGCGCTCCTGGGCGCGGCGGCCCTCGCCGGCTGCGGCGCGTCCCGCAAGCTGGCCTACCGCCCGGACGAGCTGCGCGCGCTGGTGAGCGCGCGCGCCCCCGACCTCGCGCCCGGAGACGTCACGGTGCCGTTCGAGCTCGGCCCGGAGCGCGCCGCCTGGGCGCGCCGCCTGGTGCGGGACGCGCAGTCCGACGCGGAGGAGGTGGAGCGCCTGGCGGGGGCGATGCTCGACCCGGCCCAGCTCGGCCTGCGCTACGTGTCGTCGGTCACCACCGGCGCGGAGGAGACGCTGCGCCGGTCGGAGGGCAACTGCCTGGCGCTCGCCTCGGTGTTCATCGGGCTCGCCCGCGCCGCCGGGCTGCAGGCGTACTACATCGACGCGTCCATCCGCGTGCACGCGACGCGGGTCGCGGACGACGGCACGGCCGTCAACGAGGGGCACGTCTCGGCGCTGGTGAAGACCGCCTCCGGCAACTTCGGCCTCGACTTCACCCGCCTCGGCACCATCGAGTGGTACCGCGTGCTCGACGACGTGGAGGCGCTGGCGAACTACTACAACAACCGCGGCTTCGAGATGATGGACCGCGCCGAGGTGGAGCGCGCCCCGGTGGACTGGCCGGCGGTCGAGCGCGAGTTCCGGCTGGCGGTGAAGGTGCTGCCCTCGTTCGCCAGGGCCTGGAACAACCTGGGCGTGGCCGCCGCCCGCCAGGGGCGCCTGGCGGAGGCGGCGGCGAGCTACCGCGCCGCCGCCGCGCACGACCCGAAGCTGGCCGCGCCCCACAACAACCTGGGGGAGCTCCACCTGGCCGGCGGCGAGCTCGCCGACGCGGTGCGGGAGCTGGAGACCGCCGCCGCGCTCGACCCCGCCGCGCCGCACGTGCAGTACCACCTCGCGCTGGCGCGGCTGCGCGGCGGCGACCGCGACGGCGCGCGGCGGGCGCTGCGCCGCGCGCTCGAGCTGCGCGCCGGCTACCCGGAGGCGCGGGCGCTCCTGGAGGAGCTCGGGCCGCGCGCCCGTCAGGGGAGCTCGGGCGGCACGTCGGCGGGCTCCGTCAGCTCGAACCAGTAGAAGCCGTAGGCGGAGAGGGTGAGGGGGTAGTCGGCCTCGCCCACCCGCGGGAACTCGGTGTAGCCGAACATCTCGATGGGCGTGTAGCCGCGGAAGCGCTGCAGGGGGAGCTGGGCCGGCTGGGCGAAGCGCGAGAAGTTCGCGACGCACAGGATGACGTCGCCCTGGTACCGGCGCAGGTAGGCGAGCACGGCGCGGTTCTGGACCGGCAGGAACTCGATCGCGCCGCGCCCGAACACCTTGAACAGCTTCCGCAGCCCGATCATGTTCCGCATCCACATGAGGAGCGAGGACGGGTTCTCGAGCTGCGCCTCGACGTTCACCGTCTGGTACCCGTAGACCGGGTCCATGATGGGCGGGCTGTAGAGCGCGGCCGGGTTCGCGCGCGAGAAGCCGCCGTTGCGATCGGCGCTCCATTGCATGGGCGTGCGCACGCCGTTGCGGTCGCCCAGGAAGACGTTGTCCCCCATCCCGATCTCGTCGCCGTAGTACAGGATGGGCGTGCCCGGGAAGCTGAAGAGCAGGCTGTTGAGGAGCTCGATGCGCCGGCGCGAGTTCTCCATGAGCGGCGCCAGCCGCCGCCGGATGCCGAGGTTGAGCCGCATGCGCGGGTCGGCGCTGTAGGCGAGGTACATGTAGTCGCGCTCGTCGTGGGTCACCATCTCGAGCGTCAGCTCGTCGTGGTTGCGCAGGAACAGCCCCCACTGGCACGACTCGGGGATGGCCGGCGTCTGCGCCATGATGTCGAGGATCGGCTTCGTGTCCTCCAGCCGGAGCGCCATGAAGATGCGAGGCATGAGCGGGAAGTGGAACGCCATGTGGCACTCGTCGCCCTCGCCGAAGTAGGGGCGGACGTCGGCCGGCCACTGGTTCGCCTCGGCGAGCAGCATGCAGCCCGGGAAGTCGCGCTGCAGCTCGGCGCGCACCCGCTTGATCACGGCGTGCGTCTCGGGGAGGTTCTCGCAGTTCGTCCCGTCGCGCTCCACCAGGTAGGGGATGGCGTCGAGCCGGAACCCGTCCACCTGCATCCCGGCCCAGAACCGCATCACGTCGAGCATCTCGGCGAGCGCGCGGGGGTTGTCGAAGTTGAGGTCGGGCTGGTGGTGGAAGAAGCGGTGCCAGTAGTACGCCTTCGCCTCGTCGTCCCAGGTCCAGTTCGACTTCTCGGTGTCGGTGAAGATGATGCGCGCGTCCTGGTACCTCTGGTTGGTCTCGCTCCAGACGTACATGTCGCGCTCGGGCGTCCCCGGGGGCGCCCGGCGCGCGGCCTGGAACCAGGGGTGCTGGTCGGAGGTGTGGTTCACCACCAGCTCCACCAGCACGCGGATCCCCCGCTCGTGCGCGGCCGCCAGCAGCCGCCGGAAGTCGTCGAGCGTGCCGTACTGTGGGTTCACGCCGCGGTAGTCGGCGATGTCGTACCCGTCGTCGCGGCCGGGGGAGGGGAAGAAGGGGAGGAGCCAGAGGCAGGTGATGCCGAGCTCCTGGAGGTAGTCGAGCTTGTCGATGAGCCCCGGGAAGTCACCCACCCCGTCGTTGTTCTTGTCGGCGAAGGCGCGGACGTGCGTCTCGTAGACGATGGCGTCCTTGAACCAGAGGGGGTCGCTCGGGCGGCGGGCCATGGCGAGGTCCGGCCGCGCGCGGCCGGAGGCACGCGCTCAAGGTAGCCGGCGCCGGAGCGCGCGCAACGCGCGGCGGCCGCCCGCCCCGCGAGGGCTCCACCGCCCGGCGGCCCGGGGGGCCTTCGGGCCGGGCGCACCCCCGCCGGCGCGCGCTAGCCGGGGCGGATCGCGCTCGCGACGTGGTCGGCGGCCCAGTGCGCCAGCGCGAAGATGGTGAGCTGCGGGTTCACGCCGAGCGAGGTGGGCAGGACCGAGCCGTCCACCACGAAGGCGTTCTCGTGCGCCTCGAGCCGGAGCTCCGGCGTGGTGACGGCGTTCTCCGGATCGCGGCTCATCCGGCAGCCGCCCATCTGGTGGGCGGTGAAGAGCTGCACCCGGCCGGCCTCCCAGGGCGCCCGGTCCAGCTTCGCGACGTCGAGCTCGCCGCGGATCTCGACCGGCTCGTCGTGCAGCGAGTAGACCACCTCGGCCCCGGCCGCGAGGTGGATACGCGCCAGCGCCTTGCACCCCTCGCGCAGCGCCTCCCAGATCTCGGGGCGGAGCGGGTAGTCGAGCCGCACGCGGCCGTCGGAGCGGAGCGACACCGTCCCGCCCTCCTCGC
The DNA here is from genome assembly GCF_013340205.1 of Anaeromyxobacter diazotrophicus. Taxonomy (NCBI): domain Bacteria; kingdom Pseudomonadati; phylum Myxococcota; class Myxococcia; order Myxococcales; family Anaeromyxobacteraceae; genus Anaeromyxobacter; species Anaeromyxobacter diazotrophicus. The sequence continues at coordinate 392,104 of NZ_BJTG01000003.1, forward strand.
CGGGGAGGAAGCCGTCGATGCTGAGCGCGATGAGCGCCGAGGCGTGCGGCAGGGCCGCCATGAGCTCCTCGTGCCGGGCGCCGAAGCCGCCGAGGGCGGTGGCCGCCAGCATGGGGTGGACCGGCGCTGCCTCGAGGAAGAAGCCCACCTTGCCCGCCCCGCGGTCCGCGAAGTGGTGGGACGAGACGGACTGCGGCGCGCCGTAGTAGCCCTCCACCAGGCCGGGGTGGCGCCCGAACATGGCGGCCACCGGGTGGAGGAAGGTGCGCGTCCCCACCTTGCCCGCGAGGTCGATGCCGCTGCGCAGGAGGAGCGCCGGCGTGTTGATGGCGCCGCCGGCCAGGACCACCAGCTTGGGCCGGACGCGCAGCCACTTGCCGGTGGGTCGGTCGGTCTCGGGGTCGAGCACCTCCGCCACCACCTCGGTGAAGCGGCGGCGCTCGCGGACGAGCTGCACGGCGCGGGCGTTCGCGTACAGGCGCGCGCCGCGGGCGAGCGCGTCCTTCACGTAGCTCTGGTCGGCCGAGAGGCGCGCGCCCAGCGGGCAGCCGAAGCCGCAGTAGCCGAGGTTCTGGCAGCCGTCGACGTTGCGCCGCGTGCGCGCCCGCTCCCACCCGAGCCGCTCGGCGCCGTCGTAGAGCACGCGGTTGTTCGCGTTCACCTCGTCGGCCGGCTGCTCGTGGACGTTGAGCCGCGCCTCCACCGCCTCGAAGTGCGGGGCGAGGGCGGCGGGGGTGAGCGCGCCGAGCCCGTAGGCGCTCCGCCAGTGGGCGAGGACGCGCTCGGGGGTGCGGAAGCTCGTGGTCCAGTTCACCGCCGTGGACCCGCCCACCATGCGCCCCTGCAGCACGGTGATGGCGAGGTCGGCGGTGGCCCGCTGCCCGTGCTCCTGGTACAGGCGCGGGTAGACGACGGCCTCGGAGAGCGGGAGCGAGCCGGGGGGATGGAAGCCCCCCTCCTCCAGGATGACGACGCGGGCGCCGCGCTCGGCGAGCCGCGCCGCCACGACCGACCCGCCGGCCCCGGAGCCGATCACGCACACGTCCGCGGTCAGCTCGAGGTCGCTCGTCACGTCGCGGCCGGTGAAGATCCGGCCCGCCTCGCGGTCGGCCATGTCAGGTCACCTCGCGCGCTCGCCGGCGAGCCCGGCGCGGATGGGAGGGCCGGGATAGCCCACCGCGGCCCAGGTCTCGGGGGAGGCGTAGTAGCTGGCGTGGACCAGGCGCTTCAGCGCGTGGAACCCGGTGCGGCGCAGCGCGAAGCGGCTCTTCGCCCAGGCGTCGAGGCGGAGGTCCTGCTCGGCGGCGCTGGACGCGGTGAAGGTCCGCGGCTGCCGGTCGAGGAGCAGGCCGGCCGCCGCGCTCTCGAAGAGGCGCACGAGGCGCTTCAGCTCCAGCTGCGTGGCGGGGTGGGCCATCGCCACCACGGCGTCCATCCGGGCGGCGAGACCGAGCGCGCGCGGCCGCGGGAAGCCGGGCCGCTCGGGGACGAGCCGGTCCGCGACCGCGAGCAGCACCGACGCCTCCTCGGGCGAGAGCACCTCGAGCCCGCTCGTCCCCTCGGCGGCGAGCCGGGTCTTGCGCGTGGCGAAGAAGCCGGCGCTGCCGAGGGCGAGCAGCGCGGCGCCGAACAGGCCGCGCCGGAGAAAGCTGCGCCGGCTCTGCGGCTCGCCGGGCAGGGCGAGAGAGGGAGGCGGGCGGCGCCGGGACATGAGGGGCGGAGCGTACCGCAAACCGCGGGAGCCGTCCGCACCTGTACCCGCCGATACGCCGGTACCCGCCGGTACGAATGAAGGGTCCGCCGAGGCGGACCCTTCGTCGAGCGCGGGGCCTGCGCTGCTTGCCCCATCTGCCAGCGGAAAGCCGGCACGCTTGCTGACCGCGATTAAGAACCTCGCCGCGGGCGAACGCAAGACCGGGCAGGCTGACGCCTCAACAGGGAGCGCACCCCACCACGGCGGGGGCCCCGGCCGTGAATTCATGCGGCCGGGGCGAGCCCACGAACGGAAGCGGCCCGCTGCGCGGCCCGCGTTACTGCGGGGGCTCGTGCGCCGAGGGGCGGAGGGGTGGCCTCACGCGCCTCCGCGGCGCGGCACGTTGCGGTGCAAGCCGGCGAGCGTTTCTGCACCGGCCGCCGTGGCAATCCGGCAGGTCGTCGGCCGAGCACCGCCGGAGGGCCCCCCCCCGCAGCCCCTCGGCGCATGGCGTTCCTCCTGCGCTGCTCTCATTGCCCGGCTCGCGAGGGGCGGGGTAGTTTCGCCCGAACGGAGGATCGGATGGCGAACGCACGCGGCGCTGCGGGGCATTGTGACGGGAGCTGCGCGTGAGCGCCCGCCGGCTCTCCACCGAAGACCGCGGGGCGATCCGCGTCCTCACCCTCTCGAACCCGGACAAGCGCAACGCGCTCGACTTCGCGAGCCTGGTCGAGCTCGAGGAGGCCTGCGCGGCGGCGGCGCGGGATGGGGTGCGCTGCCTCGTCTTCCGCGGCGCGGGCGACAAGGCGTTCTGCTCGGGGTTCGACATCGCGGCCATCCCGACGGGCCCACAGGAGGGCGACCGGCCGGACCTGGCGGTGGAGCGCGCCATGGAGGCGGTGGAGGCGGTGCCGTGTCCGACCATCGCCTTCCTGAACGGCGGCGCGTTCGGGGCGGGGGCGGAGCTGGCGGCGACCTGCGACCTGCGGGTGGCACGGCCGGGGGTGCAGCTCGGGATGCCGCCGGCCAAGCTGGGCGTGGTCTACGCGCCGGCGGGGCTGCGGCGCTTCCTCCACCTGGTCGGCCCCGCGCGGGTGCGCGAGCTCTTCTTCACCGGCCGGCCGGTGGAGGCGGAGGAGGCGCTGGCGATGGGCCTCATCGACCGCCTGGTGCCGGGCGACGGCGCCGCGCCGGCCGCGCTGGCGCTGGCCGAGGAGATCGCCCGCAACGCGCCGCTGGCGGTGCAAGGGATGAAGCGGACGCTGCGCCTGCTCGAGGCCGCCGCCGAGCGCGGCTTCACCGACGCCGAGCGGACCGAGATCGCCGAGCTGCGCCGGCGCGCCTTCGAGAGCGACGACGTGCGCGAGGGGCGGGCGGCCTTCCTGGAGAAGCGGCCGCCGCGCTTCGGCGGCCGCTGATCAGGGCCGGCCGCGGCGCTCCGGCGCGAGCGTGCGGAAGAACCGCTGCCCGTCCTGCTCCGGAAGCACCACGAACTGGTCGAGCTCGTGGCCGGGCAAGGAGAGGTCCAGCCGGTGGCGCTCGTCGAGCCGGACCTTCTCGATGGTGACCGGCGTGACGCCGACCACCCGGTCGTCGAGCAGGACGCGCGCCCCCGACGGCGCGCTCTCCACCACCACCGCGCCGAGCGCGGCGCGGAGCTCCGCGTGCACGCGCCGCACGAGCTGGCGCGGCGCGGGCGCGAGCGCGTAGCTGGCGGTCTTGCGGTCGGGCGCGGACACCACCACCGTCACCGGCGCGGTGGGCCGCAGGCCCTCGACCACCGCGGGGGTGCCGCCCGGCACGGGCTCGCCGTCGACGGTCACCTGCGCGCCCGGGGGATCGGAGGTCACCACCACCAGGCCGGGCTGGAGCCAGAGCGCGAGCGACCAGGCGCCGGCGGCGGCGAGCCCGGCCGCGAGGAGGCCGAGCACGGCGGCGCGGCCGCGGTCGACCAGCCGGCGCACCGGGCGCGGCGGGCGGGCGGCGGCGCGCGCGGCGACCGGCTGCACCACGGTGGGATCGCGCAGGTCGTCGTCGTCGAAGGCGGGCAGCTGCGGCTCCTCCACCTCGCCGCCGGCCTGGCGCTGCTCGAGCACGTGCTGCAGCACCTTCATGACGAGCGCGTCGTGGGCGCGGGCGGCGCGCTGGCGCGCGATGCGGTCCGAGAAGACCTGCCGCATCTGCTGCCCGAGCAGCTCCTGGACCGCGCTCTGGGGCGTGGGGAAGAGCACGTCCACCAGCGCGTCGGCGAAGGCGTGCGCGCTCGGGTAGCGATCCTCCGGGTCGTAGGCGAGCGCGCGCGCCACGATGGCGTCGAGCTCCTTCGGGATGCGCTCGTCCAGCGCGGAGGGCGGGATGGCCTGCACCTTGCGCGAGGCGATGAGCGACTCGACGTCGGTGGCGCGCGGGAACGGCTTCTGCTTCGTGAGCAGCTCGTACAGGATGATGCCGGCGGCGAAGACGTCGACCCGGTGGTCCCAGGTCTTCTCGATCGAGGCCTGCTCGGGCGCGACGTACCCGAGCTTCCCCATCAGCATCCCCTCCTTGTAGTTGGAGAGGCCGGTGGCGGCGCGGGCGATGCCGAAGTCGAGGAGCTTCACCTCGCCTTCCCACGAGACGAGGGCGTTGTCGGGCGAGACGTCGCAGTGGACGATGTGGAGCGGCTCGCCGTCGGCGCCGGTCTTGCGGTGGGCGTAGTCGAGGCCGTGCAGGAGCTGCAGCACGACGAAGATGGCCTGCTCGGGGGTGAGGTTGACGTTGGCCCGCGCGAAGGCGGCCATCATGTCCTTCATCGACACGCCGTGGACCAGCTCCATGGCGATGAAGTAGGCGCCCTCCACCGCGCCGCACTCGTGGATCTGGGCGATGTTCGAGTGGGTGAGCTGGGCGGTCAGCTTCGCCTCGTTCACCAGCATCTTGATGAAGCCCTTGTCCTTCGCCCGCGAGGCGAGGACGCGCTTCAGCGCCAGCTCCTTCTCGAAGCCGGCCGCGCCCATGATCTTGGCGCGGTAGATCTCGGCCATCCCCCCCACGGCGAGCCGCTGGAGGACGAAGAACTTGCCGAACAGGTGGGGCTTGAAGTCCGGCTGCGCTGCGCGAGCGGGCTCGACCACGCGCGGACTGTACCGTGCCCGGGCGGGGCAGGCCAACCTGCGCCCGCGGCGCTCGCTGGCGCGCTCGCCCACCTCGGCGTAACTTCCCCCACCATGTCGCCTGCCCCGCGCGCCGCCGCGCTCCTCGACCGGTGGCGCGCGCTGCCCGAGGAGCCGCGCGGGGTGGCGCTCGCCGCGGCGCTGGCGGCGCTGGTGTTCCTGCCCTGGCTGGGCGCGGCCGGCCTGTGGGATCCCTGGGAGCCGCACTACGCCGAGGTGGCGCGGCAGATGATCGTCCGCGACGACTTCGTCCATCCCTACTGGGAGAGCGCCTACTTCTTCTCGAAGCCGGTGCTGCTCATGTGGCTCTCCGCCCTCGGCCTCCTGGCCGTGGGCGCGCAGGGGCACGCGCTCCCGCCCGGCGCCGACCCCACGCCGCCCACGCCGAGCGGGCTCTCCGCCTTCACCGAGTGGGCGGTGCGGCTGCCGGTGGCGCTGCTGGCCGTCGTCGCCTGCGCCCTGGTCTTCGTGGCGGTGAAGCGGCTCGTCTCGCGGCGGGCCGGCTACCTCGCCGCCGGCGTGCTCGCCACCTCGCCCTTCTACTTCCTGATGGCGCGGCAGGCGATCACGGACATGCCGTTCGTGGCGCTCCTGACCTCCGGCGCGATGTGCTTCGCCGTCGCGCTGTGGGACGAGGGCGCCCACCGCAGCGCCTGGGCCTACGCCGGGTACGCGTTCCTCGCCTTCGCCACCCTGGCGAAGGGGCTGCTCGGGTTCGGGCTGGCCGGGGCGGCCTTCCTGGCCTGGTTCGCGCTCACCGGCGAGTGGCGGCTCCTCGCCCGGGTCCGCCTGTGGGAGCGCGTGCGCGGGGTCCCCTTGCCGCTCGGGCCCGCCCTCTTCCTCGCCATCGCCGCGCCCTGGTACGTCGCGCTCTCGCTCTTCGCCGGGGTGGACGACGAGGGGAAGGGCTTCGCCTACCGCTTCTTCATCCACGATCACCTGAAGCGGCTCGGCGAGGGCGTGCACACCACCACCCCCGGCGGCACCTTCGACTACTTCGTCCAGGAGCTGGGGTTCGGCCTCTTCCCCTGGGTGGCCGCGCTGCCCGGCGCCCTGGGCGAGCTCGCGCGGGTGCGGCTGCGTAGGCGGACGCGCCGCGACGACCTGGTGCTGTTCGCGGGCCTGTGGGCGGTGCTCGCCTACGTGCTCATGAGCCTCTCCGCGACCAAGTTCCACCACTACATCTTCCCGGCCGTGCCGGCGCTCGCCATCCTGTGCGCGGTCTTCCTCGATCGCCTGCTGGACGAGGGGCTGGAGGCGCACCTCGGCGCGCTCGTGCTCGGGCTGGCCGCGTTCGCGGTGGTCGGCCACAGCCTCTGGGAGACGCCCAAGGCGCTGCCCGACCTCTACGTCTACAACTATGACCGGCCCTACCCCGAGGCGGAGCTGGCGGCGCTCCACCCCGGCCACCGGTTCGGGCCCTTCCTGTTCTCGCTCGGCCCGCGCCCCGTGTTCTCGGCGCTCTTCGCCGCCGGAGGCGTCTTCCTGGCGGCGGCCTGGCTCTGGCGCTCGCGCCGCGCGGCGGTCGCGGCGCTCTCGGGCGTCGCGCTCGCCTTCGCGCTCTACGTCTCCTGGTACCACTGGCGCGAGCTCTCGCCGCACTGGACGCAGCGGCAGATCTTCCGCACCTACCTCGCCGGCCGCGGCTCGCCGGACGAGCCGATCGTCGCCTACTTCATGAACTGGCGCGGCGAGACGTTCTACTCGCGCAACCTGGTCCGCCAGGTCGCGAACGACGTCCGCATGAAGGAGGTCGCGGCCCGGCCTGGCCGGAAGTGGGTGATCGTGGAGCGCGCCCGCTACGGCGCGCTCGAGAAGGCGGTGGGGCCCGGCGCCCGGTTGCGCATCGCGGATCGCTCGAGCGACAAGTTCTTCCTGGTGTCGCTCGAGGGGAGCTGACGGCGGCGTGGGACCGCCGGGCCCTGCGAAGCGCTGGCAGCGGTTCCGCGCGGGCGGCGGGGTGGCCCTCCTGCGTCGCTCCGGACGACCTACCGGGTTGGTACGGCGGCCGGAGCAGAAACGCTGGCGGCGGTTCCGAGCGGGCGGAGGGGTGGCCCTCCTGCGTCGCTCCGGACGACCTACCGGATAGGTACGGCGGCCGGAGCAGAAACGCGCGAACGCCGGGCAACGCAACGTGCCGCGCCGACACGGCGCACGAGGTCCGCGCGCCGGCGCGGCACCGGCGTTGCTGGCGGCAGTAGGGCGAGCGCGGTCTCACGCAGGTCGACCTCCGCTCCTTCGGAGGGCCACCCCGCCGCCCGCTGGCGTGCGTTGCCGTCCGCAGGTCGGGGTCGCGGCCGCGGTCGAGGTCGCAGTCGCGGTCGAGGTCGAGGCCGGGCCCTGCTCGCCTCGCCCCGCGGACTCACGCCGCCGAAATCTCCACGCCCCCGCCGGACCGCCTCGCGGGCTCCGGCCCGCTCCACGCCTTCCCGCCGAGGAACCACCGCAGCGCCTCAGGCGCCCGGCCCACCACGCGCAGGTGGCCGGCGTGGATGCACCGGAGGTGGTGGAACGCGCAGAGGCCGAGCTGGTTGTCGAGCTCGTCCCCGCCGCCGTGCGAGCGGAAGAGGACGTGGTGGGCGTGGGTCGCGCGGCGGCTGCAGCCGGGGACCTGGCAATGCCCCGCGTCCCGGTCCCGCACCTTCCGCGAGCGGCTCCGGGCGCGCTTCCCGCCCTTCCAGGTGTCGAGGAAGTGCTGCGCGAGCACGGCGAGGCAGGTCCCGAGCGGCAGCGGCCTCCCGGTCCGGTCGCGGACGGCTTGCACCGCGGCGGCGAGCACCGCCGCCATCCGGAGCGCCAGCGGGACGGCCAGCTTCCCCTGCGCACGCATCCGCCGCTCGGCCTCGGCCTCGAGCTCGCGCCGGAGCGCGACGCAGGTGAGGCCCTTCGCCCGCGGGGTCCAGCGGGCGATCTCCGTCTCGGGCAGCTTCGCGAGGAGCCGCAGCTTCTCGAACGCCAGCCCCTCGCGCTTCGCCTCCTGGAGCGCCGGCGAGGCCCAGCGCCGCTCCTCGACCTTGGCCCGCTCCTCGACCGAGCGCGCGGAGAGCCCCAGCCGCTCCTCGCAGTACTGGCGGAAGCTCGCGAACCCGAGGAGCCGGTACAGCTGGCTCTTCCGGACCGCCAGGGCGCAGTAGCCGACGAGGTCCTCCCACTCCGCCCGCAGGGCGGCGAGCTCCCGCAGTCGGCCGTCCACCTCCTGGGCGGTGGCGGTCTCGTAGAAGCGGACGTCCGGGGCCGCGATGTCCGGCAGGGCGCGAAGCGCGGCCCAGCGCTCCGTCTCCTCCTCGAGCGCTGCGGCGCGCGCGTCCCCGGTGCGCGCACCGGACGGCCGGACCGCGGCGCCGAGCACGCGCGCCGCGTCCGGGTCTCCCTCGCCCGCGTACTCGCCCGCGAACTCCTGGGCGATCGCCTCGAGCCGCTCGGCGCGCGTCGCGCTGGGCATGAGCTCGCCCGCGAGCGCCAGCGCTTCGTCGAGCACCTCGCGCTCCTCCGGCTCGAGGCGCGCGCCGAGGCGCAGCCACGGCTCCTCCTCGTCGCCCGGCGCCGTCCGCGCCCGGCGGACCTCGGCCTCGAGCGCGCGGACGGTCATCCGCGCCGCGCGCTCCACCCAGGCCGCCTCGTCCTCGCCCACCGCCACCTTCAGCACCGTCTGCGCCGCACGGAGCTTCACCCGACCCGAGGTGAGCGCCTCGCGCAGGAGCGGACGCGTCCGCAGCTCCCGGCCGAGCAGGGCCAGCCCCTCGGCGGCGCGCTTGCCGAGGTCGAGCACCTCCCGCGCGTAGTCGTCGAGGTGGCACGCGAGCTCGGCCAGCCGATCGCCCCGCCGGAGCGCGTCGAGCCCCTCCGCGATGGCCACGTCGAGCGCGCCCCGCGCCCTGGCCGCCCAGGTGAGCAGCGCCTCGCACGCGTCGGCCTCCGGCTCTCCGCCGCGGAACCAGGCGTCGAGCTCGCGCCCGGTGAGCGGCGCGGGCTCGACGGCCGGCGGCGCGAAGCGCGTCCTCCAGGCCTCGGAGGGCGAGCGCGCAGCGAGGTCGGGTGCCGCGTCCATGGGAGAGATCATCGCACGGAGGTCTGACACGGATAGTCAACGGCACCCCACGCGCGGTAGACCCGATCGCGGGCAGCGCACCGAGGCCCATCAGCTCCGTCGCCGCCGCCTGCCCGCACCCGCGCCCCTTCGTCCCCGTGAGCCGGGCAACGCCTTGTCGTCGCGGACGCGCAGGCACGCCCCGCGCTCGACGCCCCGGCTTCGGCGGCGCTCGCCACCGCGGCGCCGCCTGCCCGCCTGCCGCGCCCCCTCTTTGCCCGAAGTCCGCCGACGTCGCGGAGGCAGTCGCTCCATGCTGCGAGGCCGATCGGTGTCTGGCGGCCCCTCTCCCCGGCCCTCTCCCCGCTCCGCGGGCGAGGGAGATGAGAACACGGTGCTGCGACTTCGCGGGGCGAGGGGATGAGATCAGGGTGCGGCTCCCCGGCTCGCGGCGCGAGGGGATGGGATCACCGAGCCGCCGGCCACCGCGCCGCGGCCATGAAGGATGAGTTCACGGCTCCCGCAGACTCGCCCGCGCCACCGTGTACAGCACGTCCCACGTGGCCGGCACGCCGCCGGCGCTCCCGTGGCGCGCCTCGTAATGCCTCGCCATCCGCGCGAGCGCCCCGCGCGCGGCGAGCCCCCCGCTGCGGTCCGGCGCGGCGTTGCCGGCGCCGATCCGCCGCAGCGCGCGCACGAGCTCCAGCGGGTCCGCGTGCCGCTCCACCCGCCGCTCCGAGGTGAGCACCTCCGGCACGAGGCCGGCCTCCTCGAGGGCGGCCGCCAGCTCGGCCTCGCCGTGGAACCGGTGAGTCCGGTCGGGCGCGCCGGCCGGCAGCGCCGCGCGCCAAGCCTCACGCAGCTCGTGCAGCGTCTCGCCGCCGAAGAAGGCCACCGCCACCGCGCCCCCCGGCGCGAGCACCCGCCGCATCTCCGCCAGCGCCGGCCCGAGCCGCGGGAGCCACTGCAGGGCCGAGCTGGAGAGGACCAGGTCGAACCGCCCGGCCCGGAACGGGAGCGCCTCGGCGTCGCCGGCCACCGCGGGCGCGCCGCGCTCCCGGGCGGCGAGCGCCATCCCGTGCGCCAGGTCCGTCGCCACGCCCAGCGCGCCCGGCGCGCGGGCCCGCAGCGCGGCCAGGAGCGCCCCCGTCCCGGCGCCGACGTCGAGGACGCGCCTCGGCGCCGGCGCGGCGCCGAGCGCCAGCGCGAGCAGCCGGGCGCGCACCTCCTCCTGCACCGGGGTGTGCGCGTCGTAGGCGCCGGCGGCGCGGCCGAAGGCGCGGCGCACCCGCAGCTTGTCCACCGCGTTCGCGGCGCCGGGCCGCGTCACGCGAGCTCCGCCAGGTGCCGCGCCAGGAGCTCCGCCACCAGCGCCGGCCGCGAGAGCTGCGGCGCGTGGCCGACGCCCGGCAGGAGCCAGCGGCGCGCGCCCGGGATCGCCTCGGCCGCGAAGGCGGAGGCGGCGGGGAGGCAGATGGGGTCGCGCTCGCCGTGGACGAGCAGCGCCGGGACGCGCACGCCGGCGAGCCGCGGGCGCTGGTCGGCGGCGAGGAGGTCGTCGAGCTCCTCCAGCGCGGTCGCGGGCGCGAAAGGCGCCGCCAGGACCGCCGCCGCCAGCGCCTCGCGCTCCGCGTCCGGCAGCTCGTCGGGCGCGAACATCCCGTCGAAGAAGCGGCGCAGCGCGGCGGCGGGGCGGTGGCGCACCCGGGCGGCCAGCGCCTGGACGCTCGTGGCCGGCGTGCCGTGCGGCCAGTCCTCGCGGGCCGCGAAGCAGGGGGTGGCGGAGAGGAGCGCCAGCCCGGCGACGCGGCCGCCGAGGGCGGGCAGCGCCTCGAGCGCCACCTGCGCTCCCATCGACCAGCCGACGAGGAGCGCACCCTCGAGGCCGCGAGCGTCGAAGAGCGCCACCAGGTCGCGCGCGTGGCCGGCGACGCCGTGGCCCGGCGGCGCCGGCGGCGCCTCGCCGTGGCCGCGCAGGTCGAGCGCGAGCACGCGCCCGGCGCGGGCGAGCGGCGCCACCAGTGGGTCGAGCGCCCGGGCCGAGAACGCCCACCCGTGCACGAGCACCACCGGGCGGCCAGTCCCCTCCTCGCGCCAGACGGCGGGCAGGGCGGCGGAGTCGGGGGAGGGCATGCGCGGGCGAGCCTAGCAGCGCCCCGGCCATCGTCAACCGTGCCGGGAGACGCGGTTGACAATGGGTGGTTCCCCAGCGGATTCGGTCGCCTCGGAGCCGAGCCGGAATGGCGCATTTTGCCGCGCCCCAAAAATCGACCGAACCGGGTCAGTACCCTCGCCCGGGGGGCCACACATCGGCTATCCTCCCGCGCCGATCAGCCGGCGGCGAGCGCCGCGGCGACGCGCGAGGCTTCCATGGTGAACGACTACCGCTACGACGATCGGACCGTGCTCGGGTTCATCCTGTCGTCGATGTTCTGGGGCGTGGTGGGCATCCTCATCGGCCTGCTCATCGCCACCCAGATGTTCGCGCCGGGGCTGAACTTCGCGCCCTACCTGACCTTCGGGCGGCTCAGGCCGGTGCACACGAACGGCCTCGCCTTCGGCCTGGGCGTCGGGGCCATCTTCGGCCTCAGCTACTACATCGTGATGCGGCTCTGCCGCCGGCCGCTCGTCTTCCCGCGGCTGGCGCGGCTGCAGCTGTGGCTCTTCAACCTGGGCATCGCCGCGGCGGCGGTGACGCTCATGATGGGCTACACGCAGTCGCTCGAGTACGCCGAGCTGGAGTGGCCCCTCGACATCGCCATCGTGGTGCTGTGGGTGATGTTCGCGGTGAACGTCTTCGCGACGGTGGTGAAGCGGCGCGAGGAGGAGATGTACGTCGCGCTCTGGTACGTGCTCGCGACCGTGCTCGCCATCGCGGTGCTCTACATCGTGAACAACCTGTCGATCCCGGCCGGCGCCTGGAAGAGCTACCACCTGTTCGCGGGCGTGAACTCCGCCAACGTCGAGTGGTGGTACGGGCACAACGCGGTGGGCTTCGTCTTCACGACGCCCATCCTGGCCATGTTCTACTACTTCCTCCCCAAGACCACCGGGCTCCCCATCTTCAGCCACCGGCTGTCGATCGTGGCCTTCTGGTCGCTCGTGTTCGGCTACCTGTGGACCGGCGCGCACCACCTCGTCTACACGCCGCTCCCCACCTGGCTGCAGACGCTCGGCATCTGCTTCACGCTCTTCCTCATCGCGCCGTCGTGGGGCTCGGTGGTGAACGGCTACTACACGGTCGGCCAGGACTGGGACCGGATGCGGACGAACTACCTGACCAAGTTCTTCGTCCTCGGCATCACCTTCTACGGCCTGCAGACGGTGCAGGGGCCGACGCAGTCGCTGCGCGCCGTGTCCCAGCTCATCCACTACACCGACTGGGTCCCGGGCCACGTGCACATGGGCACCATGGGATGGGTGACGATGACCATCGCCGCCTCGATCTACTACGTGGTGCCGAAGATCTACGGGACGGCGATCTACAGCGAGAAGCTCGCGAACGTGCACTTCTGGCTGGTGCTGGTCGGGCAGCTCATCTTCTCGGTGACGATGTGGATCACCGGCATCCAGCAGGGCGCGATGTGGAAGGCGATGGAGCACGGGAAGCTCAAGTACACCTTCGTCGAGGGGCTCGCCCGTAACTATCCGTACTACCACCTGCGCGCGCTGGGCGGGGTCGTGTTCACCGCCGGCATGCTGTGCTTCGTCTGGAACGTGCTCAAGACCATCCAGCAGGGCCGCGCCCTCGAGGCGTCCGCCGCCACCCCGGAGCCGAAGCCGCTGACGGCGGCGCAGGCGTAGGGAGGATCCCATGGCCGGAACCATCTACCGCAAGCCGATCCTGTTCTCGGTGGTGGCGCTCGTCGTCATCCTGGCGGGCACCGTCGCGACCATGTTCTACCCGATGCTCCGCAAGGACATGCACCCGCGGCTCGAGGCGCTGCGCGCCTACACGCCGCTCGAGCTGGCGGGCCGCGACGTCTACCAGCGCGAGGGGTGCATGGGCTGCCACACGCAGACCGTGCGGCCGCTCGCGAGCGAGGTGGCGCGCTACGGCGACTACTCGAAGGCGGGCGAGTTCGCCTACGACCGCCCGCACCTGTGGGGCTCGAAGCGGACCGGTCCGGACCTGGCGCGCGAGGGGGGCCTGCGGCCCGACGACTGGCACGTGCGCCACTTCCGCCACCCGCAGGCGCTGGTGCCGCGCTCGAACATGCCGGCCTACGCCTTCCTGGAGCAGGCGAAGCTCGACCCCGGGAGCGTGAAGGCGCACTACCGCGCGCTCGCGAGCCTGTACGCGCCGGCCGAGTTCGCGGCCCAGGACGGCGACTTCGCCGCGCTCGCGGACAAGACCGAGCTGGACGCGCTCGTCGCGTACATGCAGTGGCTCGGCCACGCCGTCCCGCGAGAGTGCCAGGTGGGCGACCTCGCCGCGGTGAACCCGCTCGCCGGCCGCCGCGAGGCGGTGCAGCGCGGCATGGCGGTGTACGCGAACAACTGCGCGCAGTGCCACGGCGACCACGGCGAGGGCATGGCGGGCGCGGTCCCGAGCCTCATCGACGAGGAGTTCCTGGCGCAGCAGGGCGACGTGCCCGACGGCACGTACTTCGGCCTCATCTCCTGCGGCAGCGACGCCAAGAAGAAGATCGGCCGCCCCGGCGATCCGGGCGGCGGCATGACCGCCTTCGGCGGGCAGCTCGCCGACGAGGACATCTGGTCCGTCATCAGCTTCATCCGCTCGCAGCAGGAGCACGAGCGCACCGAGTCGCACCACTGAGGAGCCGAGCCATGGCCAACCCGATCGAGCTGGACGACGGCGTGGAGCAGCTCCAGGCGAAGGAGACCGCGCACGCGGTGCCGGTGGGCATCTGGGCGCTCTTCGGCGGCCTCGTCGCCTGGGGCGTCTACTACTTCATCGCGTTCATCGGCTGGGACCAGACGGGCGAGCTGTCGGGGCAGTCCACCGCGCTCGGCACCAACGTCGCCCACACGGTCGCGTACACCGCCATCCCGGCGGCGGCCATCGTGGCGCTGGCGGTGGGGATGGCGCGCCGGAGCGCCCGCGGCAAGAGGAAGTAGATGAACACCGGCGAGCTCGGGTACCTGGCGTTCGGGGCGGCGCTGGTGGCGCTCTTCGGCGCCATCGTCCGCCACTACTACGCGCGGGGCCGGCGGGCGAAGGTGGAGCGCGCGAAGTACAAGATGCTCGATGAGGATTAGGTGGGATCGCCTGCGGACCTGGCGCCGCCTCGCCGAGGTGGTCCAGGCCGCGGCCGTGCTCGGCCTGCCGTTCGTGAGGATCCGGGGGGAGAGCGCGCTGCGCCTCGACGTCCCGAGCCTGACCCTGCTCGCCTTCGGCGCCCGGATCGGGCTCGACGAGCTCCTGGTGGTGCTGGCGGCCGCGCTGTTCCTGCTCTTCGGCTTCCTCCTCGCGACGCTGCTCTTCGGCCGCCTCTGGTGCGGCTGGGCCTGCCCGCAGACGGCGCTGCTCGACCTCACCGGGCTCCTCGACCGCGCCCGGCGGCGGGGCGGCTGGCGCGCCGTCGCGGCGCTCCTCGCCCTCGCCGCCGCGTCCGCGCTGGTGGGCGCGAACCTGCTCTGGTACTTCGTCCCGCCGGGCGACTTCCTGGCGCGGCTCGGCGCCTTCGCCCTGGGGCCGGTGCTCGGCCCGGCCTGGCTCGTGCTCTCCGGCGTCGTGTTCGCGGACCTCGCGCTCTGGCGGCACGGGTTCTGCGCCACCACCTGCCCCTACGCCAAGCTGCAGGGCGCGCTGCTCGACCGCCACTCGCTCGCCATCGCCTACGACCGCCGCCGCGCCGCCGACTGCGTGGACTGCGGGGCCTGCGTCCGCGTCTGCCCGGTCGGCATCGACATCCGCGACGGCCTCCAGGCGGCCTGCGTCGCGTGCGGGGCCTGCGTCGACGCCTGCGCCCCCATCATGAAGAAGCTCGGGCGCCCGGCGCGGCTCGTCGGGCACTTCTTCGGCGTGCCCGGGACCGGAGCCCGGCCCCTCCGCCCGGCGGCGGTCGCGCTCGGGGTGCTCACCGCCGGCGCCCTGGCCTTCACGGCGGCGGTGGCGGCCGAGCGGAGCCCGCTCGAGGTGACCGTCACGGGCGGCGGCGAGCGCGCGCCGCGCCGCGAGGCGACCGGCGAGCTGACGAGCGGCTTCACGCTGGCGCTCGAGAACCGGGGCCGCGCGCCGCTCGCGCTGCGGCTCGCCGCGACAGCGCCCGGCGTCGAGCTGGCGCTCCGGCCCGAGGCCGTGCAGCTCGCGCCGGGGGAGCACCAGCGGGTGCGGGTGCGGGTCGTCGCGCGCGGGCTCGGGCCCGAGGCGCGGCAGCTCCGCGCCGAGCTGTCGGTGTCGCCGGCGGTTGGGCCGGGCGGCGCGGAGGCGCACGCGCCGCCCGTCACCCGGGCGCTCCTCGTGGACGTCCCCGGGGCGCGGCGATGAGGGCGCTCCTGGCGGTGGGCGCGCTGGCCGCCCTGCTGGCGGTGGGGGCGGTGGTCGCGGCGATCGTCCTCGGCCACCGCACCGCCGAGCCGACGGTGGTGGCGGATCCCTACGAGGCGGGGCTGCACTACGACGAGGCGCACCACCAGCACGACGCCGCCGCGGTCGGCCCGCGCGCCGCCCCGCGCTGCGACCCCGCCCGCGCGCCCTGCGCGCAGCGGGTGGCCGGCGCGACGGTCGCGCTCGCCGTGGCCCCCGCCCCGGTCCTCATGAAGGACCTCGCCTTCACGGTGGAGGTGACGCCGCCTGCCGCCGCCGGCGCCGGCGCGGGGCGCCTCGCGCTCTCGATGCCGGGCATGTACATGGGCGAGCACCCGGTGGCGCTCGCGGCGGACGGGCCGGGCCGCTGGCGCGGGACCGGGGTGCTCGTGCGCTGCCCGAGCGGGCGGCGCGGCTGGGCGGCGGACGTGGAGGTCCCTTCCGCCGGCGGCGCGCCGCTGCGCGCCACCTTCACCTTCGAGGCGGCCGAGCGATGAGGGAGGCGCTCCTCCTCGCCGCCACCACCGGGCTCCTCGGCGGCCTCGGCCACTGCACCGCCATGTGCGGGCCGCTCGTCGCCTCGCTCGGCCTCGCCGCGCCGGAGGCCGGCCTGCGGCGCGCGCTCGCCGGCCAGGCGCTCTACCACGCGGGCCGCGTCACCACCTACGCGTGCATCGGCGCGGCCATGGGGCTCACCGGCTCCTTCGTCAACACCGCCGGCCGGCTGGCGGGGCTGCAGGACGCGGTGGCGGTCGGGGCGGGCCTCCTCATGGTGCTCATGGGGTTGGGGGCGGCCGGGGTCCTGCCAGCCGCCCGGCGCACCGAGGAGCGGCTCGCCGGGAAGGTGTTCCGGGCGGTGCGGGCGGTGGTGGAGGGCGGCGGGCCAGGCCGCACCTACGCGCTCGGCCTCACCCTGGGCTTCCTCCCCTGCGGCCTGTCGTACTCCGCGTTCGTGGGGGCCGCCGCCACCGGCGGGCTGCCGCAGGGGCTGCTCTTCGCGCTCGTCTTCGCGCTCGGGACGGTCCCGGCGCTCCTCGCCGTGGGCGGCGCGGCGGCGGCGCTCTCGCCCCGCCTGCGCGGGGCGCTGCGTCGGGCCGGCGGCGTCGCGGTGGCCGCGGCGGGCGTGCTCTTCGCGCTGCGCGGGCTCGGGATCCATGCTCCGCTGTGACCACTGCCTGCTCGCGTTCCCCGAGCGCGAGGCGGTGCGGGCGGAGGTGGGCGGCGCCGCGCGCGTGTTCTGCTGCACCGGCTGCCGCGGCGTGGCGGAGCTCATCGCCGCCGAGGGGCTGTCCGGGTTCTACGCCGGGCGGCGCTGGGACGAGCCGGGCCTCTTCGCCGATCCGGAGCGGCCGGTGGACGCGGGCGCGTTCCGCGACGCGGTCCGCCGGGCGGACGGGCTCGCCGAGCTCGACGTCTACATCGACGGCATCCGCTGCGCCTCCTGCGTGTGGCTCAACGAGCGGCTCCTCGCCAGGCTCCCCGGCGTCGCCTCGGCGCGGGTGAACTACGCCACCCACCGGGCGCGGGTGCGGTGGGATCCGGCGGTCGCCTCGCTGGAGGGGGTGCTGGGGCGGATCCGGGCCGCCGGCTACGAGCCCAAGCCCTACACCGAGAGCGAGCGGCAGCGGGCGCAGGACGCCGAGACGAAGGACCTGCTCATCCGGCTCGGCACCGCCTTCTTCCTCTCCACCCAGCTCATGATCTACGCGGCCGCCCTCTACGCCGGGTACTTCCAGGGGATGGAGCCCGGCCTGCGCCGGCTGATGGAGGTCATCGCCCTCGGCCTCACCCTGCCGGTGTTCCTCTACTCCGGGGCGCCCTTCCTGCGCTCCGCCTGGCGCGGCCTCCGCGCCGGCCGCTTCAACATGGACGTGCTCATCGCGCTCGGGTCGGGCGCGGCGCTCGCCTACAGCGTCTACCAGATGGCGCGCGGCGGGGAGGTGTACTTCGACACCGCCGCCATGATCGTCACGCTCGTGCTGGCGGGGCGGTACGTCGAGGCGCGGGCGCGCGGGCGCGCCTCGGAGGCGGTGGCCCGGCTGTCGCGGCTCCTGCCCCGGGAGGCGCGGCTGGCGGGGCGCGGGCTGGTCCCGCTCGCGGCGGTGGCGGTGGGCGACCTCGTCGAGGTGGTGCCGGGCGAGCGGGTGCCGCTCGACGGTCAGGTGGTGGAGGGGGCCTCGGAGGTGGACGAGGCGCTCCTCACCGGCGAGGCGCGCCCGGTCCCCAAGGCGCCCGGCGCCGCGGTCATCGGCGGCACGGTCAACCAGCACGGAGCGTTCACGTTCCGGGTCACGCGGGTCGGCGAGGACACCGTGCTGTCCGGGATCGCCAGGGCCGTGGAGTCGGCCCAGGCGGAGAAGCCGCGGCTGCAGGCGCTGGCCGACCGGGTGACGGGCTGGTTCGTCCCGGCGGTGCTGGTGCTGGCGGTGGCCACGGTGGCGCTGGACCTCGCGCGCGGCGGGCCGGCGCACCAGGCGCTCATGACCGGGGTCGCGGTGCTCGTCATCGCCTGCCCGTGCAGCCTCGGGCTCGCCACCCCCATCGCCGTGCTGCTCGCCAGCGGCGAGGCGAGCCGGCGGGGGCTCCTCGCGCGCAACGGCGACGTCCTGGAGCGCGCCGCCGGCGCCACCGTGGTCGTGCTCGACAAGACCGGCACGCTCACCCGCGGCCGGCCGGTGCTGCGCGAGGTGGTGCTCCTCGGCCGGAACCCGGCCGGCTCGCGCGACGCCCTGGTGCGGGTCGTCGCCGCCGTCGAGCGCCGCTCCGAGCACAGCCTCGGCCGCGCCGTGGTGGAGGCGGCCCGGGCGCTCCCGGGGCCGGAGCCGAAGGTGGAGGGCTTCCGCGCCGTCCCGGGGCGCGGGGTGGCGGGCGTGGTGGTGGACCCCGGCGCGGCGACCGGCGCGGGGCTCCGGGTCGAGGTCGGCAACCGCGCGTTCCTGAGCGAGGCCGGCGTCGCGCTGCCCGCGGAGGCGGACCGCGCGGCGGAGCCGCACGCCGCCGCCGGCGAGACGGTGCTGTGGGTCGCGGTGGACGGCGCCCTGGCCGCCCTGCTGGTCGTCTCCGACGTGCTGCGCGAGGAGGCGCCGGAGGCGCTGCGGGAGCTGCGCGCGCTCGGGCTCGAGATCGCCATCGTGAGCGGGGACGCCGCGGGGACGACGCGCGCGGTGGCGGCCCGGGCCGGGATCGACCGGGTCCTCGCCGAGGCGAGCCCGCTCGACAAGGAGCGGGAGCTGGCGCGCCTGCAGGCCGCGGGGGCCCGGGTCCTCATGGCCGGCGACGGCGTCAACGACGCGCCGGCGCTCACGCGCGCGGACGTCGGGGTGGCCATGGGCCGGGGCACCGACGTGACCCTGGAGAGCGCCGACGCGGTGCTGGTGCGGGACGACCTGCGGCTGCTCCCGGCGCTGGTGCGCCTCGGGCGCCGCACCACCCGCGTCATCCGCCAGAACGTGTTCTGGGCCTTCTTCTACAACGTGGTGGCGATCCCGCTCGCGATCGCGGGGACCCTCCACCCCATCGTGGCCGCCGCGGCGATGGCGGCCTCCTCGCTGTTCGTGGTGGGCAACTCGCTCAGGGTGCGGACGTGGACCTCGGCTTCCTAATCGGCCTCTCGCTCGCGCTCGGGCTGGCGGCCTGGCTCTTCTTCCTCTGGTCCGTGAAGAGCGGGCAGTACGAGGATCCCGAGGGGCCGAAGTACCGCATGCTGGAGGACGATCCCGAGGAGGCGCCGGGGCGGGCGAAGCAGGACGCCGAGTCCTCGGAGAGGGCTAGCGGACCGCCGCCGCGCGCTCGGCGCTGACGGCCGCGAGGGCGGCGCCGTCGAGCGCCTCGGCGCCGAGCGCGCGCGAGAGCTCCGAGGGCTCGAGCCGGGAGCCGTCGGCGAACGCGGCGGCGAGCACCCGGCCGGCCTCCGCCGACCGCCACCAGGCCGCACCGGCGCGCGCGGCCAGGTGCCGCTCGGCCTGGGCCGCCAGGAGGACCGCCCGCAGCGCGTCGGCGGACTCGAGCAGGGGGTCGCGTTCGGCCAGGAAGAGGTCGAGCTCGTCGGCCTCGACCGGCCTCGCCATCGCGCGCTCCAGCACGGCCCGGCCGGCCTCGCGCGCGCCGGCCGGGTCGCGCTGCCGGGCGAGCTCGCCGAGGAGCCGCGCCGCGAGCACGCGGGCCAGGTGCAGGCGGCGGGCGGCGGCGGCCCGCACGACCGGCGCGAGGTGGCCCGCGGCGACCCCGGTCCGCTCCGCCAGCCAGGCCGGGTCGCCGTGGAGCGCCTCGAACAGATACCCCCAGGCCTCGGCGGTGACGGAGCCGAGCCGCCGGAACTCCAGCACCGGCGACCGCACGCGGGCGTAGAACGTGGCCGCGCCCAGCTCGTGCAGCAGCGCGCGCAGCTCGCTCGCGCCGGCCGCCGGGGCGTACGAGACGCGCACGTCCGCGGGCACCTCCACCGGCAGCACCAGCGCCCGCGGGTCCTTGCCCGCGCGCGCCTCGGCGTCGACGATGAGCGCCGGTGGCCCCTCGGCGGCCAGCCCCGCCGACGCGAACGGCGCGGCGGCATCGGGGCCGAGCCGCGCGGCCGGGAAGGTGCGCCCGTCCTCGCCCGCCCGGAAGAGCCGCGGCAGGTCGCGCCCGCGGAGCTCGGCGAGGCTCTTGCCCATCTCCACCCGGCCGAGCGTGGCGAGGAGCGTCCGGTAGGTCCCGTCGGTGGTGGTGAGCACGTCCTCCGCCAGGGCGGCCAGCGCCTCCGCCGGCGCGCCGCGAAGGTCGGCCGCGAGCGCCAGCAAGGACCCGTAGCCGAGGCTCTTCGCCGCGTCCGCGAGCGCCTTCCAGCGCGCCTCGGCCCGGGGCGCCTCGCGCCGCTCCGCCGCGGCCCAGGCGTGCTCCAGGGCGGCGCGGCGGGCGGGGTCGGGCTCCGCGGCGAGCAGCGAGCGCACCCGGCTCGACGGGTAGGCCCGCCCGTCCCAGGTGACGACCGGCGCAGGCGCGGGCAGGTTCGCCGGCAGGGCGCGGGCGAGCTGTTCACCGAGCACGTAGGCGCGCAGGAGGGTCAGCGCGCGCCGCTCGTCGCCCTCGGCCGCCGCGCGCGCCTCCGCCAGGAAGCCGAGCGCGTCCGGCGCGAACAGGGCCGAGCAGCTCCCGGCGCTCGCGTCCAGCTCGGGGGTGCCGCCCTTCGTCCACGCGGCCCAGAGCGCCCGGGCCTGCGAGGTGAGGAGCGCGTCCACCTGGGAGCGGAGGAGCGCGAGCCGCTCGGCGCGGCTCGGCGGCTCCGGCGCGGCCGGAGCGTCGCCGCGCGGCGCCGGGGCGACCGGGCCGCCGGCGGGCGTCGCCGGCGCGGGCGCGTGCGCGCAGCCGGAGGCGAGGGCGAGCAGGGCGAGGGCGGCGGCGGCGCGGACGTGGGTCACGTGGGGCGCATGTTAGCCCATGGAAGGCGTCCAGCCGTTAAGCTCTCCCCCATGGATCGACGCGAGGTGGCGCGGGCGCGGGCGCGCATGCAGGCGGCGGTGCGCGAGTTCCTCACCCGGCGCGAGTTCGACGAGGTGGAGACCCCGTGCCTCGTGCCCGAGCCGGCCATGGAGCCGCACATCGACGCCTTCCGCGCGCCCTTCGTGCCGGAGGGGGGCGGCGCGGCGCGCCCGCTGTGGCTCCACTCGAGCCCCGAGTACGCGATGAAGCGGCTCCTGGCGGAGGGGTTCCCGCGCATCTTCCAGCTGGCGCGGGTCTTCCGGAACGGCGAGGTCTCGGACACGCACAACCCCGAGTTCACGCTGCTGGAGATGTACCGGGCGCACACGGACTACCGGGGCATCATGGAGGACCTTGAGGAGACGGTGGCGGCGTGCGCGCGCGCGGTGACCGGGGGGACGCGGATCTCCGTCGGGGGCCGCCCGCTGGAGCTCGCGCCGCCGTTCGAGCGCCTCACCGCCCAGGAGGCCTTCCAGACGCGCGCCGGCGTGGATCTCGCCGCGTGCGACGGCCGCGCGGACCGGCTCCGCGCGGCGCTCCGGGAGCGGGGCCTCGGGGTCGCCGGCGACGGAGACTCGTTCGACGACCTCTACTTCCGCGTCTTCCTCGAGGTCGTCGAGCCGACCCTCGGGCTCGGGCGGCCGACCTACCTCGTCGACTGGCCCGCGCCGATGGCGGCCCTCTCGCGGCTCAAGCCCGGCGATCCGCGCGTGGCGGAGCGCTTCGAGCTCTACGCCGGCGGCCTCGAGCTCGCGAACGGGTTCTCGGAGCTGACCGACGCGGCGGAGCAGCGCCGGCGGCTCATGGAGGAGCAGGGGCTGCGGGCGCGGCTCGGGCGCCCGGTGTACCCGCTCGACGAGCGGTTCCTGGCCGCGCTGCCGCGCATGCCGGAGGCCGGGGGGGTCGCGCTCGGCCTCGACCGGCTGCTCATGCTGCTCGTGGGCGCGCGGACGATCGACGAGGTGCTGCTCTTCCCGGCGCGGGAATTCCTCGCGCCGCGGTGAGCGCCGTCAGGGCAGCCGGACCACGAAGCACTTGAGGTAGTGCGTCTCCGGCACGCCCATGAGCACGGGGTGGTCGCGCCCGGCCCCGCGCTTCTCGAGGAGCTGCGCCGGGCGGCCGGCGTCGCGCGCGGCGTCGAGGACGACCTCCTCCAGCAGCGCCTCCGACATGTGGTAGCTGCACGAGGCCGTGACGAGGATCCCGCCGGGCTTCAGGATCTGCATCGCGCGGAGGTTGATCTCCTTGTAGCCGCGCCGGGCCGCCGGGAGCGCGTCCTTGTTCTTGGCGAACGCGGGCGGGTCGAGCACGACCAGGTCGTACTCCGGCTCGCGCTCCGAGGCGTCGCGCAGGAAGTCGAAGGCGTTGGCCTCGGCCACCTCCACGTTCTGGAGGCCGTTCAGGGCCACGTTGTCGCGGAGCTGCGCCGCCGCGGGCGCCTGCAGCTCGACGGCCGTGACGTGCTCGGCGCGGCCCGCGAGCTGCAGCGCGAAGGCCCCGGCGTAGCTGAAGCAGTCCAGGCACTTGCCGCGCGCGTAGGCGCCGGCCCGAAGGCGGTTCTCGCGCTGGTCGAGGAAGGCGCCGGTCTTCTGGCCCCCCAGCACGTCGAGGCGCATCCGCGCCGCGCCCTCGCGGTACTCGAGCGCCCCCGGCTCCTCGCCGCGCAGGACGCCCTTCACCTGCGGCAGCCCCTCGAGCTCCCGGACGCGGACGTCGTTGCGCTCGACGACCGAGCGGAGCCGCAGCCGGTCCCAGAGGAGATCGACCAGCAGCTGCTTGCGCGTCTCGGTGCCCGGCACCAGGGTCTGGAGCACCGCGACGTCGCCGAAGCGATCGATCACCAGCCCGGGGAGGAGGTCGGCCTCGCCGTGGACGAGGCGCACCGAGGGCTCGCCCGGGAAGGCCGCCTCGCGGAGCGCCACCGCGGAGGCGAGCCGCTCCGCGAAGAACTCCTCGTCGACCGGCACGTCCTCGCGGGTGAGGGTGCGGAGCGCGATCTTCGACCGCGCGGACCAGAAGGCCTTGCCGAGGAACCGGCCGCGGCCGTCCTTCATCGCGACCACTTCCCCCCCTCGCAGCCCGGCGGGCGCGCGATCGACGTCGCCCCGGTAGATCCAGGGGTGCCCGGCGGCGAGGCGATCGGCGCCGCGCCGGGTGATGGTGACGGTGGGTTCCATGGGAGCAGGGCCTGGGGGCGAAGGGTCGGAGACCTGCGGAACCTAGACCAGCGGCGCGCAGGCACGCAACCGACCCGTGCCCGGGGAGGCGGACGCCCGGGCGCCGGGAGGGGAGGCGGCGCGCGGCGAGCGGTCGTGTCGTCCCCCGGTGTGCGCGCCGGAGGAGGCACCCTAGATTTGCACCGCCGCCCACCCGACCCGGGAGAAGCGCATGCTCCACGCCTATCGAGCTCACTGGATCGCCCTGCTCGCGGTCACCGCCGGCGGGCTGGCCGTGATCGCCGCCTACGCGCCGCGGATCGAGGCGACCGCGCCGCCGATCCCGGAGCAGGTGGTCGGCCCGCGCGGCGAGGTGGTGCTCGACGGCGCGGCCATCCGGCGCGGGCAGAACGCCTGGCAGTCGATCGGCGGGGAGGAGGTGGGGTCGGTCTGGGGGCACGGCGCCTACGTCGCGCCCGACTGGAGCGCCGACTGGCTGCACCGCGAGAGCGTCTTCGTCCTCGACGGCTGGGCGCGGGCGGCGGGGGCGAAGAGCTACGAGGCGCTGGCGCCCGAGCGGCGCGCGGCGCTGCGCGAGCGCCTGCGGGAGCAGATGCGGACGAACACCTACGACGCGAGCACGGGGAAGGTGACGCTCGGCGCCGAGCGGGCGGAGGCCTTCTCCGCCAACGCCGCGCACTACGCGCGGGTGTTCCGCGACGGCCAGGACGCCTACGCGATCCCGCGGGGCGCCCTCTCGGACCCGGGCAAGCTGCGGGATCTCGCCGCGTTCTTCTGGTGGACGAGCTGGGCGGCGGGGACCCAGCGCCCGGGCGAGGAGGTGACCTACACCCAGAACTGGCCGCACGAGCCGCTCATCGGGAACCGGCCCACGGGCGAGGCGCTGGTGTGGAGCGTGGTGTCGTTCGTGCTGCTGCTGGCCGGGATCGGCGCGCTCGTCTGGTACCAGGGCGGGCGGGAGGAGCACGGCCAGCTGGCCAGCGCGCTGCCCGAGCGCGATCCGCTCTTCGGGCTCGAGCCGACGCCCTCGCAGCGCGCGACCGTGAAGTACTTCTGGGTGGTGGCGGCGCTGTTCGTGGTGCAGATCGCGCTCGGCGCGGTGACCGCCCACTACGGGGTGGAAGGGGCGGGGTTCTACGGCTTCCCGCTCGCGGACGTTCTCCCGTACTCGGTCGCGCGGACCTGGCACACCCAGCTCGGGATCTTCTGGATCGCGACCGCGTGGCTGGCGACGGGCCTCTACGTCGGCCCGGCCGTGAGCGGGTTCGAGCCCAAGGGGCAGCGCGCGCTGGTCAACGTGCTGTTCGCGTGCCTGCTCGTCATCGTCGTCGGATCGCTCGCGGGGGAGTGGCTCTCGGTGAAGCAGCGGCTCGGCGGCGACTCCTGGTACTGGTTCGGACACCAGGGCTACGAGTACGTGGACCTCGGCCGGTTCTGGCAGATCTTCCTCTTCGCGGGCCTGTTCATCTGGCTCTTCCTCATGGCGCGGGCGCTGTGGCCGGTGCTGCGGCGGGGCGCGGACTCGATGGACTCGGACCAGGCCGCCCCCGCCGCGGCGGTGGCCCGCGCGCCGCTGGGGCCCGGCGCCGACACCCGGCCGCTGCTCGGCCTCTTCCTCCTGTCGGCGGTCGCCATCGCGCTGTTCTACGGGGCCGGGCTCATGTACGGGCAGCACAGCCACCTGGCCATGGTCGAGTACTGGCGCTGGTGGGTGGTGCACCTGTGGGTCGAGGGGTTCTTCGAGGTCTTCGCGACGGTCGTGATCGCGTTCCTGTTCGTGCGGCTCAAGCTGCTCGAGGTGCACAAGGCCACCACCGCCGTCTTCTTCTCGACCGCCATCTTCCTCGCCGGCGGCATCATCGGGACCTTCCACCACCTGTACTTCTCCGGGACGCCCTCCGGCGTGCTGGCGCTGGGCGCCGTCTTCAGCGCGTTCGAGGTGGTCCCGCTCGTGCTGGTGGGCCTCGAGGTGTGGCAGAACGTGCGGCTGGCGCGCGCCAAGGACTGGCTGGCCGCATACCGCTGGCCCATCTACTACTTCGTCGCCGTCGCCTTCTGGAACCTGGTCGGCGCCGGGCTGTTCGGCTTCTTCATCAACCCGCCCATCGCGCTCTATTACATGCAGGGGCTCAACACGACCCCCGTGCACGGGCACACCGCGCTCTTCGGCGTGTACGGCATGCTCGGCATCGGGCTCATGCTCTTCTGCCTGCGCGCGCTGCGCCCCGGGGCGGCCTGGAAGAGCTGGCCGCTGGCGCTCTCGTTCTGGCTCATCAACGGCGGCCTGGCGCTGATGGTGCTGCTGTCGGTGCTGCCGGTCGGGCTCATGCAGGCGTGGGCCTCGGTCGAGGTCGGGACCTGGTGGGCGCGGTCGGCCGAGTTCATGAAGACCCCGCTCATGGACACGCTCCGCTGGCTGCGCGTGCCGGGCGACACGATCTTCGCGGTGGGCGCGCTCGTCCTCGGCTGGTTCGTGCTGGGCCTCGCCACCGGCTGGTCGCTGGAGCGCGGCGGGTCCGTCGAGGCCGGCTCGACCGAGGTGAAGCTCGGCGGTGGCTCGGTGCCGGGCGCGGCGCGCGCGGCGCCGGAGGACGGGCGCCGTTAGCGGCCCCGCAAAAGGAGCAGCCGGCGGACGCCCCGTCCGGGTATGATGCGCGCCGCGCCGCCCAGGCGAGCGCTGCGGCGACAGGCTCGCGCCGCACACCACGGGGAACCGCATGCGAAACCTCTCGAAGGCCCTCGTCGCGCTCGCGCTCGCGCTCGGCGCGGCAGGCGCGCAGGCCCAGGTGCAGTCGCCGACGTCCCACCGGCACGACGGCTTCTACCTAAGGCTCGACCTGGGCCTCGGCTACATGCACCAGAAGGAGCCTCAGACCGGCGGAGACCTCGAGATCTCCGGTGCGGCGGGCGAGTTCGGCGTGGCCGTCGGCGGGGCGCTCCAGGACAACCTCATCCTGGCCGGTCACCTGTTCGGCATGTCCATCAGCGACCCGAAGGTCTCGGTGGGCGGCGTCCAGCAGGCGTCCAGCCTGTCGAGCTCGACGCTCGTCGGGATCGGCCCCCAGCTCACCTACTACTTCATGCCGGCCAACGTGTACGTGTCCGGCACGCTCGCCTTGACCCGCCTCTCGACGCGCAACAGCGGCGTCGACGGCAACTCGGAGTGGGGCGGCGGGCTGCAGCTCGCGGTCGGCAAGGAGTGGTGGGTGAGCGACGACTGGGGCCTCGGCGTCGCGGCCCAGCTCTTCGGGTCGTCGAACAAGGACCAGGGCACGAACGCCCCGACCATCTCGACCTGGGGCGCCGCGGTCGCCTTCTCGGCCACCTACAACTAGCGCTCCTACTTCGCGCGCTCGTACTGGACCGGCCACGCCGGCTGCGCCCGCAGGCGCGGCGCGGCGTGGAGCGGCCAGTACGGGTCGCGCAGGAGCTCGCGGGCGAGCAGCACCAGATCGGCCTGACCGGTGCGCAGCACGTGCTCCGCCTGCTCCGGGGCGGTGATCATCCCGACCGCCCCGGTGGCCACGCCCGCCTCCCGCCGGATCTTCTCCGCGAACTGCGCCTGGTAGCCGGGGCCGGCCGGCACCTGGGCGGTCGCGACCAGGCCGCCGGAGGAGGTGTCGACGAGGTCCACCCCGAGCTCCTTCACGGCGCGCGCCAGGCCCACCGTCTCGTCGGGGCTCCAGCCGCCCTCGGCCCAGTCGGTGGCGGAGACGCGGAGGAGGAGCGGCAGCCGCTCCGGCCAGACCCGACGCACGGCGGTCACCAGCTCGCGGGTGAGGCGGGTCCGGTGCTCGAACGAGCCGCCCCACCGGTCCTCCCGCCGGTTCGAGAGCGGCGAGAGGAACTGGTGGGCCAGGTAGCCGTGCGCCGCGTGCAGCTCGAGGGCGCGGAACCCGGCCTCGCGCGCGCGGCGCGCGGCCGCCGCGAACGCCTCGACGACGCCGGCGATGCCCGCCTCGTCGAGCGCCCGCGGCACGGCGTACCCCGGCGCGAAGGGCAGCGCGCTCGGCGCGACCACCTCCCAGCCGCCCTGGCCCACCGGGAGCGGCGCGCCGCCCGCCTCCCAGGGCGGCCGCACGCTCGCCTTGCGCCCGGCGTGGGCGAGCTGCAGGCACGCCACCGCGCCGTGCTGCTCGACGAAGCGGACGATCCGGGCGAGCGGCGCGATCTGCTCGTCGTTCCACAGGCCCAGGTCGCCCGGCGAGATGCGCCCGCGCGCCTCGACCGCCGTCGCCTCGAAGATCACCAGCCCCGCGCCGCCGACGGCCCGGCTCCCCAGGTGGACGAGGTGCCAGTCGTTCGCCACGCCCTCCTGCGCCGAGTACTGGCACATGGGAGAGACTGCGATGCGGTTCCTGAGCGTGACGTCGCGGAGGGCGAGCGGGTCGAAGAGCATCCCCCGATCTGACGGCTGCCCCGGCCCGCGCGCAAGCACAAGTTGTCCGCATGCGCTCCTCCTCGCGCGCCGTCCTCGTGCTGGGCGCCGGCGCGGCCGGGCTCGCGGCGGGGCGGGCGCTCGCCCGCGCCGGGCTGCGCGTCACCGTGGTCGAGGCGCGCCCGCGCTGGGGCGGGCGCGTCGACACCCGGCGCGACGCCCGCCTCGGCGTGGCCGTGGAGGGCGGGGCGGAGTTCGTACACGGCCGGCCGCGGCCGATCGCGCGGCTGGCGCGCGAGGGGCGGGTCGCCCTGCGCGAGATCGACGGGCGGGTGGTGGCGCTCGACCGCGGGCGGCTCCGCCCCGCGGACCGCGCCTTCGCGCGGATGGAGCGGCTGCTCGAGCTGGGCGACGGGGAGGGGCCGTTCTCGGAGGTGCTGGCCCGGCCGGAGGCGCGGCGCGCCCCGCGGCTCGTGCGCGAGCTCGCCCGCGGCTTCGTGACCGGCTACTACCTCGCCGATCCGCGGCGCCAGAGCCGGGCCGCGCTGCGCGCCATGACCGCCGCCGAGGAGGCGATCGAGGCCGATCGCGCGTTCCGCGCCGTGGAGGGGCAGGCCGCGCTGCTGGCCCCGCTGGCGCGCGCGGTCGAGCGCGGCGCCGAGCTGCGCCTCGCCACGCGCGCGGTCGAGGTGCGCTGGCGCCCGGGCGCGGTCGAGCTCCGCGCGCGCGGCCCGGCGGGTGCGCCGGTGGCGCTCCGCGCCGAGCGCCTCGTCTGCACCCTGCCGGCGGGGCTCCTCGCCGCCGGCGCGGTCCGGTTCCTCCCCGACCTGCGCGCCGCTCGCCGCGCGGCGGCGCGGCTCGAGATGGGGCCGGTGGTGAAGATCCTGCTGCGGTTCCGCCGCCGGTTCTGGGCGGAGCGGGGCGGCGCCACGCCTCCCTGGCCCGACCTCGCCTTCGCGCTCGGCCCGTCCCTCCCGGTGCAGACCTTCTGGACGCTCCAGCCGCTCGAGGCGCCGGTGCTCGTCGGCTGGGCGGGAGGGCCGAACGCGGCGCGGCTCACCGGGCGCCCGGCGCGGGCGATCCTCGGCGCCGCGCTCGCCTCGCTGGCGCGCGGCTTCGGCCGGCCGCGGGCGGCGCTCGAGGACCTGCTCGACGGCGCCGAGGTCGTCGACTGGCCCCAGGACCCGCTCGCCGGGGGCGGCTACGCCGTCTTCCCACCCGGCACGAGCGCGGTGCCGGAGGAGCTCGCGCGCCCGATCGACGGCACGATCTTCCTGGCCGGCGAGGCGACGGTGCTCGGCGCGGCGGGCACCGTCCACGGCGCGATCGAGAGCGGCGAGCGCGCGGCGCGGCAGGTGCTCGCGACGTTCGTGGGGTGAGGGCGGCCGGGCGCCCCGAGGACGGCCGCGGTGCGATCCCCCGCCTCGGGTTCACGCTTAGCGGACCCAGCGCTCATCCTCAGGCCGAGTCGCCGGCCTCGCGACCCCCACCGCCGCCGGCGCAGGCCGGCGCCGAGGCGTGAGGAGGCGCCTTCGCAGCGAACCGCGCCATCCGGGCGACTCCGAAGAACTCGCGCGCCGCGAGCTGGTTGTGAACCCGGCAAACGACCCGAAGGTTCTCGACCGTCGACTCCCCGCCGCGCGCGACCGGCAGGACGTGGTCGAGCTCGAGCCGCGTCGTCGAGCCGCAAACCCCGCCCGATGCGACGGGCCACTGGCAGCAACCGCCGTCGCGCGCCCATACCGCGCGCTTCACCGCGGCCGGGGTGTGCCGCGGACGGGAGGAGAGGCGCGGGGCCGTCTCCCGCGGCTTTGCCACGAGCCCCTTCCGCTTCGCCTTCGCGGCGAGGAGGAGGTCGAGGCCCGCCTCCAGCACCGCCTCGGTGCTCGCCCCCGGGTGGCTGTGTGAGAGGGCGTCGCGCGCCGCGGCGAGCTTTGCGAGGAAGCGCTTCGAGACGGTGAAGTGGAGGCGGCGCAGCTCGGCGGTGAGCGGTTCGATCTCGTCGGGCGACGGCGCGGCGACCCGTTCGGGTTGGTTTTCCGGATGAACTGCTTGAGCGAAATCAACGGCCTTGGCCTGCGGAGCCGCCGGCGCGGAGGCGGGCGCCGCCACCGCCGCCGAGACCAGCTCCGGAGCGGCCCGCGCCGCCGAGCAGCGCACCGCCGTCACGACCTCCCGCCGCGGCGCGACCTCGGCCGGGCGCAGCTCCGCCGCCACCTCCTTCGCCTCCTGCTTCGAGGCGTGGAAGAAGCGCGGCACGACCTCGGCCCGGTTCTCCGGCGTGATGACCTTCGCCAGCTCGGCCACGTTCGAGAGACACAGCCGGCCATCGCGGAGGGGCTCGATGAGCTCCGGGTAGCTCTGGAGCAGTTCGGCTGCGGTCTTGCGGTAGAACGCGGCGCCCTTGGAGAGCCCCAGCTCGCGGTGGAGGAAGTAGAAGCAGCTCGTGTACCCGAGCTCGAGCCACCGCCGCTCGCGGTCAAACGCCGAGAGGGCGACGAGGAAGTCGGCCAGGGCGTGCTGCTCGCGGCGGAGAAGGTCGGCGAGGAGGCGGGAGAGGTCTTTCGCGTCGGTCATACCGACAGTGTCTCACGCGTCTTCGCGACCTCCCCAGGCGCACGCGGTAGCGCCGTGGCGCGGGGAAGTGGTGGTCGGGTCGAGAACGGGTTCATCGGGCGCGTGCGTGGCTGGGTGGGCGCCTGGCGCTGCGAGAGAGGCCTTCGCGCGAGGGGCGCGCCCGCGGAGCGCGCCGAGCGCGCATTCGCGTCAAGCGCGGCTTATCGTGAACCCCAACTGGTAGTCACGCTTAGTGCGTTTGCGTTGCGTCCGGGACGCCTCGCCCACCACCGTGCGCCGCGAGTCCCCGTAAGCCGGACCACGCCCCGCCGTCTCGCACGCGCGGCCCCGCCTCGCGTGCGACGCCCCAACTTCCAGGAGCGCCAGTCCACCGCGGCCCCGCCCGCCCACCTGCCGCGCCCCTCTCTGCCGAACACCGACTGCCCGCGCGCAACCGCTCCGAACATCGGACGGGGTTGCGCGGGCCCCCAGCCCTCTCCCCGCTGCGCGGGGCGAGGGAGGATGTCCGCGAACATCGAACGGGGTTGCGCAGCCCCCCGGCCGTCTCCCCGCGACGAGGGAGAAGAGAGGAGACCCGCGGGAGGCGGCGCCCTCAGCTCTTGTCCGGCCCGAGCGCCCGCGCGGCGGCGCCGAGCAGGGCTGCCGTGCCCACCGGCTTCCCGGTGGCGTGCACCATCCACAGGTCGGGCGTGACCGAGCCGAAGCTCGCCATGCGCTCGAACTCGGGGCCGAGCGCCTTCGCGCCGGCGAGGTGCTCCTCGATCTGCGCCGCGATGAGGTGGCCGATCGGATAGTCGGGCAGGTAGAGGAAGCTCGAGATCATGTGCGAGTAGATCGCGAGCAGCGGCACGTCGCGCACCCCGAACACCGGCGCGTACCAGCGATTCCACAGGTCCTTGGCGAGCCCGAGCGTGGCCTCGCGCAGCTCGGCGGGCGTCGTCTGGGGGTGGGCGTACATCCAGCGCCAGACGGCGGTGTCGAGGAGCGCCACGCCGGCGATCTCGTAGGTCATCCACAGGTCGTTCACCGCCAGCAGCCGCCGCGCCTCGGCGTCGGGGGGCGGCAGGCCCAGCACCTCGAGGTCGCGCGCCTGGAAGACGAAGGCGAGCGCCTCGGTGAAGGCGGTGTTCGGCACGCCCTGGAGCAGCGTGTGGTCGACCTCGTACAGGGAGAACACCTGCTCCACGTTGTGGCCGAGCTCGTGGACGGCGATGTTGAAGCCCTTGTAGTCCATCCCGTCTTTGCCCACCCGGGTGCGCAGGTGCGGGAGGTCGTTCCGCTTGGCCGCGCCGAGCGCGTGCCCGGAGCCGCGGGCCGGCTCCACCACCACGTGCTCCGCCAGGAAGCGCGCCTTGTCGGGCGCGAAGCCGAGCTTCGCCAGGATGGCCGGCAGGTCCTGCTGGAACGCCGCCACCGTCGGGTAGCGCTGCTTCGTCATCCGGTCGAGCTCCGCCTCGCTGAAGCGCGCCCGCGGCCGGAAGCCGTCGTACCAGACGTCGAACGGCTCGAGCTTGCGCCCGAGGCGCTGCTCGACGAGCTTCGCCGCGCGCGGCACGAGCGGCGAGGAGAGCACCTCCTCCAGCAGCGCCGTGACGCGCGCCTCGGGGAGCTCGCGCTCCAGCTCGAACTTGCGCGCGATGTGGGTGGGGGCGATGGGCGAGTACGGGTCGGCCGCCCGGGCTGCCCGGAAGGTCTCGAGCAGCCGCGCGTAGCGCGTGTCGGGCTCGCGGCCGGCGGCGGCGGTGGCCGGCGGGGCCGCGCCGGTCTCGATGGTGTCGCGCGGGGCGGGCGCGACCGCGTTGGTGTACGGGTCCCAGTCGAGGAGCGGCGAGTTCACCACCGCCGCCGGGATGGTCTGGGTGACGATGCGCTCCATCACCTTCTGGATCGCGCGCTGCCGCGCCAGCCCGTCCTGCGTGGCGTAGTCGGCCTTGATCTGGTCGCGCAGGTTCCAATGGCTGAGGAGGCGCATGCCCTTCGGGAAGAGGCGCTTCCCCCCCACCAGCACGTGGTGCATGTAGACGTTGTCGTCCGCGATGTAGATCTCGGCGTCGGCCGAGGCCTGGGCGAGCTGCTGGTTCACCGCCGCCGGCACCCGCCGCGCGAAGCGGCCGGCGAGGCGCACCTCGGCCCACTCCCGGCGGCTCCAGCGCGCGCCGTCGCGGAGGCGCTCGTCGAGCGTGGTGAGCGGGAAGTTGAGGAGCGCCACGAAGGCGAGCTTCGCGTCGAAGAGGTCGTCCACGAGGTGCGCGCCGGCGTCGAACGCCTGCAGGAGGGGATCGACCCGCTGCATCGGCCCGACGTCGAGGACCGCCCAGCGCGAGAGGGTCCGGTTCTGCTCCACGAAGCCGCCGTCGAGCGCCTCGAGCGACTGCTCGAAGCGGGCGAGGAGCGCCTCGAGCGCCGCCGGCTCGGAGACGAACTGCGCCTCCAGGAACGCCTGCAGGGCGGCGGCGTCGCCGTCGGACGGCCGCCAGGCCGCGAGCACCTGGGCCACGCCGCGCTCGACGCGGGCGCGCTGCCCGGGGCCGTGCCTCGCGACGAGCGCCGCGGTGGCCTGGGCGGCCGCCTTGGCGGCGGCGGGATCGGCCGGGGTCATGGGAGCGGGGGCAGCGGCGAGCGTGAGCGCGACGAGGGCGGTGAGCATGCGGCCCTGAACTCTAATGCGCCGGACCGGGCCTGTCGCGAGGCTTGACGCCGGGGCGGCGCGCGCGCCATGAGGACGCCCGCCCCATGAAGACCACCCACCGCCGCCTCACGGTCGTCGCGCTCCTGCTCGGCATGTTCCTCGCCGCCATGGAGATGACGGTGGTCTCGACGGCCATGCCGACCGCCATCGGCGATCTGGGCGGCCTGCACCTCTACGCCTGGGCCTTCGCCGCCTACATGCTCACCGCCACGGTGACGGTGCCCATCTACGGCAAGCTGGCCGATCTGCGGGGCCGCAAGCCCGTCATGCTGGTGGGCCTGGCGCTCTTCCTCGCCGGCTCCCTGGCGTGCGGCCAGGCGCGGTCGATGGAGCTCCTCATCGCCTTCCGCGCGGTGCAGGGCCTCGGCGCCGGCGCCATCCAGCCCATCGGCCTCACCATCGTCGGCGACCTCTTCACGGTCCGCGAGCGCGCCCGCTGGCAGGGCATCTTCGGGGCGGTGTGGGGGCTGGCCGGCCTGCTCGGCCCGCTCCTCGGCGGCGCGCTCGTGCACTACCTGTCCTGGCGCTGGGTCTTCTACGTGAACCTGCCGCTCGGGCTCGCCAGCGCCGCCGTGCTGACCGTCGCCTACCACGAGCGGGTCGAGCGCCACGAGCACCGGCTCGACCTGGCCGGCGCGGCGCTCCTCACCGCCGCCGTGCTGGGGGCGCTCGCCGCGGCGCGCTCGCGCGAGGCCGCCCTGGTGGCGGTCCCGTCGGCGGCCGTGGCGCTCGGGCTCTTCCTCTTCGTGGAGCGGCGCGCGAAGGAGCCGCTCCTCCCGCTCGACCTCTTCGCCGAGCGCATCCTGGCGGTCGCGTCGGCGAGCGGCGCGCTGGTGGGGGCGGCCATGATCGCGATGGTCACCTACGTGCCGCTCTACGTGCAGAGCGTGCTCGGGGCCTCCCCCACCGCCGCCGGCAGCGCCATCGCCCCCATGGCCATCGGCTGGCCCATCGCCTCGGCGCTCTCCGGGCGCCTCCTGCCGCGCCTCGGCTACCGGGTCCTCATCCGCGGCGGGCTCCTGCTCACCGCGCTCTCCGCGACCGCCCTGGCGCTCCTCCTCCGGCCGGGGGCGGAGGTCGGCGCGCTGCGGGCCGTCACCGCCGCCTACGGGCTCGGGCTCGGCTTCGCCAACACGCCGCTCGTCATCGCGGTCCAGTCGAGCGTGCCCTGGAACCGGCGCGGCGTCGCGACCGCCAGCACGATGTTCTTCCGCACCATCGGCGGGACCCTGGCGGTGGGGCTGCTCGGCGGGGTGCTGGCGGCGACGCTGGCCCGCAGCGGCGCGCCGGCGGCCGAGGTCGAGCGGCTCCTCGGCCCCGAGCGGGCGGTGCTGGATCCGGCGCTGGCGCGCGGCCTCGCCGCCGCGCTGCAGGCGGGGATGGGGCACATCTTCTGGACCATCTGCGCGGTCGCCTTCGCCGCCTTCGGGGTCAGCCTGGCGTTCCCCGGCCTGCGGCTCCAGCCGGCCGAGCCCTCCACCTCCAACGAAAGTGCCGCCGCGGGCCGACCTCGGTTATCCTGAAGCGATGCCACCTCGGAATCCAGGCTCGCTCAAGCGACAGAAGGAGCTGGCTCGCCAGCAGAAGCAGCGCGAGAAGCGCGACGAGCGCAACGCGCGCAAGGACGCTGCGAAGGACCGGCCCAAGCCGCCGCCCGGCGTCGACCCCGACATCGCGGATATCATCCCCGGCCCGCAGCCGAAGCTGGACGAGGAGTAGCGCGCCGCCCTCCGGGAGCCCACGCGCAGCCGGAGAAGACGGCGCCCGCCGCGCATCCTGGGATGCGGGCGGGCGCGCCGTTTCGTGCGTCCGGGATCGCCGGTTCAGCCGCGCCGGGCCGCCGCGAACCCGCGTTCGAGGTCGGCGATCAGATCGTCGACGTGCTCGATCCCGCAGGAGACGCGGATGAACCCGTCGGCGATGCCGAGCTGCTCGCGCGCCTCCTTGGGGACCGAGGCGTGGGTCATGATGGCGGGGTGCTCGATGAGGCTCTCCACGCCTCCGAGCGACTCGGCGAGCGCGAAGAGCTTCAGGCTGGACAGGAAGGCCCGTGCCGCGGGGAGCCCGCCGCGGATGACGAACGTCAGCATCCCGCCGGAGCCCTTCATCTGCCGCGCCGCCAGCGCGTGCTGCGGGTGCGACGGGAGCCCGGGGTAGGTGACCTTCTCCACCTGCGGGTGCTGCTCGAGGAAGCGCGCCAGCGCGAGCGCGTTCTGGGCGTGGCGCTCCATGCGCACGTGCAGGGTCTTGAGGCCGCGCAGCACGAGGAAGCTGTCGAACGGCCCGGGCACCGCGCCGACCGCGTTCTGCAGGAACTTGAGCCGGTCGTGGAGCGCCTCGTCGCTCGTCATGATCGCGCCGCCCACCACGTCGGAGTGGCCGTTCAGGTACTTGGTGGTGGAGTGGGTGACGAGGTCGATGCCGAGCTCGAGCGGGCGCTGGAAGAAGGGGGTGGCGAAGGTGTTGTCGACCACCGTCCAGGCGCCGTGCGCGCGGGCGAGGGTCGCCACCGCGCGCAGGTCGACGATCTTGAGCATGGGGTTGGTCGGGCTCTCGATCCAGACCAGGCGCGTGTTCTTGCGCAGCCCGCGCTCCACGTTGCGCGGGTCGCTCATGTCGACCTGGGTGAGCTCGATCCCGTGCCGCTTCCAGACCTTGTCCAGGCTGCGGAAGGTGCCGCCGTAGACGTCGTCCGAGGCGAGGACGTGGTCGCCCGCCTGGAGCAGGTGGAGCAGGGCGTCGGTGGCCGCCAGCCCGGAGGCGAAGGCGAGCGCGTGCCGGGCGCCCTCGAGCGCCGCCAGGCACCCCTGCAGCGCGTCGCGGGTGGGGTTCTGCGTGCGCGAGTACTCGTACCCCTGGTGCTCGCCCGGCGCGCGCTGCGCGTAGGTCGAGGTGAGGTAGACCGGCGTCATCACCGCGCCGGTGGTGGGGTCGGGCCGCTGCCCGGCGTGGATGGCCAGCGTCTCGAACCCGAGCTTGCGATCGTCGGTCATGGGGCCTCTACCGGAGCTTCTCGCCGAGGAACTCGATGAGGTCGATCTTGGTGACGATGCCGGTCACCCGATCGCCCTCCTTCACCACCGCCACGTGGTCGTCGTTGAAGATGTCGCGCAGCCGGCCGACCGCGGTGTCCGGGCCGACCACGCCCTCGAGCGGCTGCACCAGGGGCTCGACCACCTCGGAGAGCCGGTGCTTGCCCTCGATGAGGAAGTTGAGCAGGTCGTACTCGTGGATCATCCCGATGCAGCGGCCCTCGGGGTCGACCACCGGCATCTGGGAGATGTCGTGGTCCTTCATCTTCTTCACCACCGCCTCGACCTTGTCGGTCTTGCGCGCGCTGATGACCTCGCCGCGGCGGCCGCCCAGCACGTCGCGCACGGTGGCGGTGCCGACCCCCTCGCCGCCGTTCCCGACCGGGAAGCCGTTGTCGCGCATCCACTCGTCCGAGTAGAACTTGGAGATGTAGGCGCGCCCGCCGTCCGGCAGCGGCACCACGATCACCTTGCCCTTGCCGAGCTCGCGCGCCAGCTGCAGCGCCACGTGCACCGCCGCGCCGGAGCTGCCGCCCGCGAAGAGCCCCTCCTCGCGCGCCAGCCGCCGGGCCATGGCGAAGGCCTGCCGGTCGTCGAACTGGCGGACGTCGTCCATGACGGCGAGATCCATCGCGCCGCACATCATGTCCTCGCCGACCCCCTCCACCTTGTAGCCGTGGGGCTCGGAGAGCTTGCCGGTCTTGAACATGGAGTAGTAGACGGAGCCCACCGGGTCGGCGCCCACGTTCAGGATCTTGGGGTTCTGCTCCTTGAAGAAGCGGCCGCAGCCGCTCATCGTGCCGCCGGTGCCGATGCCGGCCACGAAGGCGTCGAACCGCCCGCCCGTCTGCTCCCAGATCTCCGGGCCGGTGAGCCGGTAGTGCGCCTCGACGTTGTCCCGGTTGTGGTACTGGTTCAGGTAGAAGCTGTTGGGCGTCTCGGCGGCGATGCGCTTCGCGACCGAGTAGTAGCTCTCCGGCGAGTCGGCCGGGACGCTCGTGGGCGTGACCACCACCTGCGCGCCGAACGCCTTGAGGGTGTCCTGCTTCTCCTTCGACATCTTGTCCGGCATGGTGAAGATGCAGCGGTACCCCTTCACCGCCGCCGCCAGCGCCACCCCCACCCCGGTGTTGCCGCTCGTGTTCTCGACGATGGTGCTGCCCTTCTTGAGCAACCCCTCGCGCTCGGCCTTCTCGATGATGTGGACCGCCATCCGGTCCTTGATGGAGCCGCCCGGGTTCAGGTACTCGAGCTTGACCAGCACGGTCGCGTCGTCGGGGCCGACCACCTTGTTGAGGCGGACGAGCGGGGTGTGGCCGATCGCGGAGAGGACGTTCTCGTGGTAGGGCATGCGCCGTCCGTATAGGCGTGCGCGGAACGGAGTGTCAAATGAACGATCCGGTCATCGAGGAACGCGTCCGGCGGGCGGTCTCCCGCGCCACCGGCGAGGACGTGGCCGCGGCCCCGGTGCGGCGCCTGGCGGGGCACGCCTCCGCCCGCAGCTACTGGCGCGTGGGCGCGTACGCGCCCGGCGGGGGGCGGCCGGCGTCGCACGTCGTCATGGTGATGCCGCCCGACGCCAGGCCGGAGGAGGTGACGGAGGGCGGCCGGCCGGCGGTCGAGCCGTTCGTGGACGTGCAGCGGTACCTCGCCGGCCTGGGCGTGCGGGTGCCCGCCGTCGTGGCGTTCTACGAGGACGACCCGCGCGGCGGCCTCATGGTGCTCGAGGACCTCGGGGACGAGATGCTCGAGACGCGGCTCCTCGCCGGGGACGCCCCGCGCCCCCTGTACGAGGCCGCCATCGACCAGCTGGCCCGCCTGCGCGCCGCCGCCGAGCGCGCCCCGGGCGGCTCGGTCGCGTTCACCCGCGGCTTCGAGCAGGACCTCTACCGCTGGGAGCTGGACCACTTCCGCGAGTGGCTGCTCGAGGCCTGGAAGGGGGCGCGGCTCTCCCCCGCCGAGCGGGAGCTCGTCGACCGCGAGTTCGACCGGATCTCCGCGGCCCTGGCGGCGGAGCCGAAGGGCTTCACCCACCGCGACTACCAGTCCCGGAACCTCATGGTGCTGCCCGGCGGCGCGCAGGCGGTCATCGACTTCCAGGACGCGCTGCTCGGCCCCCGCCAGTACGACCTGGTGGCGCTGCTCCGCGACAGCTACGTCGAGCTGCCGGACGCGCTGGTGGAGGCGATGCTGCGCCGCTACCTCGACCAGCTCGCCGCCCACGGCGGCCCGCGCCTCGCGTACGGTCCGTTCCGCGAGGTCTTCGACCTCCTCACCGTGCAGCGCAAGCTCAAGGACGCGGGGCGCTTCGTCTTCATCGACCGCGTGAAGAAGAACCCCGGGTTCCTGGTCTCCATCCCCGCCTCGCTGCGCTACGTGCGGGACGCCTTCGCGCGCCGCCCCGACCTGGCGCCGCTGCAGGAGGTGCTGGCGCGCCACGTGCCGGAGCTCGCCCCCTGAAAAGGACCGCGGGGAGGCGGGGCGCGCGGCCCCACCTCCCCGCGGGAGACCTCGTGCGGAGGGCTACTCGGCGCCGACGCCGAGGTAGGTCCGCAGCTTCTCGTCCTCGAACTTGGCCTGGGCCAGCGGGTCCGGGGAGAGGAGCGAGACGACGATGCCCACGATGAACGAGGCGGTCATCGAGATGACGCACGGGTTCTTGAGCGGGATGATCGCCGAGGCGTTGTGGAAGACGTCGACCCACACCGTCGGGCTGAGCAGGATCATGCCGACCGAGAGGAACGCGCCGGTCAGCATGGCCGCCACCGCGCCCTGGGTGGAGAAGCGCTTCCACACGATCGACATGAAGAGCGCCGGGAAGTTGGCGCTGGCCGCGATCGAGAAGGCGAGGCCCACCATGAACGCGACGTTCTGGCCCTTGAAGAGGATGCCGAGGCCCACCGCGAAGATGCCGAAGACGATGGTGGCACGCTTGGCGGCGTGCATCTGCTCCTCCTCCGTCGCCTTGCCCTTCTTGATCACGTTCACGTAGATGTCGTGCGAGTAGGCGGACGCGCCGGCGAGCGTGAGGCCGGCGACCACGGCCAGGATGGTGGCGAACGCGACCGCGGCGATGAAGCCGAGGAAGGGCGTGCCGCCGAGCGTGAGGGCCAGCACCGGCGCCGCCATGTTGCCGCCGGCGTCGATGGCCTTGATGGCGGCCTGGCCGCCCGGGATCAGCACCGCCGCGCCGAAGCCGACGATCGGGATGATGATGTAGAAGTAGCCGATGAGGCCGGTCGCGTAGAGCACGCTCTTCCGGGCCGCCTTCGCGTCCGGCACCGTGTAGAAGCGCATCAGGATGTGCGGCAGGCCGAGGAGGCCCAGCATGAGGGCGAGGCCGAGCGAGACCGCCTCCAGCGGGTTCTTCGCCAGCGCGCCCGGCTCCAGCATCTTCTGGCCGTACTCGTGCGCCACCTTGGCGTAGAGGTCGGTCGGGGCGCCCACCTTCACCAGCACCAGCACGGTGAGGAGGCTGACGCCGAAGAGGAGGAGGCAGGCCTTGATGATCTGCACCCAGGTGGTGGCGAGCATGCCGCCGAAGAGCACGTAGGCGAGCATGACCACGCCGACGATGATCTCGGCCCACAGGTACGGGATGCCGAACATGAGCTTGATGAGGTTACCGGAGCCGACCATCTGGGCGATCGTGTAGAAGAGCACGGTCAGGATGCCGCCGATGGCGGAGGCGATGCGCACCGGCGTCTGGCGGAGGCGGAACGCCACCACGTCGGCGAAGGTGAACTTGCCGAGGTTCCGGAGCGGCTCGGCGACGAGGAACATGAGCGCGGGCCAGCCGACGAGCCAGCCGGTGGCGTACACCATGCCGTCGTAGCCCTTCATCGCCACCATGCCGGAGATGCCGAGGAAGCTGGCGGCGGACATGTAGTCGCCGGCCAGGGCGAGGCCGTTCTGCGCCGCGGACACGCTGCGGCCGGCCGCGTAGAACTCGCTCGAGGTCTTGGTCTTCTTGGCGGCCCAGTAGGTGATGACGAGGGTGATGGCGACGATGATGAAGAAGAAGAGGAGGGCGGTGTTGTTGCGCTCGCCGAGCTTGTAGTCGGCGGCCTGGGCGGCGAGATCGAGGAGCTGCCGTGCGGAAGTCAGCATCGTGGGAGACCTCTCTAGGTACGAGGGGGTGAGCGGTGACTACTTCCGGAGGGTGTTCTTGAGCCGCTCGACCTCGGGGTCGTAGCTCTTGTTGGCCCAGCCGACGTAGAAGGCGGTGAGGACGAAGGCGACGACGATGACCCCGACGCCGATCGGGATCGCGGCGGTGGTCACCTCGCCGATCTTGGTCGTCATGAACTCGGGCGCGTACGGGATGAGCAGGATGTACCCGTAGTACGTGACGAACAGCAGGGCGAGCAGCACCATGCTGACCGTCCAGCGCAGCGAGACCAGCCGCTTGAAGTCGGCCGACTCGATCACCTGGGTCGCCGACTGGTTGATCTTGGGCTCGGCCCTCGAGATGTTGGATGCCGTGTACGCCATGCCTCGTCTCCTCCGGTCTGGAGCGGCCCCTGGGCCGCTCGGAAGCGCTGAATGGACCTACTTGACTGCAGGCCTCGCTGCTGGTCCGGCTGCGGACACCACCCGCTTGCCTAAGATCTTGATTTGACGTTGATCAAGACGCATTTGCTGTGGGTGAGACACTCATGCCATGGCTGCGGCATTCCGTCATGACGCGGCGAGTCGAAACGCAATATTTGTCGTCTCGATCGCGCAAATTGCGGCGCGGCGCGCAGGGGGTTGCGCAAGAACGTCCTCGCGGCTGCGTGGCCGGCGACGCAGCGGCGAGCGGCTCCCCCACCTCGCGCCGCGGTCCGCGCTCATGAGGCTCGCGCTCCTCGCCGATCTGCACGCGAACCTCGCCGCGGTGGAGGCGTGCCTGGCGCACGCCGCGGCCCGCGGGGCCGAGGGGCACGCGTTCCTGGGGGACCTCGTCGGCTACGGGCCGGAGCCGGCGGAGGTGCTCGAGCTCGTCGCCGCCCACGCGGCGCGCGGCGCGGTGGTGGTGGGCGGCAACCACGACGCGGCGGTGGTGGACGGTCGGACGGAGACGATGGATCCCGCCGCCGCCGAGGCGGTGGCGTGGACGCGCGCGCGGCTGCCCGAGCCCGCGCGCCGGTTCCTCGCCGAGCTGCCGCTCGTGGCGCGGCGCGAGGGCGCGCTGTTCGTGCACGCCAGCGCGGACGCCCCGCGGGCCTGGACCTACGTCTCCGATCCCCTCCGCGCCGCCCAGAGCCTGGCCGCCGCCGAGGCGACCTGGGTCTTCTGCGGCCACGTGCACGTGCCGGCGCTCTACCACCTCACCGCCGCCGGCCGGGCGGCGCACTTCGCGCCGGTGCCGGGCGTCGCGGTCCCGGTCCCGCCGCACCGGCGCTGGCTGGCCGTGGTCGGGTCGGCGGGCCAGCCGCGCGACGGCAACCCCGCCGCGTGCTACGCCTTGTTCGACGCGGCGGCCGGCACGCTCACCTTCCACCGGGTGCCGTACGACGTCCGCGGCGCGGCGGCCCGGGTGCGCGCCGCGGGCCTCCCGGAGCGGCTGGCGCGCCGCCTCGAGCACGGAAAGTGAGCGGCGCATGAGCGAGCTGCCGGAGCCGGGCGACGTGCTGGACGGGTTCCGGATCGA
The DNA here is from genome assembly GCF_013340205.1 of Anaeromyxobacter diazotrophicus. Taxonomy (NCBI): domain Bacteria; kingdom Pseudomonadati; phylum Myxococcota; class Myxococcia; order Myxococcales; family Anaeromyxobacteraceae; genus Anaeromyxobacter; species Anaeromyxobacter diazotrophicus. Next base: position 433,414 of record NZ_BJTG01000003.1, read on the forward strand.
CGCGCGGCTGCACGCCGGCGGGATGGGCGTCGTCTACGCCGTGAGCGGCCGCGAGACCGGGTTCCCGCTCGTCATGAAGGTGCCGCGGCTCGGGCACGGCGAGCCGGGCGAGGCGGTGGTCACCTACGAGGTGGAGCAGACGGTGCTCGGCGCGCTGCGCGGTCCGCACGTGCCGCGCCTGGTGGCCGCTGGCGACGTCACGCGGCAGCCCTACCTCGTCATGGAGCGGGTGGAGGGCGAGCCGCTCAAGGCGTGGGCGGAGCGGGCGCCGCTCCCCGCCGCCGAGGTGGCGCGGCTCGGCGCGGCGGTCGCGACGGCGCTGCACGCGCTCCACCAGCAGGAGGCGATCCACCTCGACCTCAAGCCCTCCAACGTCCTCATCCGCCCCTCCGGCCAGGCGGTGCTCATCGACCTCGGGCTCGCCGCCCACGCCCACTACCCGGACCTCCTGGCGGAGGAGCTGCGGCGGCCCATCGGCTCGGGGCCGTACATCTCCCCGGAGCAGGTGCTGCGCGTCCGCAGCGACCCGCGCTCGGACCTGTTCGCGCTGGGCGTCATCCTCTACGAGCTCGCCACCGGCCGCCTGCCCTTCGGCGCCCCCACCACCCCGGCCGGCCTGCGCAAGCGGCTCTTCCGCGATCCGATCCCGCCCCGCGCCCTCGAGCCCTCGGTGCCGCCGTGGCTGCAGGAGATCGTGCTGCGCTGCCTCGAGCCCGACGCCCGCCAGCGCCACGCGTCCGCGGCGCAGGTCGCGTTCGACCTCACCCACCCGGACCAGGTCGCGCTCGGCGAGCGGGCGGCGCGCCTGCGCCGCCGCGCCGGGCTGCGGGCCCTGCTCCGCTGGCTCCGCGCCGCCGGGCTGGAGCCTGCGCCCCCCGCCCGCCCCAGCGCCCAGCTCTCGACCGCCCCCATCGTCGTGGCCGCCGTCGCCACCAGCCACGGCAACGAGGCGCAGTTCGAGGCGCTGCGCGAGGTGGTGGCGCGCCTCCTCGCGCCCCGCGGCGAGACGCGCCTCGCCTGCGTCACCGTCGTCCGCCCCGCGCCGGAGCTGGGGGGCGCGACGCCCGACGACGCCGCCAGCCGGCAGCGCATCAAGCACCTCGTGCTCCTGCGGCACTGGGCCGAGCCGCTCCACCTCCCGCCCGGCCGCGTCTCCTTCCACGTGCTCGAGTCCGCCGACCCCGCCGCGGCGCTCGTCGACTACGCCCGCGTGAACCAGGTCGACCACGTGGTCCTGGGCGCCCCGCCGCCGGACCTGCCGTTCAAGGGGCTGCTCGGGACCATCCCGACGCGGGTGGCCCTCGAGGCGCCCTGCACCGTGAGCATCGTGCGCCCGCGCGCGGAGCGGTGAAGTCCGCTCTCGGGCAGGGGTTCCGGGCGGGGCGGAGGGGTGGCCCTCCGCCGGAGCGCAGGCCGACCTGCGGAAGTTTGCCGTCCGCTGAACGGTGCGCTGCACCGCCGGTGCCGCGCCGGCGCGTGAGCCACGAGCGCCTCCGCGGCGCGGCACGTTGCGGTGCAAGCCGCGGAGCGTTTCTGCACCGCCCGCCGTAGCAACCCGGCAGGTCGTTTGCCGAGCACCGCCGGAGGGCTACCCCGCAGCCCCGCCCGGAACCCCACCTGCGTGAACCCCGCCTGCGTGAAGCCGACCCGCGCGGAGGGGGACCCGGAGCCCCCTCCGCGCTCCCATCGGCTCTACGCGTGGTGGATCTCGCGGTCCTTCGTCTCCGGCAGGAACAAGGTCCCGATCACCGCCGTCATGACCGCGATGACGATCGGGTACCAGAGCCCGTAGTAGATGTCGCCGGTGGCGGCCACCATGGCGAAGGCGATGGTCGGCAGGAACCCGCCGAACCAACCGTTGCCGATGTGGTACGGCAGCGACATCGAGGTGTAGCGGATGCGCGCCGGGAAGAGCTCGACCAGCCAGGCCGCGATGGGCGCGTAGACGAGCGTCACGTAGATGGCGAGCAGCCAGAGCAGGAAGATCACCATCGGCCGGTTGATCTTGTTCGGGTCGGCCTTGGTCGGGTACCCGGCGGCGTTCACCGCGTCGGTCATCTGCTTCTGGAACGCGGCGTTCTGCGTCTTGAACTCGGCCGGCGCGAGCTGCCGCCCCGGGAAGCTCGAGATGGTGGCGCCGCCGCCGATCTTGGCGCTCGCGATCGTCCCCGCGGGCGCCTCCTCGTTCGTGTAGGGGATGGCCCGCTTGGCGAGGAAGCTCTTCACGAGGTCACAGGAGGTCGTGAACTGAGTCTTGCCGATGGGGTCGAACTGGACGCTGCAGTCCTTCGGGTCGGCGACCACGGTGACCGGGTGCGCGGCCTCCGCGGCGGCGATGTCGGGGTTGGCGGCGCGGGTGAGCGCCTTGAACACGGGGAAGTAGGTGAGGGCCGCGATCACGCAGCCCGCCATGATGATCCGCTTCCGGCCGATCTTGTCCGAGAGCGCCCCGAACACGATGAAGAACGGCGTGGCCAGCACGAGCGCGATGGCGACCAGGATGTTGGCGGTGGAGGGGTCGACCTTGAGCGTCTGCTGCAGGAAGAACAGCTCGTAGAACATGCCGGTGTACCAGACGACGCCCTGCCCAGCCGTCCCGCCGAACAGGATGAGGAGCACGACCTTGAGGTTGCCCCAGCGCAGGAAGGACTCGGTGAGCGGCGCCTTGGAGGCCTTGCCCTCCTCCTTCATGCGCTTGAAGACCGGCGACTCGCTCAGCTTGAGGCGGATGTAGACCGAGATGGCGAGCAGCAGCGCGGAGAGGACGAACGGGATGCGCCAGCCCCACGTGTCGAACGCGGGCCCGAGCAGGTTGCGGCAGCCGAGGATGACGAGCAGCGACAGGAACAGGCCGATGGTGGCCGTGGTCTGGATGAAGCTCGTGAAGAAGCCGCGCTTGCCCGGCGGCGCGTGCTCCGCCACGTAGGTGGCCGCGCCGCCGTACTCGCCGCCGAGCGCGAGCCCCTGCAGCAGGCGCAGGCCGATGAGGATGATGGGGGCCGCCACGCCGATGGTGGCGTAGGAGGGCAGCAGGCCGACGATGAACGTCGACAGGCCCATGATGAGGATGGTGACGAGGAACGTGTACTTCCGGCCGATCATGTCGCCCAGCCGGCCGAAGACGATGGCGCCGAACGGCCGCACCGCGAAGCCCGCGGCGAAGGCGAGCAGGGCGAAGATGAACGCGCTCGTCTCGTTCAGCGCGGAGAAGAATTGCTTGCCGATGATCGCGGCCAGCGAGCCGTAGAGATAGAAGTCGTACCACTCGAACACGGTGCCGAGCGACGACGCGAAGATGACGAGCTGCTCCTCCTTCGTGATGCCGCCGATGCTCCCGGCCGGCGGCGGGGGTTTGGGCGGGGCGAGGGTCGTGGCCATGCTGTTCTCCGTCCGTGAAAAGGGTGTGCGCGGTCGAGCCGTGACGATGACCGCGCAAGTCCCCATAGGCGGCGCCGAGCCGTGCGCGAAAGGGAGACACCCAATTGACCGGCGTCAGGAGCGGGGCCGGCCCGGCGAAGCGAGCGCGGCGGAGAGCGCGAGCGGGAGGAGCTCGGCGACGGCGGCCCAGCCGAAGAGGGGGCCGACCCCGCCGAACCGGTCGTAGCCCCACCCCGCCAGCTGGTACCCGAGCGCGTTCCCGGCCCCGAACACCACCGCCGCGTAGAGGGCCTGCCCGGTCGCCCGCAGCGGGCCCGGCACGAGCGCCGCCATCGCCTGCATGCTCGCTCCCCAGAAGAGGCCGAAGGTGAGGGCGTGCAGGAGCTGCAGGAGCACCAGCGCCGCGGCGCCCTCGACCCGGGCGAGGAGCGCCCAGCGGAGCGCGGTCCCGGCGAAGGCGACGGCGAAGAGCGCGCGCGCCCCGAAGCGGCGCGCCAGCCGGGGGTAGGCGAGCAGCGCCAGCACCTCGGCGCCCACCCCCGCCGCCATGGCGAGCCCGGTGACGCTGGCGGACAGCCGGAGGTCGCGCACGAACACGCCGAAGAGCAGGTGGAACGGCGCGCAGGCGCCCCAATGCACGGCGCAGGCGAGGAGCAGCGCCAGCAGCCGCCGGTCGCCCAGGAGCGCCAACGCGTCGCGCGCGCGCGGCCGCGGCCCGGCCGAGCCGGGGACGTCGAGCCGGCGCGCCGCGAGCGCGTACCCGGCGACGCAGAGCGCCACCGCCACCGGGACCAGCCGATCGCCCGGGCGATCGCCGCGCAGGGCGAGGAGGAGCCCCAGCCCCTGCGCCAGCGCGATGAAGCCGAGCGAGCCGAAGAGGCGGATGCGCGTGTAGGCGGCGCCCGCGCCGCGGCGGACCCACTCCAGCGTGACCGCGTCGGCGAGCGGCACCACCGCGCGCTCGCCCAGCGCCTGGGCGAGGACCACCGCCCCGAGCGCCAGCGGGGTCCGCGCCCAGGGCAGGAAGGCGGCCGCCGCCAGCGACCCGCCGGCGGCGAGCGCGAGCGCCCGCCCCGGCGCGCCGAGCCGGTCCGCCACCGCGCCCCAGGCCAGCGCCACCGGCGCGGCGAGCAGGGGGCCGATCATCTGCACCGAGCCGATCTGCTCGCCGGTGAAGCCGAGGCCCCGCAGGTACGGCGCGAAGTAGGGCAGGTTGGCGCCCACCGCGCCGTAGTACGCGAAGTAAAAGAGGCGCAGGCGCGAGGCGGTCGACATGGCGCGGGGGGCTCGTCTACATTCGCGCTCTACCATGGAACCCGTCGTCGGGATGGTCCTCTGTGCCGGGCTGGGCACGCGCCTGCGGCCGCTCACGGCGCGGCTCCCCAAGCCGGCGGTGCCGGTGTGCGGCCTCCCGCTGGTGCGCTACGCGCTCGCGCTGCTCGCCGGCGCCGGCGCCCGCCGCGCGGCCGTGAACGCGCACCACCTCCCGGACGCCATGGCCGCGGCGGCGCGGGCGTCGGCGGCCGCGCTCGGCCTGGAGCTGGCGGTGTCGCGCGAGCCGGTCATCGCCGGCACGGGCGGTGCGCTGCGCGAGGCCCGGGCGCTGCTCGGCGGCGCGGCGGCGGTGGTGGTGGTGAACGGCGACGTGCTGTTCGACGTCGACCTCGCGGCGGCCGTGCGCGCCCACCAAGCCTCCGGTGCGCTCGCCACCATGGTCCTCACGCGCATGCCGGAGGGGGCGGGCTACGCCGCGGTCGAGACCGACGGCGCGGGCGCGGTGCGGCGCATCGCGGGCCGGTTCGGTCCGGGCGGCGAGGGCCTCGCGCCCTGGCACTTCACCGGCGTGCACGTCCTCTCCCCCGAGCTGCTGGCCCGGGTGCCGGCGGCGCCCTTCGAGCTCGACGTGAACCGGCACGTCTACCCGCCGCTCATGGCGGCGGGCCTGGTGCGCGGCCACGTGGTGACGGGCGCCTGGGACGACCTCGGGACGCCCGCCCGCTACCTGGCCGCCAACGAGGACGTGCTCTCCGGGCGCTTCCCGCTGGGGCGCTTCCACGGCGCGAGCCCGTTCGCGGGGCACGAGCCGTTCGGGCACCCGGGCGTGTGGCTCGGTCCGGGCGCCCACGTCGACCCGGGCGCGGCGCTGCACGCCCCGGCGCTGATCGGTCCAGGCGCCCGCGTCGAGGCGGGCGCGACCGTCGGGCCGTCGGCGGTGGTGGGCGCGGGGGCGCGCGTGGGCGCCGGCGCGCGCGTCGCCCACGCGGTGGTGTGGGAGGGCACGCACGTCCGGCCGGGGGAGGAGCTCCTGCGCGCCGTGGCGGCGGGCGAGGAGCGGGTCGCGGCGGGCTGAAGCGCCCTTGCCCGCCGCGGCGGAGGTGACGACCTTCCAAGCCGTCGCGGGAGGGGGACGTCATGCGGGTAGGGATCATCGGCTCCGGGCACATCGGCGGGACCGCGGCCAGGCTCTTCGCCGAGGCCGGGCACGAGGTGGCGCTCAGCCACGCGGGGCCGCCGGACGCGCTGAGGGACGCGGTGGCGAAGCTCGGCCCGAACGCCCACGCCGCGACGGTGGAAGAGGCCGCGCGCTTCGGCGACGTCGTGCTGCTGGCGCTGCCCTGGCGCAGCCGCGGCGCGCTGCCGGCGCGGGCGCTCGACGGCAAGGTGGTGGTGGACGCGACCAACCCCTACGGCGCGGACGGGAAGGTGGAGGACCTGGGCGACGCCACCTCGAGCGAGGAGGTCCTGAAGGTCATCCCGCGCTCCCGGCTGGTGAAGGCCATGAACACCCTCTTCGCGCAGGACCTCGCGAGCCGGGGCCGCAAGGACCTCCCGCTGCCCGAGCGGACGGTGCTCCTCATGGCGGGCGACGACGAGGACGCGAAGCAGGTCGTGGCGGAGCTCATCCGCGACATCGGCTACGCCGCCGTCGACCTCGGCGAGCTGCGCGAGGGCGGGAAGCTGCAGCAGCCCGGGTCGCCGCTGTACGCGAAGACGCTGCGCGCGAGCGAGGTACCGGCGGCGCTGGGGATGGAGGGCGGGGAGGGCGACGAGCCGCAGCCGGGGCCGCGCTAGCCCGGCTCCACGGCGCGGCCGCACCGGTCGCAGAAACGCGCTGGCGGGGCGAGGGCGTTCCCGCAGCCGGCGCAGGTCTTCCCGCCGGGCGCGGCGACGAGGCCGGGGACGAGCGGCGCCACGGCCGGCGCGGGCGGCGGCGCGGCCCGCCGCGCGCGGAGCGCGTCGCCGAGCGCGCGGTGGTCGTCGAACAGCTTCACCGCCTCCACCGCGAGGAGCACGAGCCCCACCACGAACCACCAGGTGAGGAGCCCGCAGATGAAGAGCGCCTTGTGGGTGGCGTCGGAGGTGAGGACCGGCGCGACGGCGTGGCGCCTCACCACGTCGGCGCGGAGCGCGAGCAGCTCGAACAGGGTGAGGACGGTGAAGGCCACCGCCGCCAGGTGCGCCGTGAAGCCGGGGAACCCGCCCAGCGCGTGCAGCGGCCCGCCGGCGACGCCGAGCCCGATCGCCAGCCAGAACCAGGTGGTGAAGCGGGAGGGGCGGCCCGCCAGCTCCCGGTAGGCGGAGCCCGCCTGGTAGAACTTCACCACGGGGTAGATGCCGAGCGTCACCGCCCCCAGGCCGAGCAGCGCGCCGGTGGAGACCGGCTCCATCCCCTCCGGCAGCGCGGCCGGACCCGCGGGCGCGGGCGCGGTCGCGGCCGAGGTCGAGGTCGAGGGGCCGGGCGGCGGGAACGTCGGCTCGGCCTGCTCGCTCGCGGGGGCGGACGTCGGCAGCGCCATCGCCACCTCCGGCACGTTCCGGAGCGCCTCCCACCCGCGCATGCCCGAGCGCCAGATCCGCGACTCGGCGCCGAGCCGGCCGGCGCGGACCAGCTCCACCAGCGCGCCGTGCTCGACGGGGCCGGCCTGCCGCCCTTCCCACTCGTACCACCAGATCGCGTCCGCCATCCCCGTCCCCGTCCGCGTCAGCGGTGGACCTGCGCCAGCACGCAGGTGATGTTGTCGATGCCGCCCGCCTCGTTGGCGGCGGCGATGAGCCCCTGCACCGCGCGCGGCAGGTCCGCCCGGGCGCCGCGCAGGATCTCGGCGATGCGCGCGTCCGGCACCATCCCCGACAGCCCGTCGCAGCAGAGGAGGACCTCGTCGCCCTCCTCCAGCGGGACCCGCAGCAGGTCCACCTCCAGGTCGTCGCGCATGCCGAGCGCCCGCACGATGACGTTCTTGTGCGGGAACGCGTCGATCTCCGCCGCGCTGGGCCGGTGCACCCGGATGAAGTCGTTGAGGAGCGAGTGGTCCTCGGTGAGCTGGGCGAGCACGCCCCGCCGGTAGAGGTAGGCGCGGCTGTCGCCCACGTGGGCCACCAGCGCCTCGGGCGCGCGGTCGGAGAACCAGGCGGTGACGAGCGTCGTGCCCATCCCGCGCAGCCGCTCGTCCGCCCGGGCGCGCTGGCGGATGCGCTGGTTCGCGAGCTTCACCCCGGCGATGAGCCGGTTCTCGTGCTCGCCGCGGCGGGGATCCTCCGGGAAGGGCCAGGTGGCCTCCTCGTCGCGCCCGGTGAGGCTGAAGAACTCCGCCATCTCCTCGACCGCCACGCGCGCGGCCACCTCGCCGGAGGCGTGGCCGCCCATCCCGTCCGCGACGCACAGGAGCCGCTCCTCGAGCAGGAGGAGGAACGCGTCCTCGTTGTGAGCGCGGCGGAGCCCGACATGGCTGTCGCCGGCGGCAGTGAGGCGCATGGGGGCCGGTCCAGGGAGGGCGGGAATCTACCCGCCGCCCACCGGGCTGGTCAACGCAAGGTGAGCGGAGAGGGGGGGTCGCGGGGAGGCCAGCCGCCCGGCCTCGCCGGCGAGAGGGTCACGGCAGGACCAGCCGGACCGGCGGCCCGGTCCGGACGCGCGTCTCCCGCTCCGCCTGGTCGAGGTCGCCGTCGACCGTGAAGCGCAGCGGCCCCTCGAGGAGGAAGTCGCGGGTGACGGCGTCGACGGCGAGGCTCCGGCGCCAGGGGCGGCCCGCCCAGATCTGCGGCAGCCGCGCCGCCACCTGGAGCGTCGAGCCGGTCACCCCCACCGCGTGGAAGAAGCCCGGCTGCTCGTCGCAGCGCGAGAACGGGGTGAAGCCGAACCCGAGCTCCGGGACCGCCCCCGCCAGGACCGCCAGGTACGGGCCGTCCGGCCAGTCCTCGCCGTCGGCCCGGATGCGCATGGGCTCGCGGGCGGTCAGCGCGGCGGCGAAGCGGCCGCCCACGAGCGAGGAGCCGACCGCCCGGACCAGCAGCGCGGCGGCGGTGCCGGGCGCCGGGTGGCCGGTGCCGTAGTAGGCGTCGAGGAAGGTGACGACCGCGCCGGTCCCGAACAGGAACCCGAACTGGGGCGGCGCGCCGTCCGCCTCGATCGCCAGGAGGTCGCGCTCCACCACCCGCCACGGCTGGCCTGCCCGCCGGCGCTCGAGCAGCGCCTTCAGGATGGACTCGGGGCTGCCGCGCAGCTGGTGGGCGTCGGCGACGGTGTTCATCGCGCCGCCGCGCAGGAGCGCCACCGCCGGCAGCGGCGCGGCGCCGTAGGCGCGCGCGAAGGCGGTCAGCACGACGTGGCCCGTGCCGTCCCCGCCGTTCACCCCCAGGAGCTCGATGCCCTGGGTCCGGAAGCGCTCCACGGCCCGGGCGAGCTCGTCGAGGGTGGAGGCCTCCGCGAGCTCGCCGTCGCCGCCGAGGAGCGCCCGGAGCCGCGCGGCCGTGCCGGGCGAGCGGAGGTTGCGCCGCGACCGAGGGTTGTGGATGACGCCGATCCCGCCCATCTCCGCCGATCCCGCCTCCTTCCCGGCGACTCTGGGGGCGGCCCCGCTCCGGTCCAAGCGAAAAAACGGGCTGCGGGCGTGGTCGCGCCCGGGTTCCCTCGCGGTACACTGGGCCGCCGATGTCCTTCCTCGACGAGCCGGGCGACCTCGCCCAGGTGCCGCTGGCGGCGGTCCTCCTCGAGGCGCTCAACCGGCGCGTCACCGGCGTCCTCACCGTCGAGCACGGCGGCGGCGCCTCGCGCGTCTACCTCCGCCACGGCGTCCCGGCCGGCGCGCAGTCGTTCGGCGGCTTCAGGCCGCTCGGCCAGGCGCTCCTCGCGGCCGGCCTCATCGACGTCGACGCGCTCGGGCGCAGCCTGGCCGAGATGGCGGCCACGGGTCGGCCCCAGGGCGAGGTCCTGGTCGCGATGGGGGTGGTGACCCGGGAGCAGGTCGACCAGGCGCTGTCGGACCAGCAGGGCGCCTACCTGCGCGAGATCGCGGCCCTCGCGGCCGGCCGCTTCTCGTTCGACGGCGCCGCGCCGGTGCCGGCCTGGACGGAGAGCATCCGCATCGCGCCGCTGCAGGCGATCGTCGAGGCGCTGCAGGAGCCGCAGGCGGGCTCGCTCGTCATGGCGGCGCTGCAGCCGGTCGCGGCGGGGCCGATCGCGCTCGCGCCGGGGTACGGCCAGCTGCAGGCCGCCTTCGGTTGGAGCGCCGCCGAGGCGGCGCTGGTGGAGCGGCTGCGCTCGCTCACCACGCTCGAGGCCTTCTTCGCCGACCCGGGCGTCGGGCCGGAGCGCGCCCGCGCCATCCTGGCGGCGATGCTCCTGCTCGGCCTCGCCTCCGGGCACGGCGGGCGCGAGGCCGCCGTCGAGACGGTGCCGGGCCTGGTGGTCGAGCTGGCGGATCTGGCGGGGATGGCGGTGGAGCCCGTCGAGCCCCCCGAGCCCGCCGCGGCCGCGCCTCGCCCGGAGCCCGCCCCGGCCCCGCCGCCGTTCGCCGCCGCGCCCCCTCCCGGGCTGGAGCGCGCGCCCGCCCCGCCCGCGCCGGCCGCCCAGCCCGCCCCGCCCCCGCCCCCGCCCGCGCCGGCCGCGCCCGCGGGGCGCCGCAGCGATCCGGAGGAGGCGCGCCGCCGGCGGCAGCGCCTCCTCCAGCGGGCGATGCAGAACATGGGCGTCGGGCCGCTCTCCGGGCACGCCCAGCCGGCGCGCGAGGGCGCTCCGGCCGCGCGCGCCGCCCGCCCGGCGCCCACGGCGGCCGACGAGGAGCTGCGCCGGGCGCTCGAGGCCGCCGCGCCGCGGGCGCGCTCAGCCGACCTCTTCGAGCGGCTGGGGATCGGCCGCGGGGCGACGCGCGAGCAGGTCAAGACGGCCTACTTCCAGCTCGCCAAGCAGCTCCACCCCGATCGCTTCGCCTCGCCCGCCCTGGCCGACCTGGCGCCCCAGGTGAAGGACCTGTTCGCCGCCCTCAACGAGGCGTACGAGGTGCTCTCCGACGACCGCCGGCGCGCCGACTACCTGGCGCGCCTCGCCGGCGACGCGGGCGCCGCCGCGCCCGCCGGGGATCCGGCCCGGGCCCGCGTGGACTTCGAGAAGGCGGAGGCGTGCGCCCGGACCCGCGACTACGCGCGCGCCCGCGGCTTCTACGAGGCGGCCCTGCGGGCCGATCCGCGCGCCGAGTACCAGGTCGCGTACGCGGGGGTGCTCCTCCAGGACCCGCGCGGCGACCGCGCCCGGGCGCGCGCGCTGGCCGAGGCGGCGCTCCGCGATCCCGCCTGCCTCGACCGCGCGGCGCTGGTGGCCGCCCTCCTGGCCCGGGACGAGGGCGACGACGAGGGCGCCGAGCGCCTGCTCCGCCGCGCGCTGGCGGCGAATCCCCGCAACGCCGAGGCCGAGCGGGAGCTGCGGGCCCTGGAGGCGCGCCGCGGGGCGCGCCCCTCCCGGCTCTCCACGCTGTTCCGCAAGAAGTGAGGCGCTATCACACAGAGGCCGCGCCTTGACGCCCCGGCGTGTTCAAGGGGACGATCCGGAGCCGAGCGGGGAAGGGAACTTCTTGGACCACCGGCGGGGGCAGGAGCCCCTCGACACGCGCGACGCGCGCGCCATCTTCTCGGGCGACCTCTCCGAGGTGGCGCTGGTGGACCTCGTCCAGACGCTCGAGCTGGGGCGGCGCACCGGCGTGGTGCACCTCACCGGCCCGGCAGGCCGCGCCGCCACCCTGTGGCTGCGCGACGGGCGGCCGGTCGACTGCGAGCTGGGGGCGATCCAGGGCGAGGCCGCCTTCCACCGGCTCCTGCGCTGGACCGAGGGCGGGTTCGCGGTGGAGTTCGAGCCGGTGACCCGCCCGGCGCGCATCGCGGCGTCGACCCAGGCGCTCGTGCTGGAGGGGCTGCGCCGCGCCGAGGCCTGGCGGGCGGCGGCGGCCCGGCTCCCCGACCTCGGGGCGCCGGTCGAGATCGACTACCGGCTGCTCTCGGATCGGCTGGCCGAGATCCCGGACGACGTGAACGCGCTGCTCCGGACCGTCGACGGGCGCCGCACGGTGGAGCAGGTCATCGACGACGCGGGCCTCGACGAGCTCGCCGCTGCCGCCATGGTCGAGCGCCTGTTCGCGGAGCAGATCCTGCGGCTCGCGCCCCCGCGCGCCGCCCCCGCGGCCCCGGCCCGCGCGGCGACCCCCGACCCGGAGCGCGTCACCTGGTTCGCGGGGCCCTCCGAGCGGGAGCCGGCCCCCACCGCTCCCGCCGCCCAGGCCGCCCCGGCCGCCAGGCCGCGGCCCGCGCCGGCCGCCGCCGCCCCCGCGCGCCCGCGCGCCGCCCCGCCCGACCCTGCCCCGCAGCCGGAGGGCCGCCCGGGCGAGCCGCGCCCGCCCCGCATCGTGCGCTTCCCTCCGCGGGAGAAGGTGCCCGCGCCGACGCCGCGGCCGGGCGACCCCGGGACGCCCCCGCCCGCGGCTCCGGAGCCTGCCGCGCGGCGCGCGCCGGCGCGCCCGCCGGCCGCCCGGCGCGCCCCGGCGTCCGGGAGCCGCGCCCTCCGCGTCGGCCTCGCGCTGGCGATGGTCGCGCTCGCCGCGGCGGTCGCCTGGGGGCGCTGGCGCGGCGGGGGCCGGGCGAGCGCGTCCGTGGCGTACGAGGCCGAGGTGGCCGAGGCGCGCCGGCTCCAGCAGGCGGGCCGCCTCGAGGAGGCGATCGCCGGCTACCGGCGGGCGCTCGCGGGGCACGACACGAGCGACGGCGAGGCGGAGCTCGGGCGCATGCTCGCCCAGGCCGCGCAGCCGGCGGCCGCGATCGCGGCCCTCCAGCGCGCGGTGGAGCTGGACGGCGCCAACGCCGGGGCCTATATCGCGCTCGGCGAGGCGCTCCTCGGCGAGCAGCGGGCCGCCGAGGCGCGGGGCGCCTTCGAGCGCTACCTGGCGCTCGAGCCGCAGGGCGGCCGCGCCGAAGAGGTCCGCGCGGCGCTGGAACGGATGAAGTAAACAAAGTGAAAATTCTAGGAATCGAAACGAGCTGCGACGAGACCGCGGCCGCCGTCGTCGAGGACGGCCGGCGGGCGCTCTCGGACGTGGTGGCGACGCAGATCGAGCTGCACCGGCGCTGGGGCGGGGTGGTGCCCGAGCTGGCGAGCCGCAACCACGTCATGCAGGTCCTGCCGGTCGTGGACGAGGCGCTCACCCGCGCCGGGGTCTCGCCGGCGGAGCTCGACGGCCTCGCGGTCACGAGCGGCCCGGGGCTCATCGGCGCCCTCCTGGTGGGCGTGCAGGTGGCGAAGGCGCTCGCCGCCGCCTGGGAGAAGCCTCTCGCGCGCGTGAACCACCTCGAGGGCCACCTCGTGGCGAGCTTCCTCGCCGAGCGGCCGCCGGAGTTCCCGTTCCTGGGACTGGTCGTGTCGGGCGGGCACACCTCCCTCTACGCGGCCGAGGGGTTCGGCCGGTACCGGCTGCTCGGCGCCACCCGGGACGACGCCGCCGGCGAGGCGTTCGACAAGGGGGCGAAGCTGCTCGGGCTGCCGTACCCGGGCGGCATCGCCATCGACCGGCTGGCGAAGGAGGGCGACGCGGCGGCGGTGCGCTTCCCGCGCGCGATCGTGCGCGGCAGCGAGCTCGACTTCAGCTTCTCGGGCCTCAAGACGGCGCTCCTCCACCACGTCCGGCGCCACGGCGTCCCCGAGGGGAAGGGGCTCGCCGACCTGTGCGCGAGCTACCAGGAGGCGATCGTGGGGGCGCTCGTCCACAAGCTCTTCCGCGCCGCGCGCACCTACCAGTTCCGGCGGGTGGTCCTGTCGGGCGGGGTGGCCGCCAACAGCCGCCTGCGGGCGGCGGTGGCCGCCCGCGCCGCCGAGTACGAGGACCTCGAGGTGTTCCTGCCGGCCCCGCGGCTCTGCACCGACAACGCGGCCATGATCGCGGTCGCCGGCACGCACGCGCTCGAGCGCGGCGAGCGCGAGGGCCCGGGCCTCCATGCCGACGCCGGGTGGCGCCTGTGAGCGCGGGGTACCCGTCGCCGGCCGCGCTCCTCCACAAGTACGGGCTGCGGGCGAAGAAGAGCTGGGGCCAGAACTTCCTCGGCGACGAGGCCATCCTCGACGACATCGCGCGGCTGGCGGTCGAGGCGCCCGGCGAGCGGGTGGTGGAGCTGGGGGCCGGGCTCGGTCACCTGACGGCCCGGCTGCTGGCCCGGGGTGCCGAGGTCATCGCGGTGGAGCGCGACCGCGACATGGCCGCGGTGCTGCGGGGCGAGCTCGGCGAGCGCATCCGGCTCCTGGAGGCGGACGCGGTGAAGCTCGATTACCGCGCGCTCCACGGGGGCGGGAAGCTGGCGGTGGTCGGCAACCTGCCCTACCACCTCACGAGCCCCATCCTCTTCGCGCTGCTCGACCAGCCGGAGGCGGTGTCGCGGGCGGTGTTCCTCGTCCAGCGCGAGGTGGCCGAGCGGCTCGCGGCCGGGCCCGGGGGGAAGCAGTGGGGCCTCCTCTCGGTCCTCCTGCAGCACCGCGCGGCGGTGACGCTGGAGCGCCGGGTGCCGCGGGGCGCGTTCCTGCCGCCGCCGGAGGTGGAGAGCGCGGTGGTGCGGATCGCCTTCGGGCCGCCGCGCGCGCCGGTGACCGATCCGGCGCGGTTCCGGCGGCTCGTGAAGGCGGGCTTCGCGCAGCGCCGCAAGGTGCTCGCGAACGCGCTCGCCTCGGCCCGCCTCGCGCCGCCCGACGCGCTCGCGGCCGCGCTCGCTGGCGCCGGGATCGACGGGCGGCGGCGCGGCGAGACGCTCACCGTCGAGGAGTGGGCCGCGCTCGAGCGCGCGCTCGGTCCGGCCGGCGCCTCATGACGGGCCGCCCGCCGCGGACGGCGCCGCCCGCGCGGGCGGAGCGGGGCGGCGCAGCCTCGGCGAGAGGATGAGCGCGACCCCGAACAGCGCGAGGTCGACGAAGAGCGACGCCGGGCGGCCCCGCGCCAGGTTCTCCAGGAGGAGCTTCAGCCCGACCAGCCCCAGGAGCGGGTAGGCGAGCCAGCCGGCCTCGCGCCAGGGCTCGAGGCGGCCGGCCCAGGCGAGCAGCAGCACGCCCCCCACCAGCACCGCCGTCCGCAGCGCCGCCGCCAGCGGCGCGTTCACCCCCGGCCCCGGCGCGCCGGCGAGGAGCGGCACCAGCCAGCCCACGGCGAGCCCGGCGGCGCTGGCGGCCAGCGCGGCGAGCAGGACCGCGCGCGGCGCCCGCTGCCGCGGCGCGAGCGGCGCGGCGGCGGCGCTCCCGGTGAGCCAGGCGGAGAGCGCCATGGCCGCGACCACCAGCGCCAGCGCCGGGGGGGCGCCGGGCCAGCGCGCCGCCGGCGAGGCGAGCAGCGTGGTGGCGGCGTGGGGCAGCGCCCCGGCCTGCAGGCAGGCGGCGAGCGCGAACACGCACCCGTGGACGGCCAGCGTGAGGCGCCGGGTGGCCCGGGCCAGCGCCGACGCCAGGAGCGCCAGCGCGGCCCACCCGGCGGCCAGCGCGCCGCCCGAGAGGAGCTGGCCGGTGCCCGCCAGCAGGAAGACCAGCCCGGACCACGCGTAGAAGTAGAAGTTCGCGCGGCCGCGCTGCCGGCGCTCGACGAAGGCGAACGCCACCGCGTACACGGCCGCGCCGAAGGCCGCGCTGAGGGCGCCGACCACGCCCTCGCCCAGCTTCGCTGCGGCGGTCACCCAGGCGGCGCCGCCCACGCCCACCGCGAGCAGGAGGGCCGTCTGCACCACCTCGAAGTCGACCACCGGCCGCTGCAGGTGGAGCGTGCGCACCGCGATGCTCCCCAGGTAGAGCGCGGTCAGCGCGGCCTGCACCAGCAGCGCGGCGCGCGGGCCCTCCGCGGCCGCGGGCGCCACGGCGCGCAGGGCGAGCAGGGCCACCGCCGCGTCGGTCACCAGCGCCACCGGCCAGCGGAGCCGGGTCCAGCCGAGCACGTAGCCGAGCCAGAGCGCCGCCACGCCGAGGAGCGTGAGGTAGAGCGCCGGTGGCGCCAGGCGGCCGGTGGCGAGCATGAGCGCGACCGCGGTGGCGACGCCGCCCGCCTCGGCCAGCCAGGCGAGCGCGGGCGCGCGGCGCCGGGCCGCGACGCCGAGCGCCGCCGCGGTGAAGACCGCCAGCGCCGCCGCGCCGGCGGCCGGGGCGAGGAGGTGCAGGCGCGCGGTGACCTCGAAGAGCAGCGGGCAGGCGATGAGCAGGGCGGCGCCGCCGTGGAAGGTCGCGCTCCAGGGCTCCGCGCCCCCGGCGCGCCAGGCCAGGGCCAGCCAGGTGCCGGCGTATGCGAGGCCGAGCCCCGCCCCGGCCCAGGCCGGGATCGAGCCCGCCTCGGTGAGGGCGCGCAGCAGGAAGGCGCCGGCGAGCGCGAGGGACGTCCGCCCGGCCAGCGCCAGGTAGCGGGTGGCCGCGGCCGCCTCGCGCGCGAGGTCCGGGGCGGGGATCGCCGCGGCGCTGGCCGGCCGGGCGCGCGGGGCGGCGGGGGCCGCCGCGCCGCGCTCGAGCCGTGCCAGGCGCCGCTCGAGCTCGCGGTGCGCCTCGGCCAGCGCCGCGAGCCGTCCCTCCAGCTCCGAGATGCGATCCGGCACGGCGGCCTCCTCGCGGGAGCGCGCTACGCGGCGTGGACCCCGCCCCCGGCGGCGGCGGCCGGGCGTCGCTCCTCCGGCGCGCCGCTGCCGCTGCCGGCCTCGGGCTCGCGCTCCTCGATCCCGAGCACGCGGTCGAAGACCCAGAGGATGACGAACGGCGCCGCCACCAGCGCGATCGCCATGAGGACGCCCTCGCGGCCGAACAGCTCGGGCTCGTAGGGGGAGCGGAGCCCGCGCAGCGACTTCGACATGAGCTGCCCGCCGACCACGATGTTCCAGCGCATCGAGAACACCTGCAGGAGGCACAGGAGCGCCGCCACGGTGGAGAGCGTGTTCCGCACCCGCTCGTGCAGGTAGCGGTTCATGAGCACCACCACCGCCAGCAGGATGAGGGGGATGAGCCCGCCCACGATCATCTGCATGGTCACGTAGGAGAACTGGAGCCGGGTGGTGAGGAGCTCGGAGATGATGAGCCACGACTCGGAGCGCTCGTACGCCATGACGATGATCTCGAGGAGCTCGAGCGTGAGCGTGAGGATGAGGAAGAACCAGAGCCAGCGCGCCAGCGCCGAGACGCAGGGCTGGTCGGGCGAGCGCCCCTGGAGCCGCGAGACCACCTGGTACAGGACCACCAGCAGCGCGATGCCGGAGACCGCCGCCGAGACGAGGAAGATGACCGGCATGAGCGGCGTCGACCACCAGGGGTTCGCCTTGATGGCGCCGAAGATGAAGCCGACATAGCCGTGCAGCATGCAGGCGCCGGGGAGGCCCAGGCCCGCCAAGAGGGTGATGGCGCGGTGGTCGACCTCCAGCGCCTGCGGCCCGGTGTCGTAGGTGCCGAGCGCGAGGGCCGCGTAGAAGGCGCGCCGGAGCCCCCGGCTGCGCCGTGCCCGCAGGATGATCTCCGGGCGCCAGACGAACCACACCTCGAGCACCAGGATGGCGAGGTAGCCGCTGTAGAGGATGCCGAACCCCGCCATCGCCGAGGTGAAGTGCGGCGTCACCATGACCTGGACCCCGCGCTCGGGGTGGCCGAGGTGGAGCTGGAGCGGCAGGGAGGCGACGAGCAGGAAGGCGAAGGAGGTGGCCATCGCCAGCCGCGCCACCGGCTTGAACTCGGTGCGCCCGAACAGGTGGTAGAGCGAGGTGACGATGAAGGCGCCGGCCACGAAGCCCGTGATGTACGGGTACATCACGATCATGAGGCTCCACCACACGTGGACGTCGTTCGGGAAGGAGAAGCCGCTGATCTCCGGCATCACCGGACCTCCTTGTCGAGGTGCAGGTAGTAGCACTGGGGCTCGGTGAGGAGGTGCCCCTGCAGCACCTCGACCCGGTCCTGCGCGATGGCGCGGCGCACCGGGTCGTCCTCGCGCTTGAGGTCGCCGAACTGGCGCGCGCCGGTCGGGCAGACCTCGACGCAGGCCGGCCGGAGTCCCTTCGTGACGCGGTGG
Organism: Anaeromyxobacter diazotrophicus; assembly: GCF_013340205.1. NCBI lineage: Bacteria > Pseudomonadati > Myxococcota > Myxococcia > Myxococcales > Anaeromyxobacteraceae > Anaeromyxobacter > Anaeromyxobacter diazotrophicus. The sequence continues at coordinate 451,104 of NZ_BJTG01000003.1, forward strand.
TAGCACCAGGTGCACTTCTCGGCGGTGTGCGTGACCGGCGAGATGAAGCGGCTGCCGAACGGGCAGGCCTGCACGCAGTAGGCGCAGCCGATGCACCGCTCGCCGTCGACCATCACCACGCCGTCCTTCGTGCGGTAGGAGGCGCCCACCGGGCAGACCTGGACGCAGGGGGTGGCGCGGCAGTGGTTGCACATCTTCGGCACGAAGAACGACTTGGTGGCGGTGAAGCCGACCTGGATCGGGCCGAAGCCGTCCTTGCCGCCGTTCGGCGACTCGACGTGGGTCTGCTCCATGCCGACGACGTAGCGCTCGATCCAGGTGCGGTAGAAGCCGTCCGGCACCTGGTTCTCGGCGGCGCAGGCGCGCACGCAGGAGCCGCAGCCGATGCACTTCGTGGTGTCGATGAGGTAGGCGTAGAGATGCTCGTCCCAGCGGTAGGCCTCGGGGTGCGGGGCCTGCACCGCCGCGAGCGCCTCCGCGGCCGAGCCGCCGGCGAGGAGCACCAGCGCGCCGCCCGACAGGCGCAGGGCGTCGGCGAGGAACCGGCGCCGCCCGACGCCGGGGGAGGGGCGCGCCGGGTCGGACTGGAGCACCGGGAGCGCGTTCGACTTGGGGGCCATGTCCTGGTCGCCTCCGCTAGAGCTTCGGGGAGTGAGGGTCGTGGCAGCCGAGGCAGACCTGGCCCTCGACCGGGCCGCTCACGTGCTGCTCCAGCACCACCTGGGGGAAGCTCGCCGGGCGGCCCTCGATCTTCCGGTGGCAGCGCGCGCACAGGCCGTACGAGCGGTCGACGGGCGGGGGCTCCACCGAGCCGTCGTCCTTCACGTGCAGCGCGAGCGGGCCGTGGCAGATCTCGCAGCTCACGCCCTTGTGGCTGCCGGCTGCGCGCTTCTTCGATTGCTCGTCGTGGCACTCGCCGCAAGCGGCGGGGCCGCGGTGGACCGGCGCGCGGAGGTTCATCTGCTCGACGACGTTGTCGTACCGGTACGGGCCGTACATCCCGTACGACTTCGGGACCAGGAAGCCGCGGGTCACCAGGACGGCGGCGAGCACCGCCCCGAGGACGAGCGCGACGCGGAAGACGTGGCGGGCATGCTCCATCGGTGAACCTCAGTCGGCCGGCGGCCGGTTCGGGTCGCGGTCGACGCGCTCGGGGAGGAACAGCCAGGAGAGCCACCGCGCGCGCCGCCGCGGCAGCTCGAGATCCATCGGCAGGGGCTCGGGCGCGAAGAGGGTCGCGAGGAGGCTGGGGCGGCCGCGCGGGCACGAGGGCGGGTCGAAGGGGAGCGGCTCGAGCGTGAAAAGCGCCCGGGTGAATCTGCGAAGCAGCCTCGCGAAGGGGTGCGACATTCTGTCAGCACGCAATCAGGTCGCGCGAGGCGCGGCAATCCCCCCCGAAAGTGAGGCGGTCGCCGAGGATGTCCGGCACCCAGGATCGGCCAGCGAACGCGGGGAGTTGCAGCGGCGTTCGCGGCTCGAGACGCCGCGCGTCAAGGCGAGATTGAGCTGGCGGGGAGGGCGGCAGACCCCGACGACCAATTGACGACGGTCAATTAACGGTGCCGGCGGTCAGGCGCTTCGCGAAGCCGTGCGGGCGCGCGCTTGCTTCACCTTGAGTGGATGTAGCGCCGTCGCGCCGACGACCGGCGCGAGCCCGAGCGCGTGGTAGCCGCAGCGCCCGCCGAGGAAGCGCGGACGGCGGCAGCCCTTCACCTGGCAGCGCTGAGCTGGAATGTCGCTGGGTGAAACCATGAGCGCCCGCCCGCTATCTCCGCCCGCCCACGCCCATCGGTCGAGCGGGCGCCCATGTCCCTCCGGACCGCCTACAACCCCGGTCCGCGCGCGGTCGCGAGCAGGAGGCTCATGTTCCTCGCCCCGTTCTCGCCCAGGTACCGGCGAAAGCCCTCCGGATCGAGCTTCATCGTCCGGATGGTCCGCTCCACGATCGCGTCGTAGCCCTGCGCGCTCGGCTTCTTCAACTCGAGCGCGATCTTGAGGATCGCGCGGTGGTAGGCCGGATCTGCCTCGACCGGCGCGGCCGACCGGGCTGCGAGGGCGCCGGCCGTGGCCGTCTTCACCGCCGTCGCCGTCCGCCGTCCCGCTCGCATCGCCCGACCTCCTCAGCGCGTTCCCGACCCAGTGACGGTACATGACGACACATGTGCTGTCAACGCCGACCCTGATCTGGAGATCATGCCTGGTAGGATCGCGAGATCATAGATGACCGCGTCAGCCCCTCGTGGCACGCTCGCGAATCCGAGCCCCTGCCATGGAACGCGCCCGCTACATCGCCATCGACGGGCCCATCGGCGCGGGCAAGACCACCCTCGCCAACCTGCTCGTGGAGCGGCTCGGCGGGCGGCTGGTCGCCGAGCCGGTCGAGGAGAACCCGTTCCTGGCCGGCTTCTACGACGACCGGCGGAAGTTCGCGTTCCAGACCCAGCTCTTCTTCCTGCTGTCGCGCTTCCAGCAGCAGCAGACGCTCTTCCAGCAGGACCTCTTCGGCCAGCTCACCGTCGCCGATTACCTGTTCGAGAAGGACCGGATCTTCGCCGCCCTGAACCTCGAGGCCCACGAGCTGGCGCTGTACGAGCAGGTCTTCTCGCTGCTCGGCGGCCGCATCGCCCGGCCCGACCTCGTCATCTACCTGCAGGCGCGGCAGGAGGTGCTCCAGGCGCGCATCCGCCGCCGCGGGCGCCCGTTCGAGCGGCACCTCGAGCCCGAGTACCTCCAGGCGCTCGCCAAGGCCTACAACGACTTCTTCTTCCACTACGACGACGCGCCCTTGCTGGTGGTCAACACGAGCGACCTCGACCTCGCCGCCGAGGCGGACCAGGACGCGCTGCTCGCGGTCATCCGCCGGCACAAGAGCGGCGTGCAGCACTACAACCCGGCGCGCTGACGCGGGCCGAGGGCGCCGATCCCGACAGGTCCATTGGCAAGGGTCCGCCTGCCGGGCTACATTGCCTCACCCACATGGGCGGGACCCCACCACGGGGCCTGCACCGGAGGTGACATGTCGACCCAGCCTCAGGCGCCGCGGCGGCGCCTCACCATCACCGATCTGCGCAAGATGAAGGTGGCCGGCGAGAAGATCGCCATGGTCACCGCGTACGACGCCGCCATGGCGCGCCTGGTGGACGAAGGCGGCGCGGACGCGGTGCTGGTGGGCGACTCGCTGGGGATGGTCTTCCAGGGGCACGACTCCACCCTGCCGGTCGCCCTGGAGCACATGATCTACCACGCGGCCGCGGTGCGGCGCGGCCTCGCCCGGAGCGCCGGCCGCGCCCACCTCACCGTGGACATGCCGTTCGGCAGCTACCAGGCGGGGGCGGACGACGCGGTGCGCAGCGCGATGCGGCTCGCCGCCGAGGGCGGCGCCGAGGCGGTCAAGCTCGAGGGCGGGGCCGACTACGCGGACGTCATCCGCCGCATCGTCCGCGCCGGCGTGCCGGTGATGGGCCACATCGGGCTCACCCCGCAGTCGGTCCACCGGATGGGCGGCTACGTGGTGCAGGGGAAGGACTCCGAGAAGGCGCGGCGGCTGCTCGACGACGCGCGCGCGGTGGAGGCGGCGGGGTGCTCCGCCATCGTGCTGGAGTGCATCCCGGCGGAGCTCGCCCGCGTCATCACCGGCGAGCTCTCCATCCCCACCATCGGCATCGGGGCCGGGCCGCACTGCGACGGACAGGTGCTGGTCGTGAACGACCTGCTCGGCCTCGACGGCGCCTTCAAGCCCAAGTTCGTGAAGCGCTACGCCGAGCAGGGCGCCTCCACGGCCGGCGCGGTGTCCGCCTACGCGGCCGAGGTGAAGCAGGGGTCGTTCCCGGCGGAGGAGCACAGCTTCCACTCGAAGACGCTGCGGCTCGTACACGCGTCCGAGGAGGAGCGCCCCGACGACGCCCAGGTCGTCGGCGCGCCGGTGTAGTGGCCGAGCTCTACCGCGACCCGCGCGCCTGGCAGCGCCGGATGATCGCCGCTCGCGACGGGGGCCGGCGCGTGGCGCTCGTTCCCACCATGGGCTACCTGCACGAGGGGCACCTCTCGCTCATGCGCGAGGCGCGGCGGCGGGTCGGTCCGGAGGGGCTGGCGGTCGCCAGCATCTTCGTGAACCCGACCCAGTTCGGGCCGCAGGAGGACCTCGCCCGCTACCCGCGCGATCTCGAGGGCGACCTCGCCAAGTGCGCCGCGGCGGGCGTGGACGCGGTGCTCGCCCCCGAGCGCCCGGAGCAGGTCTTCGCGCCCGGGCACCAGACCTGGATCGAGGTCGGCCCGGTCGCCCAGGGGCTGTGCGGCGCGCGCCGGCCCGGGCACTTCCGCGGCGTGGCGACGGTGGTGATGAAGCTCTTCCAGCTGACGCGGCCGCAGGTGGCGCTCTTCGGCGAGAAGGACTGGCAGCAGCTGCAGGTGATCCGGGCCATGGTGCGCGACCTCGACCTCGACGTGGAGGTGGTGGGCATGCCCATCGTCCGCGAGCCGGACGGGCTCGCGCGCTCGTCGCGCAACGCCTACCTCTCGCCCGACGAGCGGCGCCGGGCGCTCGCCCTCTCGCGCACCCTGGCCGAGGCGCAGGAGCGGGCCCGCGCCGGCCAGCGCGACGCCGCTCGGCTGGCGGAGTCGGCGCGGGCGGCGCTCGCGTCGGCGGGGGCGCGCGTCGACTACGTCGAGATCGTCGAGCCCGAGTCGCTCCAGCCGGTCGCCCGCGCGGCGCCGGGCAGCCGCATGCTCGTCGCCGCCTACCTGGGCACCACCCGCCTCATCGACAACGCGGCCCTGCCGTGACCTTCGACGCCCGGCGCGCCGCGGGGTAGGGTGCGCGCGTGAGCAAGTCCGGCAAAGGGCGCGCCCCGGAGGGCGTGCAGGTCGTCGCCACCAACCGCCGCGCGCGCTTCGACTTCGAGGTCGAGGAGAGCTACGAGGCGGGCCTGGCGCTGACCGGCAGCGAGGTGAAGTCGCTCCGGGCGGGGAACCTCTCCCTGTCCGACGCCTACGCGCAGCCGCGGGGCGACGAGCTCTTCCTCTTCAACTGCCGGATCGGGGAGTACTCGGCCGCCGCGCAGTTCGGGCACGCGCCGCTGCGCGAGCGCAAGCTGCTCATGAAGCGGGCGGAGATCGAGAAGATCCGCGTGAACGTCGAGCAGCGCGGCTACACGCTCGTGCCGCTCTCGCTCTACTTCAAGCAGGGGTGGGCCAAGGTCGAGCTCGGGCTCGCCAAGGGCCGCAAGCACGAGGATCGCCGCAACGCCATCGCCGAGCGGGAGACGAAGCGGGAGATGGACCGGGCGATGTCGCGCAAGCGGAGGTGAGCGCGTCCGTCGTATCCCACGTCAGCCTACATCGGGCTTCGTCCTCCGGCGGCGGCCCGGGGCGTGCGCAGGGCCGCCCGCCCCCCGCCCGCGCGGAGCGTCTCGCCGCGCGCGCCGCTTTGCTACGCTGGTCCGCTCCGGGGGACGTCCATGTTCGACCGCGTGGTGCTGGCCAGCGACCTCGTTGACGCGACGGGCGCCGCGCTGGCGGGGGCGGGCGAGGTCGTCTCGGTCGCCTCCGTCCACGAGGCGGCGCGCGCCGCCCGCCCGCAGGCGCGCGTGCCGCTGGCGCGCAGCGCGGTGGCGAACGACCTCCACCTGCCGCTCGCCGAGCCGCCCTTCCGCCACCTCTTCCGCGGCGAGGAGGTCCGGTCGGCGGTGGCGCGGGTGGTGCTCTCGGCGCGGCTGCCGCCGGCGCTCTTCGAGGAGCTCGCCGCGCTGCGGGCGGCGGACCCCGGGCGCTACCGGCACGCCGTCGCGACCGCGGCCGTGACCGCGCGGCTGCTCATGGTGGCGGTGGGCGACGCGCCGGCGCTGCCGGACCTGGCCGCCGCCGGGCTGCTCCACGATCTCGGCATGCGGCACGTCCCGCCGGCGGTGGCGCGGGCCGCGGGCGCGCTCGACCGCGAGGGGACGCGGGCCCTCGCCGCGCACCCGCTGCTCGGCGGGCTGCACCTGGCGCGGCACCTGGGGGCGCACCCGGCCGTCGAGGCGGCGCTCGCCCATCACTGGAAGAGCGGCGCCGGTTACCCCGCGCTGGCGCGTTCGCCCTCGCGCTCGGTGGAGGTGGTCGGGGTGGCGAGCGCCTTCGTCGCGCTCACGCAGCCGCGCCCGTACCGCTCCTGCCCGTTCGACGCCCGCGGCGCCGCCGACGTGCTCATCGACGAGGCGCGGGCGCGCCTCGCCGACCCGAGCACGGTGCGGCTGCTCGTGCACGCGCTGCGCGGCGGGAGCGGCGAGTCGCGCGGGGTGCGGTTCGGGCGGCAGCGCGTCGGCCAGGCGCCGCTCGTGAACCGCCACACGCCCATCGCCCCCACCGCCGCCGCGCTCTAGGGGCCGCGCCCGAGCCAGCGGAGGGCCTCAGCCGCCGGCGCCCTGCCACCACTCGAAGGTGCGGCCGAGCGGGTCGTCCGCGCCGAAGAAGACCAGGTAGGCGGCCGCGTCGTAGGCCAGGAAGGCCGGCCGGCCGCGCGCCACGTTGCCGAGCTGCCGCAGCTGCCGCCAGGTGCCGGTGTTGAAGTAGCAGGCCGGCCGCCCGTTCACGAGCCCCAGCGGCGTCATCGCGGCGAAGTGGGTGTGGCCGTTCACGACGAAGCGCAGCCCGCGGTGCTCCCGCCGCTCCAGCGCCTTCACCGCCCGCCGGGCGAAGCGCGCGTCGAGGAGCCGCATGAGCAGGTAGTAGAGCTGGGTGAGCCGCGGCTCGTCGCGGGGCGGGGCGCGGGCCGAGAGGGCCAGCAGGAGCTTCACCCGCTGCGCGAAGTCGAGCTTGAGGCGCCGGTGGTGCTCGCGCATCCACCCCTTCACCCAGCCGCTGTCGAGGAACTCCTCCACGAGGTCGCGCCAGACGCGCCCCACCACCTGCGACAGGAACTGCGGCCGCTCGCGGGCGGCGGCCCGCACCCAGCCCGGCACCGCCAGGATGGGCCGCACGTCGTCGATGTCGTCGAGGGCGGGGTCGGGCACCTCGGCGCGGCGCCGGATCTCGCCCGGGAAGCGCACGATGAGCTCGGCGGCGATCACGTCGCCGAGCGGCGCGCTGCCGTCCGGCTCGTGGCAGAGCAGGTCGACCTCGTGCCCGTGGTAGGCGAGCACCCCGTGCTCCGGGAAGACGAGCTCGGTGGGCAGCGCCGCGTCGCCGCCGGGCATGCCGAGCGCGGCCCGCACCGCGGCGCGGGCCGCCGGCGCGTGCGCGAGCAGGCGGTCGTGGTTGCCGAGCAGGTAGTGGACCTGGAGCGTGCCCTCCCGGACCCGCGCCCGCACCGCCTCGAAGAACGGGCGATCGGCCTCGAGGGTGGCGCGGACGACCGCCTCGACCTGCGCCGCCAGCGCCGGCGAGGGCTCGTCGTACGGGCGCACCGCCGAGCCGAGCCACTGGGGGGCGCGCACCAGGTCGAAGATGTCGCCCACCAGGCACAGCTCCACCGGCGCGCCCGGGCGCCCGCCCTCGAGCCGCTGCCACAGCCGGTCGAGCTGCGCCGCGCGCGAGACGGGGCTGGGGGCGCCGGGGCGGAGGTGGAGGTCGGAGACGAAGACGAGCATGGAGGCGCGGCCCGTGGACGAGGGCCGCGGCCGGGCCTATCCCGGCGGGAGCCCCGAGGCGCGGCGGAGGAGGCCCCAGGTGTAGATGCCGGTGGAGTGCCCGTCCGACCACCGGATCTGGATGGCGTAGTTGCCGACCCCGTGCAGCTCGACCGGGCGGATGTCGGCCGGGATGGTGGCCGGATCGAGGAGCTTCCGGCCGGTGCCCTCCTCGATGCAGCTCGCGCACGGGCACTGGTCGCGGAGCTGCGCCGCGGGCAGCGCCACCCGCGGCCCGTCCGGCCAGACCACGAGCAGCTCGCCCTGCGCGCCGAGGTCGATGCTCTCCGGCGGGGCGGTGGTTTCCTGCTTGGAGGAGATCCGGTCGAGGAGGCCCATGCGCGGGTTCTGTCCCCGGCCTGGCCGCCTGTCAAGCCGAGCGCGCCAGCTCCGCGAGCAGCCGCGAGCGGTCGTCGAACGGGGTGGTGCAGGGCCGGCCCTCCGCGACCCACAGCTCGGAGGCCTCGAGCGACGGCGCGAGCCGGAGCACCGACGAGGAGCGCGTGCCGTAGTCGTGGTCGTCGAGGTGGACGCAGGTGGCCTCGAGCGGCGACGGCGCGTGCTGCACCAGCAGCTCGCGCAGCCGTGCCGGGTCGGGCTCGAGCGGCCAGCGGGAGCGCACCAGCTCGCCGCGCGGCCCGCGCCCCTCGGCGTCGCTCTCGGTCACCACGTGCAGCCCGGGGCCGAGCTCGAGCAGCGCCGCCTCGGCGCCGTCGTACAGCCACAGGAACGCCTGCGCCGCGTCGGCCACGAGGAGGTGGAACGGGTTGTAGCGCGCGGCGTCCTCGCCCGCGAACAGGGCCCGCGCCGCGCCGGCGCTCTCCTGTGCGAGCGCCTGCACCACCAGCTCGCCGCGCGAGCGGCGGCGCGGGTCGGGGAACCCGCCCTGCCGCGCGTGGTGGTTCGTGAGCGCGGCGAAGACGCCGCGCGCCGAGACGCCGATCCAGGTGCCCCCGCCCACCCGGTCGAGCGGGGCGGCGTAGCGCGGCCCGAGCCCGGGCTCGCGCAGGCCCCATGGCTCCGCCGCCCGCTTGAGCCGCTCGTCGCGGTTCGCGGCCACCACCACCGGCCAGCGGCGGTCGGTGCGCCAGGCGACGGCGAGCGTGCACATGGGGTCGCCGCCTCCTCTCCCGGCCCTCTCCTCCGGGGCCGGAGGAGAGGGATCGCGGCCGCGCCGGGGCGCGGGTGGCGCTACTTCGCCGCCTTCACCTTGGCGAGCAGGTCCTGGCGCTGCTGCTCGAGCTCGCGGGGGAGCGTCTTGCCGATCTTCTGGAACCACTCGGTCTGGCTCTCGAGCTCGCCCGCCCACTCGCCGAGGTCGATGCGCGTCGCGCCGGCGATGTCCGCGTGCTCCAGGCCGCGCACGTCGAGGTCGCCCGCCTTCGGGGTGAAGCCGAGCGCCGTCTCCTGGGCGCCGACGGCGCCCTGGCACCGGTCGAGCATCCACTTGAGGACGCGCATGTTGTCGCCGTAGCCGGGCCACAGGAACTTGCCGTCCTGGCTCTTGCGGAACCAGTTGACGAGGAAGACCTTCGGCGGCTTCGGGATGCGCTTCTCCATGTCGAGCCAGTGCCGCAGGTAGCTGCCCATGTCGTAGCCGCAGAACGGCAGCATGGCCATCGGGTCCCGGCGCACGACGCCGACCGCGCCGGTGGCGGCGGCGGTGGTCTCGGAGCCCATGGTCGCGCCCAGGTAGACGCCGTGCTTCCAGTCGAAGGACTGCAGCACCAGCGGCACCGTCGTCGAGCGGCGGCCGCCGAAGATGATGGCGTCGATGGGCACGCCCTTCGGGTCGTCGTAGGACGGGGAGAGGGCGGGGTTGTTCTGCACCGGCGCCGTGAAGCGGCTGTTCGGGTGGGCGGCCTTCTCGGCGGAGCCCTTCTTCCAGGGCTGGCCCTTCCAGTCGATGAGCTCGGCCGGCACCTCGCCGTCCATGCCCTCCCACCACACGTCGCCGTCCTTGGTGCGGGCGACGTTGGTGTAGAGCGTGTCCTTCTTGATGGTGTCCATCGCGTTGGGGTTCGTCTTGCGGTTCGTCCCCGGCGCGACCCCGAAGTACCCGTACTCGGGGTTCACGGCCCACAGCCGGCCGTCCTCGCCCACGCGCATCCAGGCGATGTCGTCGCCGACGGTGCGGATCTTCCAGCCCTGGAACGCCTTGGGCGGGATCATCATGGCGAAGTTGGTCTTGCCGCAGGCCGAGGGGAACGCGCCCGCGACGTACCGCTTCTCGCCCGTCGGGCTCTCCGCCTCGAGGATGAGCATGTGCTCGGCGAGCCAGCCCTCGTTCTTCGCCAGGTAGGAGGCGATGCGCAGCGCGAGGCACTTCTTCCCGAGCAGCGCGTTGCCGCCGTAGCCGGAGCCCACCGACCAGATGGTGTTGTCCTGCGGGAAGTGGCAGATGAACCGCCGCTCCGGGTTGCAGTCGGCCACCGAGTGGAGGCCCTTGTTGAACTCGGCGCTGGTGGGGCCGAGGCGGTCGAGCGCCACCTTCCCCATGCGCGTCATGATCCCCATGTTGAGCGCCACGTACACGGAGTCGGTGAGCTCGATGCCCACCTTGGCGAAGGGCGAGCGCGCCGGGCCCATGACGTAGGGCACGACGTACAGGGTGCGGCCCTTCATGGCGCCGTCGTAGATCGCGGCGAGCTTGTGGTACGCCTCCTGCGGCGCCATCCAGTTGTTGGTGGGGCCGGCCTCCTCCTTCGTCGGCGTGCAGATGAAGGTGAGGTGCTCGACGCGCGCCACGTCGTTCGGGTTCGAGTGGTGGAAGTAGCAGCCGGGCAGCTTCTTCTGGTCGAGCGGGATGAGCACGCCGCCGGCGACCGCCTCCTCGGTGAGCCGCTGCTTCTCCTCGGGTGAGCCGTCGCACCAGTAGACGCGGTCGGGCTTGCACATCTTCGCCATCTCGTCGACCCACGCCAGCAGCGACGGGTTCGACGTGGGGCGCTTCTGACCGCTCTCGACAGGTGCGCGCATGCGGGCCTTCCCTTGGGGCAAGTGGTTCGAGTGAAAGGTAGGGAAAGCGGAGATTATCCGAGACGCGACCGCGCCGCCACCGCGGAGATGTGCGGCCGCCCCGCCCCAATTGCCGCGGCGCCGGTCCGCCCGCACCGCGCGGCCTATCTTTGGCGGATGACGCTCCCCGTCCATGGCCCCCAGCTCCTCGACCGCGGCGTGCGCTTCTCGGTCTGGGCTCCCGCGCAGGAGCGGCTGGCGGTGCGGGTGGCCGGCGAGGAGCGCCCGCTCGCGCGGGAGGACGGCGGGTGGTGGTCGGGGGTGGTGCGCGAGGCGAAGCTCGGCGATCGCTACCAGCTCGTGCTGCCGGACGGACGAGCGCTCCCCGATCCGGCGTCGCGCCGCCAGCCGGACGGGGTGCACGGGCCGTCGCAGGTGTGGGACGCGCGCCGGTACGCCTGGCGGCACGCCTTCCCCGGCCTGCCGCTCGAGGAGCTGGCGTTCTACGAGCTGCACGTCGGCACCTTCACGCCCGAGGGGACGCTCGACGCGGCCGCGGCCCGGCTGCGGGACCTCGTCGACCTGGGCGTGACCTGCGTCGAGCTGCTCCCGGTCCAGCCGTTCCCGGGGAACCGCAACTGGGGGTACGACGGCGTCTCGCTGCACGCGGTCCACGAGGGCTACGGCGGGCCGGAGGCGCTGCAGCGCTTCGTGGATCAGGCGCACGCGCTCGGCCTCGCCGTCTGCCTCGACGTCGTCTACAACCACCTCGGGCCGGAGGGGAACTACCTGTCGGTGTGGGCCCCGTACTTCACCGATCGGCACAAGTCGCCCTGGGGCGATGGGGTCAACTACGACGGGCCGGACGCGGGGCCCGTGCGCGCCTACGTCCTCCAGGCCGCGCTGCAGTGGGTGCGCGACTTCCGGGTGGACGCGCTGCGCCTCGACGCCGTCCACGCCATCCCGGACGACAGCCCGCGCCACCTCGTCGGGGCGCTCTCCGACGCCGTGCGCGCGTTCGCCGACGGGAGCGGGCGCCGGATCCACGTGGTGGCGGAGAGCGATCTCGAGGACCGCAAGGTGGTGGACCCGCCGCCCGGAGGCTGGGGCTGCGCCGCCATGTGGGCGGACGACTTCCACCACGCGGTGCACGCGCTGCTCACCGGGGAGCGGGGCGCCTTCTACCAGGACTTCGGCGGGATGGCGCCGCTCGCCCGCGCCCTCGCCGAGGGGTTCGCCTTCCAGGGCGAGCCGTCGCGCTTCAGGAAGAAGCCGTGGGGGACGGACACCCGGGGCCTCGCCCCGTCGCAGTTCGTCTTCTCCCTCCAGAACCACGATCAGGTGGGGAACCGGCCGGCCGGGGAGCGCCTCGCGGCGCTGGTGCCGGGCGAGGCGCTCTTCCCGCTGGCCGCGCTCCTGCTCCTCGGGCCCGGCCTGCCGCTCCTCTTCATGGGCGAGGAGTACGGGGAGGAGCGGCCGTTCCTCTACTTCACGAGCCACGGCGACCCGGCGCTGGCGAAGGCGGTGAGCGAGGGCCGCAAGGCGGAGCACCTCGCCGAGGCCGGCGCGGGCGGGGTGCCCGATCCCCAGGACGAGGACACCTTCCGCCGCTCGATCCTCGCGCACCGCCGCGACGGGCGGCACGGTGAGCTCTGGCGGCACCACCGCGAGCTGCTGCGGATCCGCCGCCGGCACGCCGCCGCCCTCGGCCAGCGCTGGCCGGAGGTGGCGGTGGACGGGACGAGCCTCGCGCTGCGCCGGCCGGGCCTGGAGGTGGAGGTGAACCTCGGCCCTTCCCCGGCCGGCGGGCTGCCGGCCTGGGGGTGGCGCGTGCGCGAGGGGTGAGCGCCGTCAGCGCTTCAGCTTCTCGCGCAGCAGATCGCCGAGGGTGCCGAAGCCCTTGCCCCCGCGCCCCTGCGGCGCGGCCTGGCGCAGGTACTCCTGCGCCTCCTTGCGCTCCGCGGCCTGCTCCGCCTCGGTCTTGGAGAGCCGGAGCCGGCCCTGCTCGTCGATGGCGGAGATGGCGCAGTCGAGCTGGTCGCCCACCTTGAACGCGCGGCGCAGGTCGGTGCCGCGCGGCGTCCCGGTCTCGCTGGCGGGCACGAGCCCCCGGCCGCCGGCGAAGCGCACGAAGAGCCCGAACGGCTCGATCTTGTCCACGGAGGCCTTCACCACGTCGCCCACCCTGGGGGGCGGCGGCGGCGCGGTGACGGGCCGCGCCTCGCCGGGCGCGGGCGCCTTCGGCTCGGGGCGCGGGGCGAGCGCGCGCACGGAGAGGCCGATGCGCTCGCCGCGCTTCGCGTCCTGCTCCAGCTTCACCACCTGGACCGTGACCGCGTCGCCGGCCTTCAGGAGCTCCTGCGGCTTCGAGACGCGATCCCAGGAGAGCTCGGAGACGTGGACCAGGCCCTCCAGGCCGCCGATGTCCACGAACGCGCCGTAGTCCTGCACGCTCGTGACGGTGCCCTGGAAGACGGCGCCCTCCGCGAGCTGCTCGCGCGTCTTCCGGGCGCGCTCCGCCTTCTCCTCCTCGAGGAGCGCGCGGCGCGACAGCACCGCGTCGCGGCCGTCGGCGCGCTGGACCTTGAACTGCAGCTTCTGGCCGACGAAGGCCGAGGGATCGCCGACGAACCGGACGTCGATCTGCGAGACGGGGCAGAAGGCGCGCTGGCCCATCACCTCCACCTCGAGGCCGCCCTTGTTGACCGCCTTCACGACGCCGTCCACCGGCAGGCCGGTGCGGGCGGCCTCGACCAGGGCCTCGCGGTCGTGGGCGCCCTTGTGCCCCCGCCCCTTCGAGATCACCACCCCGCGCTCGCCGCCCTTCACCACCACGCCGTCGACGATGTCGCCGACCCGGGCGGTCACCTCGCCGTCGTCGCCCTTGAGCTCGGCGATCTCGATCATGCCCTCGGCGAGCCCGGTCCCGAGCTCGAGGAAGGCGACGTCGTGGCCGAGCTGGATGATCTTGGCGGCGACCTTCTCGCCCACCTGCCAGCGCTTGCGCGGGCCGGCCTCGCTGCCGGCCAGCAGGTCGGCGAAGGAGCCCTCCTCCGGGATCGGCGCCTCGGGCGGCGGCGGCGGCGGCTCGCCGCGGAGCTGCGGCTCGCGCGGCGCGGCCTCGCGGGCCGGCCCCTCCTCGCGCTCGCGCCGCGGGCGATCGCCGCGCGGCCGGTCCCCGCGCCCGCGCGGAGCGCCGGAGCGGGCAGGGCCGGGGCGGCCAGGCCCGCGCGCGCCGCCCGGGCCACCGCCGGGCGCGCCGCCGGGGGCGCCGCGCCGGTCGGCGACGCGCTGCCAGAGCGGCCGGGCGTCGGCCTTCTCCGGCGGGGGCGCGCGGTCGGCCTGCGGGGCAGGTTCGGGAGGGAGCGGCGTCACGACGCCCTTGCGGATCACCACCGGGCCCGCCGAACCGGGCTTCTTCTCGTCGGCCATGGGGCGCGGTTTATAGCAGAGGAGAGAAGGGGCGGCACCCGTCGTCGGGGTGGGGGCCGGGCGGCGAAAATGTTATGGACCCGCCTCCATGGCCGGCCGGGTGGTGATCTTCGTGACGCGAGGGGACGAGTCGGCGCTCCGCCTGGCGGGCGCGTGCGCCCTCGCCGCCGCCGCGATGGACGACCGGGTGGACCTCTTCCTGTTCGGCCGGGCGGTCGCGGCCGCGGTCGAGGCGGCGGGTGACCCCGAGCACCCGGCGGCGCTGCTCCACCAGGCGCGGGCGGCCGGCCGCTGCCGGCTCCTCGGGTGCAGCGCGAGCGCGGTGGCCGAAGGGGTGGACCTCGCCCGGGCGGAGGCGGCCCTGGACGCGGTGGTGGGGTGGCCGACGGTGCTGGAGTGGAGCCGCGGCGTGGTCGATCGCTTCTACTTTTGACGTTTTCGCGTGGCGAGGAAGAGCCGCCTCCTCCCGGGCGTTCTTCCGGCTGCCCTCTTCCCCGGTGAGCCATGGTGAACCTGTCGATCGATCCCCCTCCTTTTGGCGGCGGCCCTGGTGGCGGCGGCCTCGCGCGCTGGCTCGTGTACCCGGCGCTGCTCGTCGTCGGCCTCGCCGGCGGCTTCGTGGCCGGCCGCAAGACCGCGCCGCGGCTGCCCGCCGGGCCGGTGGCGGCCGCGCCCGCGCCCGCCCGGCCCCAGCCTCCGCCGGCCCCGCCGGCCGCGGGCGCCCCCGCACCGGCCCCCGCTCCTGCCGCGCCCGGTAGCGCCGCCGTCGCGGCCGCCCCGGCCGCCCCGGCCGGCAACGCCGCGCAGCCGCCGGCGGCGGTCACGCCGCCCGGCGCGCCGCAGGGCCCGCTCGTCAGGCGCATCAGCGTGACGCTCCAGGGACCGCTCGAGGAGAGCATCTCGCGGGCGCTGCCCGAGGCGGAGCGGAGCTGGGGCGAGGAGCTCACCCAGGTGGTGAACCGGCTGCTCGTGTGGTCGATGCAGGTGAGCCGCGACGGCCGCAAGGGCGACAAGCTCGAGGTGCTGTACGAGCTCCCGACGGCGCAGCCGAGCGAGGTGCAGGCCATCGGCGACGCGGGCCCGGCCTCGAAGGAGCCCACCGTGCTCGCGCTGCGCTACGGCTCGCAGAAGCTCGGCAAGCTCCTCACCGCCTACCGCTTCAAGCCCGAGGGCGCGCCCTTCGCGCGCTACTACACGGCCGAGGGCGTCGAGGTCGAGGAGCACCTCCAGGACAGCCCGGTCGAGGGGTACGAGCAGATCACCTCGCTCCTGCGCGACGGCCGCCGGCACAAGGGCGTCGACTACAAGACGCCGGTGGGCACCCCGGTGAAGGCGCCCTTCGACGGGCAGATCACCCGCCGCAACTGGCACTTCGGCGCCAACGGCAACTGCCTGGAGCTCGTCGACGCGAAGAGCGGGCGCCACGCCATCTTCCTCCACCTGGAGGCGGCCCCGAAGGAGATGCAGCCGGGCACGAAGGTGGCGAAGGGCCAGGTCATCGCGAAGTCCGGCAACAGCGGGCACTCCACGGCGCCGCACCTCCACTACCAGCTGGAGGCGCCGGACGGCCGCGTGCTCGACCCGTTCGCGGTCCTGCCGACCCGGCAGGTGAAGCTCGACGGGGCGTCGAAGGGCGCGTTCGATCAGGAGCGCAGCCGGCTGGAGCCGATGCTGATCGCCAAGCGCTAGCTGCGGGGGTGATTCCCTGCCGTCCCTCAGGGTCCGCGGCGTTCCGCGCGATCGGGTCCGAGCGGGGGCGGCGGGGTAGCCCTCCGCCGGAGCGCAGGCTGACCTGCGGAAGACTACGATCGCCCGGCGGGCGCTGCACCGCCGGTGCCGCGCCGGCGCTAGCTTCCCCGGGCGCCACCGCGGCGCGGCACGTTGCGGTGCAAGCCGCAGAGCGTTTCTGAGACGCTGGCCGTAGCAACCCCGGCAGGTCATTTGCCGAGCACCGCCGGAGGGCTACCCCACAGCCCCGGCGACCGTACCCTCGATTGGCGTGGCGTGGCGTGGCGTGGCGTTGCGCCCCTGCGCTCGCGCGCGAGCCTCTCGAAGAGGAGGGCGTCGCCGGAAAACGAAAGAGCCGCCCGGGTTCCCGGGCGGCTCTCGTGTTTCAGGGCTGCGTCAGGCGAGGGCTACTCTTCCTTGCCCTTGCGGCCGCCGGCGGCGGCCCACTGCTCGAGCATCGCGGTGGTGACCGACTTCGGGCGCTCGATGGCGTAGCCGAGGCCGCGGTCCCACACGATGTTGGCGAGCACGCCGAGCGCGCGGCCGACGCCGAACTCGACCGTGTAGAAGTCCCACTCGCGGACGCCGTAGTACCACTGGATGACGCCGGACTGCGCGTCGACGTTCGGCCAGGGGTTCTTGGTCTTGCCGTGCTCGGTGAGGACGCCCGGGGCGACCTTGTAGATCATGTTGACGAGCTTGAAGAGCGGGTCATCCGGCAGGTGCTTCTGGCAGTACTCCATCTGCGCGGTGTAGCGCGGGTCGGTCTTGCGGAGCACCGCGTGCCCGTAGCCCGGGATGACCTGGCCGCCCTTGAGGGTGTCCCAGAGGAACGCCTTCAGCTCCTCCTCGGTCGGGATCTTCCCGCCGAGCTTCTTCATCACGTTCTGGATCCAGCCCAGGACCTCCTGGTTGGCGAGGCCGTGCAGCGGGCCGGCCAGGCCGTTCAGGCCGGCGGAGAACGCGTAGTACGGGTCGGACAGCGCCGAGGCCACGAGGTGCGTCGTGTGCGCGGAGACGTTCCCCGACTCGTGGTCCGAGTGGAGGATGAAGTACATGCGCGAGACGTCGTCGTACGGCTTCGCGATGCCCATCATGTGGGCGAAGTTCCCGCCGAAGTCGAGCTTGGCGTCCGGCTCGATGTGCGTGTCGCCCTTGTACTTCATGCGGTAGATGTACGCGGCGATGTGCGGCAGCTTCGCCAGCAGGTTCATCGCGTCCTCGTACGTCGCGTCCCAGTAGTCGGTCTTCTTCATGCCCTCGGCGTACCGGTGGGCGAAGACCGACTCGCGCTGCATGGCGAGGACGGCGGTCGAGAACATCGTCATCGGGTGCGTGTCGCGCGGCATGGCGCGGAGCACGTCGAAGACGTACGCGGGCACCTCGGCGCGGGAGCGCCAGTCGGCCTCGACCTCGAGGGCCTGCTCGGCGGTCGGGACGTCGCCGGTGAGCAGGAAGTAGAAGAAGGACTCGACCGTCGGCTGCTCGAAGCCGGCCTTGCGGGGCAGCGCCGCGAAGGTCTCCGGGATCGTCTTGCCGCGGAAGCGGATGCCTTCCTGCGGATCGAGGTAGGAGATGTCGGTCACGAGGCAGCGGACGTCGCGCGCCCCGCCGATCGCCTGCCCGATGTTGACGGAGTCGATGACGACGTTGCCGAACTCCTTGTTCAGCTTTTGCGTCCTCGGCCGGAAGGCCTCGATCTTCTCGAACAGCTTTGCTTTGAGGGCGGTGGTCCTCGGCTTCGCGTTGGCCATGCGGGCTCCGATGGATCGGCGTGAGGGACTGCGTCAAAATGAATCGGACGCGAAATCCTACATGCGCAGCCGCGCGCGGCGCAATCGTCACATGAGGCAGGATGACGCGCGACAAGCGGATGCTTGCGCCGCATCAAGCTCACCGGCCGAGCGGCTCGCCGGCCGCCCGCCAAGGTGGTGCGAGATCAGGCGCGTAGCAGCTCGGACCACGGACGGGGCGCCCTGGAGGGCGCGGCACCATGCCGCACCATGAGTGCGCTAGCGCCGGCCGCCGTGCAGCGCCGCCACCACCTGTGCCGCGAGGAGCCCGGCGTCCACGGGCAGCTCGGCCGCCGCGCCGGGGGCGGCGTCGGGGAGCGCGGGCGTCGGCTCGGCGCCGGCGGCTTCCTCGCGGCGCCGCGGCTTCCCGGCGCTCGCGCCGGAGCGGCAGGGCCGGCACCAGGGCTGGTTGCGGATGGCGCCGTCCGCCATCCGGCGCAGCCCGAACTGCGCCAGCGGCCGCATCTTGTGGCACTTGAGGCACATGAGCGTGATGAAGACCTCGTTGCCGTCCGCGTCGTAGACGCTCGAGCGGCGGCGCTTCGGCTTCGCCTCGCCCGCCTCCTGGCGCGCGTTCGACTTCTCCGCGCGCGAGGCGGCGACCTCGGCGTCGCGCTTCGCGATGGCAGGGGCGAGCATCACCTTGACGGCCATTCTTCACACCTCGCGGGAGAGACACCTCCGGCGCGGGGCCGGGCGGTGGCGAGGGTCTTCGTAGCGGGTCGGTCTGACAGCGGAGCTCACTTGGCCAGAGCCCGTCGCGAGGCACACGATGCCGTCGGCGAGCCGGGCACACGACGACGGAGCAGCGGAGGCGTGCCTGAAAGGCACGTCGAGCAGCGGACGGAGGAGTCTGCCCGGCGCAGCCAGGCAGCGTGCGCCGCAGCAGGGATCAGGCCAAGTGGGCTTCGCTATGAAAGCCCGCCGGGTCAGGCGCGCGCCGCCAGCTGACGGAGCACGTACGGCAGGATGCCGCCGTGGCGGAAGTACTCCACCTCGACCGGCGTGTCGATGCGCAGCGTGAGCGGCACCCGCTCCTCGCGCCCGTCCCGGCGGTGGACGACGAGCGTCACCTGCTGGCGCGGCGCGAGCGCGCCCTCGACGCCGAGGAGGTCGTACACCTCCGTACCGTCGAGCCCGAGGCTCTCCGCCGAGACGCCCTCCGCGAACTGGCAGGGGAGCACGCCCATCCCCACCAGGTTCGAGCGGTGGATGCGCTCGAAGGAGCGGGCGACGACGGCCCTCACCCCGAGCAGCCGCGTGCCCTTGGCGGCCCAGTCGCGCGAGCTGCCGGTGCCGTACTCCTGCCCGGCCAGCACCACGAGCGGCACGCCCTCCCGCTCGTAGAGGAGCGCGGCCTCGTGGATGGAGAGCTGCCGCCCGTCCGGCTGGTGCACGGTCACGCCGCCCTCGACCCCCGGCACCATCAGGTTCTTGATCCGCACGTTGGCGAAGGTGCCGCGCACCATCACCTCGTGGTTGCCGCGCCGGGCGCCGTAGGAGTTGAAGTCCTGCACCGGCACCCCCTGCTCCTGCAGGTAGCGGCCGGCGGGCGAGCTCGGCTTGATCGAGCCGGCGGGGCTGATGTGGTCGGTCGTGACCGACTCGCCGAAGATGGCGAGCGCCCGCGCGCCGCGGAGCGCGCCGGGGGCGGCGGGCTCCTTCGAGAACGGGAGGAAGTAGGGCGGCTCGCGGACGTAGGTGCTCTGCGCGTCCCAGGCGTAGGTCTCGCCGGAGGGCGCGGGCAGCGCGTTCCAGGCGGCGCTCTGCGACTGGACGTCGTGGTAGTTGCGCCGGTACTCGGCCGGATCGCTGGCGGCGAAGAGGACCGCCTGCACCTCCTCCTCCGAGGGCCACACGTCGCGCAGGTAGACGTCCTTCCCGTCCTTCCCCTGGCCGAGCGGCTCCCGCGTGAGGTCGCGCGCGACGTCGCCGGCGAGGGCGAAGGCCACCACCAGCGGCGGGCTCATGAGGAAGTTCGCCTTCACCGCCTGGTGGATGCGCGCCTCGAAGTTGCGGTTGCCGGAGAGCACCGCCGCGCAGACGAGGTCGTGCTTCGCGAGCACCTGCTCGATGCGGGGGTCGAGCGGGCCCGAGTTGCCGATGCAGGTGGTGCAGCCGTAGCCCACCACGTCGAAGCCGAGCTTCGCGAGCGGCGCGAGGAGCCCGGTCTTCTCGAGGTAGCTCGTGACCACCCGCGAGCCGGGGGCGAGCGAGGTCTTCACGGTGGGCTTCACGCGCAGGCCGCGCTCGACCGCCTTCTTCGCGAGGAGCCCCGCCGCCAGCATCACGCTGGGGTTCGAGGTGTTGGTGCAGCTCGTGATGGCCGCGATGACGACGTCGCCGTGGCCGAGCGCGATGTCGGCGGTGGCGAGGCGCGCCTGCCCGGAGGCGCCGGCCACCCGATCGGGCGTGGGCCGGTTGTTCATCATCTCCAGCTCGGTGAGCGGGTTCGTGTTCATCACGCTGAGGCGGGTGGGCGCGGTGTGCGGCTCCTGGAGCCCGCCGCCGGGCTGCGTCCCGTTCGCCTCCTCGCCGCGGTACCGCTGCCCGAGCTCGGAGGCCGGCCGGGCGAAGCCGCCCTGGGCGGTGAGCAGCGAGGTGAAGCGCTCCTTCAGCGCGGCGAGCGGCACCCGGTCCTGCGGCCGCTTCGGGCCCGCCACCGACGGCTCCACCGAGGCGAGGTCGAGGTCGACCACCTGCGAGTAGTCGCACGCGCCCTGGCGCGGGGTGCCGAACAGCCCCTGCGCCTCGTAGTAGGCGCGGATGAGCCGCACCTGCTCGGCGGGCCGGCCCGTCGCCTCGAAGTAGCGCAGGGTCTGCTCGTCCACCGGGAAGAGGCCCAGCGTGGCGCCGTACTCGGGCGCCATGTTGGCGATGGTGGCGCGCATCGGCGCGGGCAGGGCGGCCGCGCCCTCGCCGTGGAACTCGACGAACTTCCCCACCACCTTGGTCCGGCGGAGCAGCTCGGTGACGGTGAGGACGAGGTCGGTGCCGGTGACGCCGGCGCGCAGCGCGCCGTGGAGGTGGACGCCCACCACGTCCGGCGTGAGGAAGGCGGAGGGCTGGCCCAGCATGGCCGCCTCGGCCTCGATGCCGCCCACGCCCCAGCCCACGATGCCGAGGCCGTTGATCATGGTGGTGTGCGAGTCGGTGCCGACGAGCGTGTCCGGGTAGAGCACCCCGCCCTGCTCCAGCACGCCCCGCGCCAGGTACTCGAGGTTCACCTGGTGGCAGATGCCGAGCCCGGGGGGCACGATGCGGAAGGTCTCGAAGGCCTGCGTCCCCCACTTCAGGAACTCGTACCGCTGCCGGTTGCGGTGGAACTCCATCTCCACGTTGCGCTCGAGCGCGTCGGGGGAGCCGAACGCGTCCACCTGCACCGAGTGGTCGATGACCAGGTCCACCGGCACGCGCGGCTCGACGCGCCGCGGGTCCTGCCCCAGCCGCGCCATGGCGGAGCGCATCGCGGCCAGGTCGACGAGGAGCGGCACGCCGGTGAAGTCCTGCAGGAGGACGCGCCCGACGACGAACGGCACCTCGCGCGTGCGCGGCGCGTCCGGCTGCCACCCGGCCAGCGCCCGGACGTCCTCCTCGCGGACCCGGTGCCCGTCGCAGTTGCGCGCCAGGGACTCGAGCACGATCCGGATCGAGACCGGCAGCCGCCCCATGGCGCCGAACCCCTGCTGCTCCAGCGCCGCCAGCGCGTGGTAGCGCGCCCGCTTGCCGCCGCCGAGCTCGAGCTCCCTCTGCGTGCCCAACCGGTCTTCCATGTCGCTCCTCCGGCGCTGTTCCTTACGACGGCGGCGCGGCGGCGCAACGCGCGGCGGGGGCGGCCGGATGCCGCGGCGCCGGCCCGCGCTACGCGACCCAGTAGAAGCGGCTCCAGGCGAAGAACAGCAGCGCCTGGGCGAAGGTGAACAGGATCACCACCGCGCGGTCGACCGCCTCGCGCTCGCCGGCCTTCGCCAGCGGGATGAACGCGGGGAAGACCACCGCCAGGAAGCGCGTCGCCGACATGAGCGTGCCGGAGAGCAGGACCGGCGCGAGCGAGAGGAGCGCGAAGGCCGCCAGCGCCCAGCGCCGCAGCGCGAGGAGCGCCAGGCCGAGCGCGAGGAAGAGGACCGCCCCCGCGAGCTCGAGCGGGCCCATCTTCGGGTGGAAGGCGGCGGGCTCGAGGAGGGTGCGCCAGGGCGCGGCCACCGCCCGGTGCCAGGCGGCCTGGGCGTGGAAGAGCGCCAGCGGGTCGCCGGTGAGGAGCGCCAGGTGGACCGCGTGCGCCAGGAGCCCGGCCGGCGCCGCGGTGATCGCCAGCGCGTCCCAGCGCACGGCGCGGAGGCGCCACCCGCGCTGCGACAGGTAGAGGAGGCCGAGCGCGGGGGCGACCAGGATCCCCGACGCGCGGGTGAGCCCGAGCAGGAGGCCGGTTGCGGCGGCCCAGGCCCAGCGCTCGCGCTGCGCGAGCCAGAAGGTGCCGGCGGCGAGCGCCAGGTAGAGCGACTCGGTGTAGGCGCAGGAGAGGAAGAAGCCGGCCGGGAAGAGGAGCAGGTAGAGCGCCGTCCGGCGCGCGAGCCGCTCGTCGGAGAACGCGTCGCGCACCACCAGGTAGACGAGCGCCAGGCCGAGGAGGGCGCAGGCGTTCGCGAGCGCCACCGCCACGAGATAGGGCCCGGCCTCGCCGGCCCGGGCGGCGGGCGGGAGGAGCGCCGTCCCGGCGCGCACCAGCCAGGAGTAGAGCGGGAAGAAGGCCAGGTTCGACTGCTCGCGCAGCAGCTCGGCGGGCGGCCGGTAGCCGTGCCGCGCCAGGTCGAGATACCAGGCGGTGTCGTACCGCCCCCACACGTCGAGGGCGAGCCAGGGGAGGCGCGACCAGCCGCGCGCCGCGCCGGTGGGATCGAAGTAGGTCCAGCTCGGCGCGAACTGCGCCGCGAACCAGGCGACGAGCAGGAGCCCGGCCCGCGTGAGCAGGAAGGGGTAGAGGACGGCCGCGGCGAGCGCGGCGCCGGGTCCTCGCGCGTCGGGAGGCCGTCCAGGCACAGGCGCGTTCTACACCGCCGCGCCTCGGCGCGCCCCTGGGCTCACGCACCGTGAAAAACTGCGCATTCCGGCAGGGTTCTTTGGGCTGTGGCTTGACGCCGATCAAACGGTTTGGCGCGGGGAGCGCTAGGCTGGACCCCTCGAGTCCATGGGCCGCGCCGGGTCGCGCGGAGGAGGCAGGTCGTGAGACGAGTCGTGCAGGACGTGGTGCGGGTCCTGGCGCTGGCGGCGCTGTGCGCCCGGCCCGCGCTGGCGAGCGAGGCCGCGCCGGCGCCCGCAGCGCGGCCGCCGCCGGAGAAGCCGGGCCAGTTCCAGGCCGAGCCGCCGCCCTTCACGCCCGGGATCTTCCCCTGCACCCAGTGCCACACCACCCCCGGCGACAGGACCCGCCGGGAGCTGGGCTTCCACGACGACATCCACTTCGAGCACGACGCCGAGCACCGGTGGTGCCTCGACTGTCACTCCAACGAGAACCGCGACGTGCTCCACCTCTCGAACGGGGATCCGGTGCCCTTCACCGAGTCCTACCGGCTGTGCGGGCAGTGCCACGGCGACAAGTACCGCGACTGGCGGGTGGGGGTGCACGGGAAGCGGGTCGGCCAGTGGAACGGCCAGAAGACCTACTTCCTGTGCGTGAACTGCCACAACCCGCACTCGCCCCGCTTCAAGCCCCTCACGCCCGAGCCGCGCCCCGCGCGGCCGGAGGAGATGCGCCGATGAGCGGCGAGCGAAGGACCCCGCAGAGCCTCCCGGTCCTCCCGGAGGCGCCGGCTGACCCGGGGCGGCGCAGCTTCATGCGGACGGCGGCCGCCGGCGCCGCCGTGGCGGCGCTCTCCGGCTGCGGGCTGGAGGACTTCTTCCGCAAGAGCTTCCGCGAGCTCTCGAAGGGCGACGTGCAGAAGGTGCTCGCCAGCCTGGAGCGGAAGCACAGCGCGAAGTACGGCCGGGCGGTGACCGTCTCCGGCGCGCCGGCGCAGCCCGGGGTCGAGTTCGGCTACGGGCTCGACCTCTCGCGCTGCGTCGGCTGCCGCCGGTGCGTCTACGCGTGCGTGAAGGAGAACAACCAGAGCCGCAAGAACCCCCAGATCCACTGGATCCGGGTGCTCGAGATGGACAAGGCGCGCGGCGTGGACCTCGCCCACGCCGAGGTCTACTACGAGGCCGACCAGGTGCCGCGGCCCGGCCACTTCTACATGCCGGTGCAGTGCCAGCAGTGCCGGAACCCGCCCTGCGTGAAGGTGTGCCCGGTGCAGGCGACGTGGAAGGAGCCGGACGGCATCGTGGTCGTCGACTACGACTGGTGCATCGGCTGCCGCTGCTGCATGTCGGCCTGTCCGTACGGCGCGCGCCACTTCAACTGGGCCGAGCCGACGCTGCCGAAGGAGGAGCTGAACCCGGTCACCCACTACCTGGGCAACCGGCCCCGGCCGAAGGGCGTGGTCGAGAAGTGCACCTTCTGCATCCAGCGCACGCGCGCCGGCCGCTACCCGGCCTGCGTCGAGGTGTGCCCGGTGGGCGCGCGCAAGTTCGGGAACCTCCTCGACCCGGAGAGCGAGATCCGGCGCGTGATGGACACCAAGCGCGTCTTCGTCTTCAAGGAGGAGCTCGCGACGCACCCGCAGTTCTATTACTTCTACGCCACGTGAACGGAGCGACGGCCCCATGAGCGGAATCCTCGGCTTCCTGCGCGGGTGCGCGCGGCTCGTCGCGCGCGGCAACCGCGCCTACTACGCCTGGCTGGGCGTGCTGGCGGCGGCCATCCTGATCGGGCTCCTCGCCTACGCCCACCAGTTCCGCACCGGCCTCATCGCGACGAACATGCGGGACCAGGTGAGCTGGGCCTTCTACGTGGGCAACTTCACCTTCCTCGTCGGGGTGGCGGCGGCGGCGGTGCTGCTCGTCATCCCCGCCTACGTGTACGAGTGGGAGCCCATCAAGGAGGTGGTGATCCTGGGCGAGCTGCTCGCCGTCAGCGCCATCACCATGTGCCTGCTCTTCATCCTGGTGGACATGGGGCGCCCGGATCGCTTCCTCCACATCCTGCCGCTGCTCGGCTCGCCCAACTGGCCACACTCGATGCTGACCTGGGACGCGCTGGTGCTGAACGGCTACCTGGCGCTCAACCTCACGGTCGTGGTCCACATCCTCTACAAGGGCTACCGCGGCGAGCACTACAACCGGAAGCTCATCGTCCCGCTCGTCCTCGCCTCGATCCCGGGCGCCGTCTCCATCCACACCGTGACGGCCTTCCTCTACAACGGGATGGCGGCGCGGCCCTTCTGGAACGCGTCGATCCTCGCCCCGCGCTTCATCGCCTCGGCCTTCTGCTCGGGGCCCGCGGTCATGATCATCCTCTTCCAGATCCTCCGGAAGACCACCCGCATCGCCGTGAAGGACGAGGCCATCTTCAAGGTCGCCGAGCTCATGGCGTACGCCATGTTCGTGAACCTGTTCCTGCTCGGCGCCGAGGTGTTCAAGGAGTACTACTCCGCCACCGAGCACCTGCTCTACACGCAGTACCTCTGGAGC
This sequence comes from Anaeromyxobacter diazotrophicus, assembly GCF_013340205.1. Taxonomy (NCBI): domain Bacteria; kingdom Pseudomonadati; phylum Myxococcota; class Myxococcia; order Myxococcales; family Anaeromyxobacteraceae; genus Anaeromyxobacter; species Anaeromyxobacter diazotrophicus. The sequence goes on from NZ_BJTG01000003.1 coordinate 476,185, forward strand.
GGCATCGGGCCGCACCGCGCGCTGGTGCCGTTCGCCTGGCTGGCGCTCGCCTGCAGCGTCTCGGCCTTCCTGCTCTTCCTCGTCCCGCGCACGCGCCGGAACTTCGTCACCCTCAACGCAGGGTGCGTCCTCATCTGGGCGGGCGTCTACATCGAGAAGGGGATGGGGCTCGTCATCCCCGGCATGACCCCCGACACGCTCGGCGAGATCTACGAGTACCGGCCCACCGCCACCGAGTGGGCCATCGCGGCCGGCATCTTCGGCGTCGGCTTCCTCGTCTTCACGGTGCTGGTCAAGGTGGCGGTGCCCATCATGACCGGCACGTTCCAGGCTCCCGACCGCGCGGCGGATCACCCCTCGCCAGGGAAGTCCGCCGCCGTGGCCTGAGCCGCCCACGCGCACCGCGTCACCCAGGAGACCCGCATGAACCGCATCGTCGCCTCCCTCGCCATCTGCCTCGCCGTCGCCGTGGCCGCGCCCGCCCGCGCGGCCGAGGACGGCAAGGCCCTCTTCGCGCAGAAGTGCGCGAGCTGCCACGGCCCCGACGGCAAGGGCCAGACGCCCATGGGCAAGAAGCTCGGCGCCAAGGACCTCACCCACGAGGACAAGGAGCCGCTCGACGAGATCGTGAAGGACATCGAGAACGGCAAGCCGCCCAAGATGCTGGCGTACAAGGGGAAGCTCACCCCCGAGCAGATCAAGGCCGTCGCCACCTATATCAAGGGCGGCCTGAAGTAGCCTGCCGGGCCGGAGGAGCGCCCGCGAGATGCCCGTCCCGACCGATCTGTACCGGCCCTCGCTGGCGCTCCTCACCGACTTCTACGAGCTCACCATGGCGGCGGCCGCCTGGAAGAGCGGCATCGCCGGGGAGGAGGCGGTCTTCACGCTCTCCTTCCGCAAGAACCCCTTCGAGGGCGGCTTCACGCTGGCGGCGGGCCTCGAGTCGGTCATCGACCACGTCTCCCGCCACCGCTTCGACGCGAGCGACCTCGCCTACCTCGCCGAGCAGCGCGACGGGCACGGGAAGCCGCTCTTCGAGCCGGGCTTCCTCGAGTACCTGGGGCGGCTCGAGCTGGCGGTGGACGTCGACGCGGTGCCGGAGGGCACCGCCGTCTTCCCCTGGGAGCCGGTGCTGCGCGTCCGCGGGCCGGTCATCCCGTGCATGCTGCTCGAGACCCCGCTGCTCACGCTGGTGAACTTCCAGACGCTCATCGCCACCAAGGCGGCGCGGGTCTGCCTGGCGGCGGGCGGCGCGCCGGTGCTCGAGTTCGGGGCGCGGCGGGCGCAGGGCTTCGACGGCGCGCTCTCCGCCTCGCGCGCCGCCTACCTCGGCGGCTGTGCCGGCACCTCCAACGTCCTCGCCGGGAAGCTGTTCGGGATCCCGGTGAAGGGCACGCACGCCCACGCGTGGGTCATGCTGTTCGACGACGAGCGCGAGGCGTTCCGGGCCTACGCCGGCGCGATGCCGGGGAACTGCGTGCTGCTCGTCGACACCTACGACTCGCTGGCGGGGGTCGAGCGCGCCATCGAGACCGGCCGCTGGCTGCGCGAGCACGGGGGCGAGCTGGCCGGCATCCGCCTCGACTCCGGCGACCTGGCCTGGCTCTCCCAGGAGGCGCGGCGGCGCCTCGACGCGGCGGGGTTCGAGCGCACCGCCATCATGGCGTCGAACGAGCTCGACGAGCACATCATCGTCAGCCTGCGCGACCAGGGCGCGTGCATCGCGGCCTGGGGGGTGGGGACGCGGCTCGTCACCGGCGCCGACGACGGGGCGCTGGGCGGCGTCTACAAGCTCGGCGCCGTGCGGCGCGGCGGCGGGCCCTGGCAGCACCGGGTGAAGCTCTCCGAGCAGTCGTCCAAGACGAGCGTGCCGGGCGTGCTGCAGGTGCGCCGCTTCCGCCACGACGGCGTCTACCTGGCCGACTGCATCTACGACGAGCTGACCGGGCTGCCGGCGGCGCCGACCATCGTCGACCCGACCGACCATACCCGGCGCCGCGAGATCCCGGCCGGCACCCCGGGGGAGGACCTCCTCGCGCCCATCTTCCGGGGCGGGCGGCTGGTCTACGCGCCGCCCGCGCTGGAGGAGGCGCGCCGGCACGCCGCGCGCGAGCTCGCCGCGCTCCACGCCGGGGTGAAGCGGTTCGTGTACCCGCACCAGTTCCCGGCCGGGCTGGAGCGGAACCTGTTCGACCTGCGCACGCGCCTCGTCCTGGAGGCGCGCGGGCTGCCCGCGGCCTGACGCCGCGCGAGAGGGGGAGCCGCATGCCGAACGAGCTGGTCCGCCCCGGCGCGCTGCGGCCGGGCGACACGGTGGCCCTCTTCTCCCCGTCCTCCGGGCTCGCCGCGCGCTTCCCGCGGGCGTACGAGCAGGGCGTGGCGGTGCTGCGGCAGGAGCTCGGGCTCGAGGTGCGCGCCCTCCCGACGGCCCGCGCCGACCAGGCGTGGCTGCGCGCCAACCCGCGCGCCCGCGCGGACGACCTGCACCGCGCCTTCCGCGATCCGGAGATCCGGGCCGTGCTCGCCACCGCCGGCGGCGAGGACGTGGTGCGCCTGCTGCCCTTCGTCGACCAGACGGTGTTCCAGACCTGTCCCAAGATCCTGATGGCGACCTCGGACGCGACGCCGCTCCTGGCGCTCGCGCACCAGGCCGGCCTCGTCACCTTCCACGGCCCGAGCGTCATGTCCGGGCTCGCCCAGGCGCGCGGCCTCCCCACCGCCTTCCTGACCCACGTCCGCGCCATGCTCTTCGAGGGGCGCGAGAGCTACGAGTACCACCCGTACGGCAGCTACCTCGAGCGCGACCCCGAGCGCGCCAGCGACGCGGAGCTGCCGCGGCTCCGGCGCGACGAGCGCGGCTGGCGGGTGGTGCAGGGCGCCGGCCGGGTGCGCGGGCGGCTCTTCGGCGGCGGGCTCGAGGCGCTGGAGCTGGTGAAGGGGACGCCCTGGTGGCCGGCCCCCTCCTTCTTCGACGGGAAGGTGCTGTTCCTCGAGATCTCGAAGGTGCTGCCCGGGCCGGAGGCGGTCCGGAGGACGCTGCGCGGCTACGGGGTGGCGGGGCTCTTCGACCGGATCGCGGGCCTGCTGGTGGGGCGGCCGCGCGGCTACGACGAGGGGCAGCGCGACGCGCTGGAGAAGGACCTGGTCGAGGTCGTGGCGGGGGACTTCGGGCGCCGCGATCTGCCCATCGTCACCCACGTGGACTTCGGTCGCACGGACCCACAGCTGATCGTCCCGCTGGGCGGCCTGGTCGAGATCGACTGCCAGGCGCGGCGGCTCTGGCTGGCGGAGGCGGCGGTGGCGAGGCCGGCCCGCTAGGCGCGCCGCGGCCGGCTCGGCCGGCCGACGCAGCGCGGCGTCGTCCCCCGTCGTAGGGCGCGGGGAGACCGGCACCCACCACGTGGACCCGGCACTGTCGGTGTGACAGGGGACGGGGAAGCCCCTTGTCAGGGCCGGTGCCGTCTGCCACCATCCACGCTCTGTGACTGTCACGAAAAGTCACGATCACTTCGCCTCCGGAGGTTTCATGTCCCGTCGCGCCCTTCCGTTCGCGGGCTCCGCCGCCGCGCTGCTGCTGGCCGCCTGCTCCGGCCAGCCGGTGCGGCCCACCATCGCCGCCCCGGAGTGCCCGGGGCCGGCCTGGACCTGCTTCCAGTCGGGGCCGTGCCCCTTCGCCGAGTGGAAGGACAGCCTGTGCGCGGTCGGGACCGCCGACTCGATCTCGTCCCAGAGCCTGGGCATCGAGGCGGCCAAGACCCGCGCCCGCCGCGAGATGGGGGCAGTGCTGAAGTCGCAGGTCGACGGGTTCACCCGCATCACGCAGGACAGCCTCTCGAAGGCCGGGGCGGGCGAGGACTCGACGCAGAAGGTGGGCGACCTGGCGCAGAACGTCGTCGAGCAGACGCTCCACGGCGTGTCCGTCCCGCGCACCTGGTACAGCCCCGACAGCAAGGTCTACTACGCCATCGCGGTCGTCGACGCGTCCACCTTCGCCAGCGCGCTCAAGGGCATGCGCGACGCGAAGGGGCTCTCCGACGCGATGAAGGAGGAGATCGACCGCCGGGCCGACGGCATCGCCAAGGACTGGGCGGCCGAGCGCGACCGGAAGAACGGCGTCGCCCACCCGTAGCCCGCCCAGCGCCCCACCGCGGAGACCTCATGCTCGCACGCCCCCTCAAGCTCGCCGCCACCCTTTTCCTCTGCGCCGGCTGCGCCACCACCCAGGTGCGCCGCATGGACGTGAACGAGGTGAAGGACCTGAGCGGCCGGTGGAACGACACCGACTCCCGGCTGGTGGCGGAGGAGATGATCGAGGACAGCCTCACGCGCCCGTGGCTCGCGAACGCGCAGGCGCGCAAGGGGGCCGCCCCGACCGTCATCGTCCAGACGGTCCGGAACAACAGCATGGAGCACATCAACACCGAGACCTTCGTGGAGGACCTGCAGCGCGCGCTCATCAACTCGGGCCGCGTGCAGTTCGTGGCCAGCGCGTCCGAGCGCGGCGAGCTGCGGATGGAGCGGGCCGACCAGGACCTCAACGCCTCGGACGCGACGCGCAAGGCGCACGGGCAGGAGTCGGGCGCCGACTACGCGCTCTCCGGCACGATCAACTCGGTCCGCGACCGCGACGGTGGCGAGTCGGTCGTGCTGTACCAGGTGAACCTCAAGCTGCTCGACCTGAAGTCGAACCAGATCGTCTGGAACGGACAGAAGAAGATCAAGAAGAACGTCGCGCGCGCCTCGGCGTCGTTCTAGCCCGTCACCTGGGGGAACACATGATCGGCAAGCGCTGGAGTGGGGCCTGCCTGGCCTGGGCAGCCCTGGTGGTCGTCGCTTGCGCGGGGCCGTCCCGCGCGCACAAGCTGGAGCTGAACGCCAAGATCGCGGCCAAGGACTGGGCCGGCGCCGAGGCGCAGCTCGAGGCCGGCAAGGACAGCCAGTACGGCGACAACAACTCGGTCCTGTTCTGGCTCGACAAGGCCGCCGTGCTGCACGACGCCGGGCGCTTCCAGGAGAGCGACGCGCTGCTCGACCTGGCCGAGCAGAAGCTCGACGCGCTCTACACCCAGAGCATCAGCCGCGCCGCCGGCACCTTCTTCGTCAACGACAACACGGACGAGTACCGGGGCGAGCCGCACGAGCGCGCGCTCCTCCACGTGCTGCGGGCCCTCAACTACGCCTACCAGGATCAGAACGAGGGGGCGGTGGTGGAGGCGCGGAAGGTGAGCGAGTTCCTCACCGAGCTGGGCGACAAGCTCGGGGCGAAGGACGTGTACCGCGGCGACGCCTTCGCCGAGTACCTCGCCGCGCTCCTGTTCGAGGACGGCGGCCGGGCCGACGACGCCCGCATCTCCATCGCGAGCGCCCGCGAGCACTACGGGTGGTACACCGAGCGCTACGGGACCCCCGAGCCGATCCTCGACCCCGGGGTCGGCACGCCCGGCGACGGCGAGCTGGTCCTGCTCCACTACAACGGCGTCGCGCCCCGCCGCGTGTCGCAGACCATCCAGGTGGCCTGGAACGACGCCATGGCGGTGGTGAACGCCAGCGCCCAGGACGAGGACAACGCGGAGGCGAAGAACGCGCTCGTCGCGGGCGTGTCCGCCGACGCGGTGACGGTGGCGTTCCCGGCGCAGATCCAGGACCCATTCCGCGTCCGCGCCTCGGAGATCGAGGTGGATGGGGTGAAGGCCCGGACCGTCCTCATGGAGGACATCGCCGCCATCTCCACCAAGGCGCTGGAGGACCGCAACGCCGCCATCCGCGCCCGCGCCGTGGCGCGCGCCACGCTCAAGTTCATCGCCGCCAAGGTGGCCGAGGAGACGACGAAGCAGCAGCTCGGCCAGGGGTGGGGCATGCTGGCCGGCATGGTGGCGCGCGCCGCCTCCGCCGCCACCGAGGTGGCCGACACCCGCTGCTGGGGCACCCTGCCGGCGGAGATCCGCATGGCCCGCCTGCGGCTGCCCGCCGGCCACCACCTCGTGAACGTGAGCTACCTCGACGAGAACGGCGCCGTGGTCGGGGTCGAGACGCTCGAGGTCGACACCAAGCCCGGCAAGCGCACCTGGGCGCACGTCCGGTCGGCCATCTAGGGCCGCGCCGCGGAGGGGCCCGGGCCGCGCGCTCGAGGCGTCCTCCGCGGCCCTTCGCGGGAGGCTTCCATGCCGCACCTCGCCGTCGCAGCCGTCGCACTGTGCTTGCTGGCCGGCCCCGCTCCCGCGCGCGACGGCCGTCCGGACTGGGTCGACGGGGAGAGCCTCGAGTGGCCCCGCCACCGGTACCTGACCGGCGTCGGCTCCGCCGACGACCGCGCCACGGCCGAGGACCGGGGCCGGGCCGAGATCGCGCGCGTCTTCACGGCGCGCGTGCTCTCCACCACCACCAGCTTCGCCTCGGAGTCGACGGCCACCGTCCGGGGCGCCTCCGCCACGGCGGCGCAGGTGGCGGTCAGCGACGACACGCGCACCAGCACGGACAAGGTGCTGGAGGGGGTCGAGATCGCCGCCACCTGGCAGGACCCGGCCACGCGCCGGATCTTCGCGCTGGCGGTGCTGGACCGCCGCAGCGGGGCCGAGCGGCTCCGGGCGCGCCTGGCCGCGCTGGACGCCTCGGCACGGCCGGCGGAGGCGGAGCTGGCGTCGGCCTCCGACCCGGTGGCCGCGGCCATGGCGGGGCTGCGCCTGCGCGCGCTGGCGCGCCGCCGCGAGCCGCTCGCGGCCGACCTGCGCCTGCTCGACCCGGCGCCGGAGGGCGGGGCGGCCCGGTACGCCAGGCTGGACGCGGCCGCGAGCGCCGCGCTGGCGCGGCTGGTGGTGGTGGCGAGCGCCGCGGGCGAGACCGCCCCCGCGCTCGAGGAGGGCGTCACCCAGGGGCTCGCCGCGCTCGGGATGAAGGCCGCCCCGGCGGCGCCCGGGGTCGCGCCGGATCTGGTGGTCGAGGTCGCCGGCGCGCTGGAGGACCTGGGCCACCGCGACGGGTGGGCCTGGTGGACGGCGCACGCGTCGCTCGCGATGCGCGAGGCGAAGAGCGGGCGGGTGCTGGTGCGCTTCGAGGAGAGCGCCCGCGAGGCGGCCACCCTCGACGCGGACGCCCGCCGCCGCGCCGCCCAGAGCGCGGGCGCCCGCGTCGCGGAGCGGCTCCCGGCCGCGCTGCTGGCGTGGGCGGACGCGCCCTGATGGCGCAGCCCAGTTGAAGTTGCGCTTGCGATGGGGGGTGTTTGCGGGGGGAGAGTTCTCCCCCCGCAAGTGAGGCGCCGAAAGGCGCCGGACCTGATCTCACGGCGGGGCGGCGCCGCCGCGATCAACTCAACCGAGCGCCGCCGTGAGCCTGGCGGCGCGGCCCGGTCCGCCGGTCAGAAGCTCGCGCCCAGGCTCAGGTACGGCCACGGCACGACGCCCGCCTTCTCGGGGTCCTTCGCGTCGAAGCCGAGGCCCTTGCCGGCCAGCGCCGAGACGCCGACGCGGAACATGAAGCCGCCGTTCAGCGGCTGGCGGCGGTAGCCGAGGACCGCCGTACCCCACAGCACGTCGCCGGCGCGCGTCGCGAGCATGCCGCCGCCGGTGGCGCTCCCGGAGGCGTGCGTGTAGATGCCGCCCGCGCCGAGCTCGAGGATGTTGTTGCCGGAGCGAAGGCCGAGGTACGTCGCCACCACCGGGACCGAGAACCACCCCACCGACGCGGAGCTGACCGTGCCGCCGGTGCTCGAGGAGAGCCCCGCCGTGAAGGACATGTAGCTGAAGCCGGCGCGCAGGCCGAAGTCGTCCGCGAAGACGCGCTCGATGTTGATCGAGTAGAGCAGCCCGGGGCCGAGGCCCTCGGCGAAGATGGAGTTGGGCGCGCTGCGCTCCTGGGCGGCGGCCGGGGTGCCCTGAGCCAGGGCGAGCGCCGCGAGCGCGGCGAGGGCGAGACGGGACATCCGCATGGTCGTTGCTCCGTAGGGCTGGGGTCAGGGCGCGGATCGCGCTCCGGCGCGCATGAGGGCAGATGCACCACCGGTGCGTCAACGGAGTCGCGCGTGACGCAGCGTGTAGCCGCCGGGCCCCGGCGCAACCCCGCGGCACGACGGGGGTGCGGGCGCCCGCGCTGCGCCGCGGCGCGCACCGCGGCGCACCCGATAGCGCGGCGCGGCTGCGGTCCCGCCCACAGCGGCGGCGCGGGTGGGCCGCGGAGGGCGATCCTCCCGCGCGCTGCGCGCCGGTGGGCTAGGCTACGCGGGCATGGCACGCGCGAACCCCTGGTCCCTCGTCCCGGCCGCCGACTACGAGGCGTGGATGGGGCCCGCCGGCGCGGGCCTCACCGCGCCGCTCTCGGCCCTCTTCGAGAAGGTGTACGCGGCCCGCCAGCCGCGGCGGCTGGCGGTGCTGGGGGTCGCGACCGGCAACGGCCTCGAGCACGTCGACCCGGCCGTCACCCGCGTCGTCGCCGCGGTGGACGTGAACCTCTCCTACCTGGCGGTCGCCCGGCAGCGCTTCATGCGGCTCGGGCCCTCGCTGCAGCTCCTCTGCGCGGACGCCGAGCAGGTGGAGCTCGAGCCGGGCGGCTTCGACCTGGTCCACGCGGCGATGGTGCTCGAGCACCTGGATCCGCGGGCGCTCCTGCCGCGCGCGGCGAGCTGGCTCGCGCCGGGCGGGGCGCTCTCGGTCGTGCTGCGGCTGCCGGGCGGCGACCCGGTGCCGGCGCAGCCCGGCGCGGCGGCGCTGCGGGAGGCGGTCGAGCAGACACGGCTCGTCCCCCCGGAGGAGCTGCGCCAGCTCGCGGCCGCGAGCGGTCTCGCCGAGCGGCGCGCCTTCGTGGTGCCGCTCCCGGGCGGGCGCCGCCTGTTCACGGCGCTCTACGGAAGGTCCGGGGAGGGGCGCCCGTGACGGAGCGCGCCCGCGAGCTCTGGCTGGTGCGGCACGGCGAGACGGAGTGGAGCCGCATCGGCAAGCACACCGGGCGGAGCGACATCCCGCTCACCGCCGAGGGCGAGCGGCAGGCGCGCGCCGTGGGCGCCTACCTCGCCGGCCGCCCCTTCGGGCAGGTGCTGGTGAGCCCGCTGCGCCGCGCCCGCCAGACCTGCGCGCTCGCCGGCTACGAGGCGCTCGCCCGCGTCGTGCCGGACCTGGCGGAGTGGGACTACGGCCCGTACGAACGGCGGCTCAGCAGCGAGGTGCGCGCCGAGATCCCGGGGTGGACCGTCTGGACCCACGGCGTCCCGTCTCCCGGCGAGACCCTCGACCAGGTGGCCGGCCGGGCGCGGCGCGTGCTGGCCGAGGTGGAGGCGGGGGAGGGCGACGCGCTCCTCTTCGCGCACGGCCACCTCCTGCGCGTGCTCGCCGCCTGCTGGGCCGGGCTGCCCCCCGCTGCCGGCGGCGTGCTCGCCCTGGGCCCGGGCAGCGTGTCGGTGCTGGGCTTCGAGACGGAGCGGCGCGTGATCAGGCGGTGGAACCTGGCGCCCTGACCCAGTCGCCCTGGCCCTGGGATTCACTCCCGTCCGAGCGCAGAGCGGGTCCGAGCGGGGCGGCGGGGTGGCCCTCCGGCGTCGGCTCCGGACGACCTGCCGGGAGGGATCCGGCGGCCGGCTCGGAAACGCTCGGCGGCTTGCACCGCAACGTGCCGCGCCGCAGAGGCGCTCGCGGGGCGCGCGCCGGCGCGGCACCGGCGGTGCAGCGCCCAGTTCATCGGGCGGGGAGCTCCCGCAGGTCGACCTCCGCTCCTTCGGAGGACCACCCCGCCGCCACCCGGCGAACGGCGCCGGCGAGGCGTCGCCCCGCGGCCGCGGCGCCCTTCGCAAGATCGGCTCACGATCCGGTACCTCGCCGGCCCGGCGTAGGCGTCGGCGTCGCGCCAGCGGTTTGCGCGCTCTCGCCGCACGCCCCAGAAGTGCTTCCGCCAGCGGCGGTGGGTGGAGCGCTCCGGTCCGTATTCTTCCGGAACCGGTCCATGTGCTCCCTCCCGAAGACCTGCTCCGCGTGCAGCGAATTGTGAGTGCGGCACACCAGTCTCAGGTTGTCGGCGGTGCTGCGCCCGCCGAGCGCCACCGGGTGGATGTGGTCGAGCTCCAGCATCCAGGTGCTCCCGCAGCGGCGGCCGTCCGGTGAGCACCAGGCGCAGCGCCCGCCGTCCCGCCGCCAGACCTCGCGGCGCACCGCGGCCGGGATGGGCTCGCGCTCACCGGGGGCCGGGGCTGGAGCCTTCTCCGCCGGCTCGGGGCTCTTCCGATTCCGGGAAGGCGCGACCGCGCCGGGGCGCTTGCCGTGCTTCTCCAGCGCCCGTCGCGCAGAGGTTCCGCGAGCCCGTGGAGCCGGCGCAGCACGCGCATGGCGGCGATGCGCCGGCCGGCGGCTCCCTCGCTGAGGTGGAGGGTGCGGAGGCACCACTCCCACAACGACGGGTACCCGGCCTCGGCCCAGGCCCGGCGCTGGTCGAAGACGTCAAGGTGGAGGAGGAACTCGACCTGCGCCTGGCGCTCGTGGCCGGCCAGCTCGGCCAGGCGGTGGACGAGGGAGGCGTTGTCGAGGGAAGCGGGAGCGGCGTCGAGCATGAGACCTCCGGTGCGTGTTGTCTGACGGTAACACGCACTTTTCGAGCCTCCGGGGGGCCCCTGGCCCCCACGCCCGCGCCTCTTCAGAAGGGGGCCGCCGACTTCGCCTTCGGCTGCGCCGAGCGCCTCGCAGCCGCCAAGCATGGCGCGCTGGCGCGTGGTTCCGAAGAGGCGTGAGCGCGCGAGCGCTCTTGGCTGCGAAGGCAGTCAAGCGCGAACCGCGCTCACCGTTGGGGCGTGCGCCGCGGGCGCAACGTCATTCACGATCGGCGAATACACGTAAGCCGGGCACGCGCCGCCGCCGCGAACGCGCGGCTCCGCCTCGCGTGCGCCGCCCGCAGGCCAACGCCGCTCGGCGTCGCGCCACCGGCCGCCCACCTGCCGCGCGCCGTCGCTGCCGAAGCCGCCGGCCCGCCGCCAAGACCGCCCGCGGCTGCTGGGCCGCATGCCCTCGAAGATGTGAGTCATGATGAGGGAAGCACGGCAGGCGCCGCGGAGCGGTCCCACCCTCCCGGCAGCGGAAGGCCCCGCGCCGGCGGCGAAGGGTCCGAGCCCAGGGCGCACATGGACCAGTTCCGGAAGGGCGCGGACCGGAGCGCTCCACCAACTATCGCCAGCGGAAGCACTTCTGGGGCGTGAGCGCCGGGCACTGCGGTACCGGATCGTGAGTCGATGTGCGGCCGGCGCCGCGGCTGGAATGCGACGCCTCGCCGGCGCCGGCCGGCCGACGCGTGGCCAGCGGCGCGGCCCGCGCCCTCAGCTCTCCGCGGCCCCGACCACTCCCGTCGTCGCGACCCGCAGGTCCTCGTGCGTCACGCGGCCGAGCAGGCGGAGGAGGCCGTCGCCGATGGTGATGGGGTGAGGGGGGCAGCCGGGGATGAAGAGATCGACCGGCACGCCGGGGATGGCGCCCGCGACGCCGTCGTTCACGACCGGGCTGCCGGCGAAGGGTCCCCCGGAGATGGCGCAGGCGCCGACCGCGATGACGAGCTTGGGGGCGGGCGTCGCCTCGTAGGTCTTGCGGAGCGCGGTGAGCATGTTCTCCGTCACCGGGCCGGTGACGACCAGGCCGTCGGCGTGGCGCGGCGACGCCACGAACTGGACGCCGAAGCGCGACAGGTCGAACTGGATGTTGCCGGTGGCGTTGAGCTCCGCCTCGCAGCCGTTGCAGCCGCCGGCCGAGACCTGCCGCAGGCGCAGCGAGCGCCCGAAGAGCGCGCGCATCCGCGCGTCGAGGGCGCGGGCGAGCTTCGCCTCGTCCCCGGCGACGACGAGCTCCTCGCGCGTCCGCGTCGCCAGGCGGAAGTCGCGGGTGAACGTGAGCGCGCCCTCGGAGCAGGCCTCGGCGCACGCGCCGCAGAAGAGGCAGCGGCCGAGGTCGAGCGCCATCTCCGGCGTCCCGGGCGCGGTGACGGCGGCGGTCGCGCAGGCCTCGAGGCAGGCGGCGCAGCCGGCGGTGCAGCGCGCCGGGTCGAGGACGGGCCGCCCGCGGAAGCGCTCGGGGAAGCGCGCCGGCCCGTCCGGCCACGCCACCGTCTGGCGGCCGAGGCGCAGCCGCGCCTTGAGGATCTCGATCACAGGTCGTGCCCCGCGTAGGAGAGGTTGAAGCTCTTGTTGCAGAGCGGGAAGTCGCTCACCTGCTCGCCGCGCAGCGCCTGGGCGAGCCCCATCCAGTTGTGGAACGAGGGGTCCTTCACCTTGTAGCGCCCGAGCCGGCCCTGGTCGTCCGTCAGCGCGACGTGGGCGATCTCGCCGCGCCAGCCCTCGACCATCGAGACGGCCAGCCGCCCCGGAGGGAGCGCCGGGAGCGCGGCGCGCACCGGGCCCTCCGGGAGGCCGCGCAGGTGATCGAGCACGAAGCCGGCGCTCCGGTCGATCTCGAGCCACCGCACCCAGGCCCGGGCGAAGACGTCGCCCGACTCGCCGGTCGCGACCGGCAGGTGGGTGAAGCGGTAGAGGCCGAACGGGTGGTCCCGCCGGACGTCGCGCGAGGCGCCCGAGGCGCGCGCCGCCGGGCCCACCAGCCCGAGCGCGTCGCACAGCTCGCGCGAGACGACGCCGGTGCCGTCGGTGCGGTTGCGGGCCGAGGGCGAGCGGAAGAGGAGCGCCACCGACTCGCGCACCCGCGCGAAGGCGTTCGCCAGCTTGTCGGCGAGCCGCGCCGCGTCGCCGGCGGACAGGTCCACCCGCACGCCGCCGGGGACGAGCAGGCCGCGGCCGAAGCGGTTCCCGCACAGCTCGGCGGTGGCGTTGAGGAACTCGGCCCGCAGCGCGCCGCAGCCGGCGGCGGTGGGCTGGAACCCGACGTCGCCGGCGATGGCGCCCAAATCGCCCACGTGGTTCGCGAGCCGCTCCAGCTCGAGCGCGATCCCGCGCAGGTAGGAGCCGCGCGGCGGGGCCTCGACGCCCGCCAGCGCCTCCATCGCGCGGCAGAAGGCGAGCCCGTGGCCGATGGAGGTGTCGCCGGCGAGGCTCTCCGCCAGGCGCAGCGCGCGCGGCAGGCTCGCCCCCTCCAGCAGCCGCTCCGCGCCGCGGTGCTGGTAGCCGAGGCTGATCTCGAGGTGGAGCACCTGCTCGCCGTGGCACTGGAAGCGGAAGTGGCCGGGCTCGATGATCCCGGCGTGCACCGGGCCGACCGCCACCTCGTGGATCTCCTCGCCCTCGACCCGGAAGAACGGGTAGTCGCCCGGGATGTCGGGGAAGGGCTCGCTGCGGCCGAAGGCGTCCCGCACCGGCATCCGGGCGTGCTCGAACCGCAGCGGCTTCAGCCAGGGGTGGCCCTCCGGGACCACGCCGTACTGCTCGGCCAGCTCGCGCTCGAAGGCCTGCAGCGCGGGGAACTCGTCCGACAGCGAGGGCCAGCGGGCGCCGACCACGGTGGAGAGGAGCCCGAGCCGGCTCTCGCGGTCGTCCGCGAGGACCGCCGTGACCAGCACCCGGTTCTCCTCGTGGCGCCGGCCGAAGAGCGCCGAGACGCGGCCGCCGGCCGCGATGGCCTGGCACAGCCCGTCCTGGAAGCGGTCCACCGGGACGAGCGGGACCTCGCGCGCCTCCACCGCCTCGCCGTTCCACGTCTCGAGCAGGCCGGACACGCTAACCCCCCACCCGCGCCGCGGCGGCGTCGAAGAGGCTCGCCAGCTCCCGCGGCAGGAAGAGCCCGAGCAGGAGCACCACCGCCATCAGGAAGAGCGGCGGCCCGGCGGTGAGCCAGCTGTCGCCGTGCGCCTTCACCTCCGGCGCGCCGGCCGGGTCGCCCAGCACCACCTTCAGCACGGTGGCGCCCATCCCCACGAAGATGATGGAGAGGAAGGCGAGGTAGAGCGCGCCCACCACCCAGCGGCCGCCGCCCAGCGCGCCGTTCAGGATGGAGAACTCGGAGAAGAACGGGCCGAACGGCGGCGAGCCGGTGACGGCCAGGAACCCGGCCAGGAAGAGCGGGCCCGAGACCGGCAGGCGCCGCGCCGCGCCCCGCACGTCGTCGACGCGCTTCGAGCCGTAGGAGCGGTGGAGGTTGCCGGCGGTGAGGAACAGGACGCCCTTGGTGAGCCCGTTGTTGACGGTGTGGAACATGGCGCCGGAGGCGGCCGCCCCGCCCAGCCCGAGCCCCAGGGTGAGGATGCCCATGTGCTCGACCGACGAGTAGGCCAGCATGCGCTTGAAGTCGCGCTGGCCGATCATGAACACCGCCGCGAGCGCCATCGAGAGGAGCCCGATGCCCACCAGCGCGTCGCGCGCGAAGGGCGCCTCGCCGGCCGCGGAGCACACCTGCAGCACGCGGGCGAGCGCGACGAACCCGACGCTCGTCACGCCGCCGGAGAGGAGCGCGCCCAGGACGCCGGGCGCCTCGCCGTAGGCGTCGGGCTTCCAGGAGTGGAGGGGCGCGAGGCCCATCTTCGTGCCGTAGCCGACCAGCAGGAACACGAAGCCGGCCCGGACCCAGGGCGACGAGAGCGCGGCGCCGGCGCGGGTGAGGTCGCCGAGGAGCAGCGAGCGCGGCCCCCCCGGGCCGGCGCCGGCCAGCGCCAGGAAGAAGGTGCCGAGCAGCGCCAGCGCGATGCCGAGCGAGCAGACGAGGAGGTACTTCCAGGCCGCCTCGAGCGAGCGCGCGGTCTTGTCGAAGTAGATGAGCGGCGCGGTGGAGAGGGTGGTGAGCTCGATGGCCACCCAGAGCAGGCCGAGGTGCTGCGACAGGGTCACCACCGTCATGGCGGAGAGCAGGACGAGCAGCCCGCCCACGAAGACGCGGTTGTCGCGGTCGGGGCGGCGCTTCAGGTAGCCCTGCGCGTAGACGGCGCAGACGCAGAAGAGCGCGCTCGTCATGGGCAGGACGATCCGCGCCAGCGGGTCGAGCTCGAGCCAGCCGCCGAGCGCCGGGCCCGGCCGCGTCACCCAGAGGACGGCGACGCCGCCGAGGTGGAGGACCGCCCCCGCCAGCAGCGCGAGCGGCCGGCGCGCCTGCGAGGGTCCGGCGAAGGCGACCGCCGCGAGCGCGAGCGGGGCGAGGATGACGAAGAACATCGGCGGTCAATCCTTCAACGCGGAGAGCTTCTCCGTGTCGAGCGACGAGAACTCGCGGTTGATGTGGAACATGACGATCCCCATCACGAACACCGCCGCGAAGAGGTCGAGCAGCACGCCGGCCTCGACCATGGTCGGCATGAAGTCCGAGAGGAGCAGGCCGAAGACGAACACGCCGTTCTCCAGCACCAGGAACCCGATCACCTGGGAGACCGCCTTGCGCCGCGACACGACGAGCAGGAGGCCGGTCCACACCGTGGAGAGCGCGGTGGGCACGATGAAGTCGTGCTTCTCGGGGGTGGGCAGCGGCATGGCGCTCGAGAAGGCGAAGGCGAGCGCGACCCCCAGGCCGCCCAGGATGAGCGACGGGATGAACCCGACGATGGGCTCCACCTCGCGGCGGATGGCGGCCTCGCGGATGGCCCACAGGAGCAGCCACGGGATGACGACGCCCTTCACCACCAGCGCGCCGACGGAGAGGGCGAGGACGTGGCCGAGCTCGGCGGCGTGCGAGGCGAGGAGCAGCGGCAGGACCGCCAGCAGCGCGCCCTGGGCGGCGGCGGCGCGGATGACGGCCTTGAGGCGGCTCGACGCGAGCAGGAAGAAGTCGAGGACCACCACCAGGATGAACACCATCTCGGTCCAGGCGGACATGGAGGTCACCGGAGCAGGAGGACGAGGCCGAAGGCGGAGAGGACGGACGCGCCCACCAGGAGTTGCGGCACCCGCACCAGCCGCAGCCGCGCCATGATCGACTCGATGACCCCGACCAGCGCCGCGAACCCCGCCAGCCCGGCCAGGAACATCGCCAGCCCGGCCAGGCCCTCGACCGGGAAGCCGAGGACGAGCCGGACGAAGAGCGCGCCGAACAGGAACAGCTTGAGCGACGCGCCGTAGAGGATGAGCGCGAGGTCCGGCCCGGAGTGGTCGAGCACCATGACCTCGTGGATCATGGTGAGCTCGAGGTGGGTGTTGGGGTCGTCCACCGGGATGCGCGCGTTCTCGGCCAGCGCCACCACGAAGAGCGCGATGGCGGTGAGCAGGAGCGCCGGGGCGGCGCGCCCCCAGGCGAGCGGGAGGGCCGGGCCGAACATCCCGCCCAGCGAGAGCGACCCGGTGGCGCGCGCCAGGGTCATGAGGCAGAGGAAGAGGGCGGGCTCCGCCAGGCTGGAGAAGGTCACCTCGCGCGCGGCGCCCATGCCCTCGAAGGACGAGCCGGTGTCGAGCGCGGCGAGCACGGTGAAGAAGCGCGCCAGCCCGAGCAGGTAGGCGAAGAGGACGAAGTCGCCCGCGAACCCGATCGCGGCCGGCGCGCCGCCGAAGGGGGTGAGCAGGCCGGCGGTGGCCACCGCGGCGAGGCCCACCACCGGGCCGGCGCGGAACACCCAGGTCGTGGTGCGGCTGTAGACGGCGCCCTTGCGCAGCAGCCGCGCCAGGTCGGCGTAGAGCTGCCACGGCGGCGGCCCCTCGCGCCCGGCGAAGCGCGACTTCACGCGGTTCACGATCCCGAGCAGGAGCGGCGGGAGGGCGAGGAAGGCCGCCAGGTAGGCGAGGGCGAGGAGCATCGTCACGGGCTTTACCACCAGAGGAAGCGCCAGGCGAGGAGGGCGAGGAGGGTGAGGCCGACGAGCAGCGCCTGCCCCTGCACCTGGCCGCGGTGGAGGCGCCGCACGCGCTCCGCGCCCCAGCTCGCGCTCGCGAGCAGGGGCAGGAGCGCGACGTCGAGGACGGTGTCGGGGACGTGCGAGCTGAAGGTGGCGCGCCGCGGGAAGGGGCCGCGCGGCGGCTCGACGCGGGCGCGGGGGAAGAACGCCCAGCCGAAGCGCAGGGTCAGCATCTCGGCGAAGGAGGAGCCGGTGTACTGCATCCGCGCGGTGGGCCGGGTGTAGCCGCAGCCCCACGTCTCGGCCGCCGGCGCCCCGCGCGCGCGCCGCCGCCGCCAGGCGGCGAGGAGCCCGGCCGCCGCGAGGAGCACGGCGGCGCAGCCGGTGAGGGCGCTCGCGGAGTCCACCGCGGACCGCGCCGCCCCGGCGGCGAGGCCGGCCGCCGGGGGCGCCCAGGCCGAGGCCGCCCGGCGCAGCGCCGGCAGGAGCAGCCCGGGGAAGAGGCCGATGAGCACGCAGCAGGCGGCGAGCCCCGCCATGGGGGCGAGCATCGCCCGCGCCGCCTCGTGCGCGCGCGCGCCCTGGTCCGAGCGCGGCGTCCCCAGGAAGACCGTCCCGAACACCTTCGCGAAGCAGGCCGCCGCGAGGCCGCCCACCAGGGCCAGCGCCGGCGCCGCCAGCGCGGCCCACGCCGCCAGCGACGGGGCCGACAGCGCCCGCAGCGCCCCGAGGTAGACGAGCCACTCGGAGACGAAGCCGTTGAGCGGCGGGAGCGCGCTGATGGCGACCGCGCCGAGCAGGAACAGCGCCGCGGTGAGCGGCATCGCGCGCGCCAGGCCCCCCAGCCGGTCGAGCTCGCGCGTCCCGCAGGCGTGGTCGACCGCGCCGGCGCCGAGGAAGAGCAGCGCCTTGAAGAGCGCGTGGTTCACGACGTGGAGCGCGCCGCCGGCGAAGCCGAGCAGGACCAGGGCGGGATCGCCCACGGCGCGGCCCACCAGCGCGAGCCCGATCCCCATGGCGATGATGCCGACGTTCTCCACCGAGTGGTAGGCGAGCAGGCGCTTCAGGTCGTGCTGCGCCAGCGCGAAGGCGACCCCCAGCACCGCCGAGGCGGCGCCCACCGCGAGGAGCGCGAGCCCCCAGCCGAGCGGCGGGGCGGCGAAGAAGCCGGTCACGCGCAAGATCCCGTAGAGGCCGGTCTTGAGCAGGACGCCCGAGAGGAGCGCCGAGACGTGGCTGGGCGCGGCGGCGTGCGCGCCGGGGAGCCAGAAGTGGAGCGGCATGAGCCCGGCCTTGAGGCCGAACCCGAGCAGCGCCAGCGCGAACACCCCCCAGGTCGCGGGCAGGCCCGCGCCGGCCATGCGCGCGAAGTCGAAGGAGCCGGCCGCGCTCCCGAGCAGCGCGAAGAGCGCGAAGAGCGCCAGGGTGCCGACGTGGGTCGCGGCCAGGTAGACGAAGCCCGCGCGCTGCACCTCCGGCTTCTCCTGCTCGGTGAGCACGAGCAGGAAGCCGCACAGCGCCATCACCTCCCAGGCGGCGAGGAACAGCATCGCGTTGGCCGCCAGCACCACCAGCGCCATCGCGCCGGTGACGAGCCCGTAGAACCCCTGCAGCCGGAGCGCCTGCGCGCCGCGGCGCGCCTGCGCGAAGTAGGCGAGGCCGTAGACCGAGCCCGCCGCCGGGATCCCGAACACGGGCAGGAGGAAGACCGCGCCCAGCGCGTCCAGGCGCACCGCGAGCGCGCCGCCCGGGACGCTCCAGCGGGCGTGCAGCCCGGCCGGCGCCGCGCCGCCGAGCGCCAGGGCGGCGCCGGCGATCCCGAGCGCCGCCCCGGCCACGAGCACCGCGCAGGCGGCGCGCTGGGCGAGGGCGGGCGCGCGCCGCAGCGCGAGCGCGGCACCTCCGGAGCAGGACGCCAGCACGAGACCCGCGAGGACGAGGGCGAGGCTCACGCGGCCGCTCTCATGGCGCTCGCAGGACGAGCAGCGCGGCGAAGGCGAGGAGGGTCGCGACCGTGTAGACGAGCTGGAGGTTGAGCCGCTGGGCCTGGTAGCGGCGCAGGCGGCTGGCGCGGTCGCCGAAGGCGCGGAAGAGCGGGTCGAAGAGCCGCGTGCGCGCCGGGTCGCGCGCCTCGAACCGCGCCGAGGCGCGGGCGGGCAGGACGCCCTTCGGCGGCACGACGCGGCCTCGCGGCTGCAGGAGGCGCGGGGCGAGGCCCGACAGGAAGAGCTGCCCGAACGAGGCGCCGGTGTACTGCACCCGCGGGCTCGGGCGGGTGAAGCCGCAGCCCCAGGTCTCGCTGGCGGCGACGGGCCGGCCCCGGCGCGCGCGCCGCGCGAAGAGCGCGAGGGCACCGGCCACGAGGAGCAGCGCGGCGAAGCCCAGCCGGACCGGCACCGCCAGCGCGTGCACCGCCGGCGCGAGGTGGGCGGCCGCCCGCGCCCCGCCCACCTGCGCCAGGGCGGGCGCGGCGAGCCGGAGCGCGAGGTCCGGAAAGAGCCCGAGCGCGGCGCAGAGCGCCGCCAGCGCGGCGAGCGGCGCCCACAGCCCGCGCGAGGGCTCGTGGGCCGCCGCGGCCTCCGGGCTGCGCGGCTCGCCGAGGAGCGCGATCCCGCCCAGGCGCGCGAAGGCGAGCGCCGCGACCCCGCCCACGAACGCGAGCGTCGCCACCGCCACCCAGGCCACGATCGACGCGCCGCCGGGCGCGGTGGCGGCCGTCCGCAGGAGGCCGAGGTAGACGAGCCACTCGGAGGAGAAGCCGTTGAGCGGCGGGAGCGCTGCCAGCGCCGCCAGCCCGAGGAGGAACAGGCTCGCCGTGCGCGGCAGGCGGGCGAGGAGCCCGCCCATGCGCTCGAGGTCGCGGCCGTGCGCGGCGTGCGCCACCGCCCCCGCGCCCATGAAGGCGAGGCCCTTCATGAAGGCGTGGTTCCAGACGTGGAGGAGCGCCCCCGCCCAGGCGAGCGCCGCCACCGCGGGCTCGCCGCGCGCGCCGGCCGCCACCGCCAGCCCGACGCCGAGCGCGATGATCCCGACGTTCTCCACGCTCGAGTAGGCGAGGACCCGCTTCACGTCGCGCTGGCCGAGCGCGAGCGTGATGGCGGCGAGCGCTCCGGCGAGCCCGACGCCGCCCAGCACCAGCCCGAACCCGGCCGGCGCGGGGGCGAGCCACAGGAGCGCGCGGAGGATCCCGTAGACGCCGGTCTTGATCATGACGCCGGAGAGGAGCGCCGAGATGTGGCTCGGGGCGGCGGGGTGCGCCTCGGGCAGCCAGACGTGGAGCGGGACGAGGCCGGCCTTGGTGCCGAAGCCCACCACCGCCAGCGCGAAGAGGAGGGCGGCCGGGACGGCCGGACCGGCGCCGCGCGCCGCCGCGAACGCCTCGAAGTCGAACGACCCCGCCTGGCGCCCGAGCAGCACGAAGAGCGCGAAGAGGAAGGCGGTGCCGAGGTGCGAGGCGACGAGGTAGACGAGCCCGGCGCCGCGCACCTCCGCGTCCTCGTGCTCGAAGACGACCAGCAGGAACGAGGCGGCCGCCATCACCTCCCACGCCACCAGGAACAGCACCGCCTGGCGCGCCGAGAAGACGAGCGCCATCGCGGCGAGGAGCAGATTCTGGAAGAAGAGGAAGCCCGGCAGCCCGCGCCGCCCGAGGTGCGGCCGCATGTAGGCGTGGCCGAAGATCGCGGCGGGGATGGCCAGCGCGAAGAGCGCCACCTCGAAGAAGGCGGAGAGCGGGTCGAGCCCCACGCGGAAGGCGGCGAGCGGCGCGGTCCAGGGCAGGGTGAAGAGCTGCTCGCCGCCGCCGGCGAGCGCGGCCAGGGCGGCCGCCAGGCCGAGCGCGCTGCCCGCCACCGCGCTGGCGGTGCCGGCGCGCAGCGCGAGCGCCGGCCAGCGCCCGAGCGCGAGCGCGGCGAGGCCGCCCAGGAGGAGCAGGGCGAGCGCGGCGAGGTGGAGGGTCACGTGGGCTCCTCGGCGGGGCCGGCGCGCCGCTGCGCGAGGGCGGCCTCGACCCGGTCGAACGCCTCGAGCAGCGCGGGCTCGCCGGCGCGGGAGGCGACGAGCTCCGCCACCGCCGGGTCGCGCAGCGCCGCCGCGAGCACGGCCAGGAGGTGCAGGTGGACCCGCATCGAGCGGGAGACGAGCGTGAAGAGGGTGTGCACGGGGGCGCCGTCGAGCGCGTCGTAGGCGATGGGCTGCGCCAGGTACGACACCGCCACCATCGGCGCCGGCACCCGCAGCAGGATGGGGTTGCGCGGGTGCGGGATGGCGACGCCGTGGCCGAGCCCGGTGGAGCCGAGGTGCTCGCGCGCGAGCAACATCTGGTGGAGGAAGCCGCGGTCGACGGCCGGCGGCAGCCGCAGCGCGTCCACCACCGCGCGCAGCACCGAGGCCTTGTCGGTCCCCGGGACGGCGTGCTGGACGCCGCCCGCGCGCACCGCCTCCGAGAGGCGGGGCAGCGCCGGGCCGCCCTCGTCCGGCTCGGCCAGCATCTCGGGGGGCACCGCCAGGCCGCGCGCCGCGGCGAACTCGAGCAGGTCGAAGCGGTCGAGCTGCCACTGCTCGTGGACGCGCCGGGCGGAGATCTCGCCCCGGCGGATCCACCGCGTCAGCGTGGCGTCGTCCACGCCCAGGAACTTGGCTGCGGAGCGGAGGTCGAGCTGCGTCATCGCGATGGGCGGGGCCTGAGGGGGCCGCACCGCCCGTGTCGCCGCACACTACTCGTCCGGGGATCGTGGCGCAAGAACGCGCCGCGCCGTCAGCCGCCGCGCGGCGGTCCGCCGGCCACCTCGCCCGGCGCGGCCTGCGCGGCGCGCAGCTCGGCGAGCTCGACCGCCTCGCCCACCGCGCGCAGCCGCGGCTGCTCCGGGGTCCCGAAGTTCCCCACCAGCGCCGGGCCGGACGCCACCCCGACGCGGACGGCGAGGCGGGGCGCCGCGCGCGCCGCCTCCAGGTCCCGCGCCAGCTCGGCGAGCGCGGCGCCGCAGCGCGCGGCGCTGGCGGGCGCGCCGTCGTCGCGGGCGACCAGCCCGAAGACCGCCAGCAGCCCGCCGCCGAGCCGCTCCTCGACGGCGGCGCCCGCGGCGCGGGCGGCGGCCGCGAGCGCGGCCTGCAGCGCCAGCACGCGCGCGGTCACCTCCGCCGCCGGCAGCGCCGCCGCGGCCGCGTCGAGCCCGCCCAGCGCGACCACCACCGCGCCGGCCTGCTCGCGCAGCACCGGCTCGAGCGGATCGCGCTCGGCGACGTCGGCGCGCAGCAGCGCCGCCGCGGCCGCCTCGTCGAGGTGCTGCAGGAGGAGCTGGCGGAGCTCGTCGCCCGCGCGCGTCCGCTCGGCGATGCGCATCCGCTCCACCGCCAGCGCGGCCTGGAACCCGACCTGGGTGGCGAGCTCGAGGTCGTCGGCGTTGAACGCGTCGGCGAGGCCGCGCTCGAGCAGGAG
The DNA here is from genome assembly GCF_013340205.1 of Anaeromyxobacter diazotrophicus. Classification (NCBI taxonomy): domain Bacteria; kingdom Pseudomonadati; phylum Myxococcota; class Myxococcia; order Myxococcales; family Anaeromyxobacteraceae; genus Anaeromyxobacter; species Anaeromyxobacter diazotrophicus. The sequence goes on from NZ_BJTG01000003.1 coordinate 498,266, forward strand.
CACGCCCAGGATCCGGTTGTCCGCCCAGATCGGCGCGCAGATGCACGACCGCATGCCCTGGGCGATGATCGACTGGCTCTGGGCGAACCGGAGGTCCTGCTGGGCGTCCAGGGTGAGGATGCCGGCCCGGCTGCGCAGGGTGGCCTCGATCAAGGTCGCGGAGCGGCGCGGCGGGGCCTCGGCGGGCTGCGCCGCGACCGAGGTGAGCTCGCCGCGCTCGTCCATGAGCAGCACGCTCGAGCTCTCGGCGCCGGTGGCGGCGGAGAGGACGTGCAGGAGCCGCTCCAGGGCCTCCGCCAGCGTGGCCGCGCCGAGCTGCGCCCGGCCGATCTCGTTCAGCACGCCGATCTGGCGGCGGGCCACCCCGGTCGTGCCGCCGCCGCGCACGGTGTCGCGGCGCGGCGTGCCCTCGTCCGGGGCCACCGCCTCGGCGATGGAGGTGGCGGCGGCCGGCGGTCCAGCCGGCGGGAGCGGGGCGACGCCGGCCTCGGCCGAGAGGTCGGCGATGTAGCGGATGATGGTGCGCTGGTCGGAGAGGATGCCGGGCGGCGGGGCCGGCTCGGCGCGGGCCCGCAGCTCGGTCGAGGTCCGCCCGAAGCGCAGCCGCGCGCCGGGCTGGATGGGCGCCTCGTGCACGCGCTGCTCGTCGACGAAGGTGCCGTTGCGGCTGTCGAGGTCGACCACCCACAGCTGCTCGCCGCGGCGCTCGAACAGCGCGTGCATGCTCGAGATCCAGGGGTCGGCCACCTGGACGTGGCACTCCGGAGAGCGCCCCAGGACCGTGGGGACGTCGGGCAGGAAGAAGACGGTCCCGCCGCAGATGCCGTTCACCACGAAGAGCTCGGCCAAGGGTCCTCGCTAGGAGACGATGGCCGCCGATGATAGCCTAACCTCGAGCCGAGCGCCGAGATGCCGACCTGTCCGACCTGCCGGAGGGCATGCGAGGAGGGCGCCACCGCGTGCCCGGTGGACGCGACCCCGCTCGTCCCGGATCCGCTCCTCGGGCAGATCCTCGGAGAGCGCTATCGCCTGCTCGCGGTCCTCGGCGAGGGCGGCATGGGGACCGTCTACCGCGCCGAGCACGTCGTGCTGCGCAAGCGCATGGCGGTGAAGGTGCTCCGGCCGGAGCTGTCGGCGGACCAGGACCTGGTGCGCCGCTTCCAGCAGGAGGCGGTCGCCGCCAGCGCCATCGGGCAGGAGAACATCGTCGACGTCACGGACTTCGGGCGCACCGCCCAGGGCGCGCTCTACTTCGTGATGGAGGAGCTGGAGGGGCAGGGCCTCTCGGTCCTGCTCGCCGCCGGCCCGCCGCCCCTGGAGCGGGCGCTGCTCATCCTGGCGCAGGTCTGCCGCGCCCTCGCCGCCGCGCACGGCCGCGGCATCGTCCACCGCGACCTCAAGCCGGACAACGTGATCGTGGTCCGGCGCGAGGACGGGACGGACTTCGTGAAGGTGGTGGACTTCGGGATCTCGAAGAACGGCGCCGGCCCCGAGCCCGGGCGGCTCACCACCCGCGCCGGCTTCATCATGGGCACCCCGGAGTACATGGCGCCCGAGCAGGGCGCCTCGGCCACCGTCGACCACCGCGCCGACATCTACGCCTTCGGCGTGCTCGCCTACGAGCTCTTGACCGGCCGGCTCCCGCTCCGCGGCGAGACCGCCATCGCCACCCTGCTCGAGCACCAGACCAAGGTGCCGGAGGCGCCCAGCCAGCTCCGCCCCGGGCTGCCCCCGGCGCTCGACGCGCTCGTGATGAAGGCGCTCGAGAAGCGGCCCGAGCAGCGCCAGCAGAGCATGTTCGAGGTCGCCGCCGAGCTCACCCCGGTGCTCGCCGGGCTGGGGTTGCCGCCCGTGTACGAGCGCGCCCCCACGCCGGCGCCGCGCTTCGCCCCGGGATCGGGCCTGACCCAGCGCTTCGAGTCGCTGGCCGGGCCGGGGTCCGCCCTGTCCCGCTCGACCGGTCGCGGCGCGACCCTGGCGCTGGAGGAGGGGCAGACCGCGGGGTCCCGGCGCGGCCGCGGCCGGCGCGCGCGCTACGGCGCCGCCCTCGTCCTGGCCGTGGCCGCGATCGCCGTCCTGGTCGCCCTGCGCCGCGCTCCGGCCCCGGACGCCGCGGCGGCGCGCGCGCCCGGGGAGCGCGCCGCGGCCGCGCGGGGCGAGCCCACCCCGGCGCCGCCTGCGCCCGCGCCCGACCTCCCCTCACAGACACTCACCGTCACCCCCGCCCCATCCCGGGCGGAGCAGCGGATCTCGCCGCCGGCGCGCGGCCGAGCGCTTGGCGGGCGGCCTGCGAGCGGCGACAATCGCGGCCGCAAGCTCGACGATCTGAAACCGGACCCCTTCTGACGCGCGCGGGGGCGCGCGACGCTGGGATGCATGCGCGCCCTCCTCGCCGCCCTCCTCCTCGCCGCCGCCGCGCCCGCCGCCGGGCAGGACCCGCTCGCCGCGGCCGGCGAGGCGACGGCCCAGGCGAAGGCGCACTTCCGGCGCGGGACCGAGCTCTACCGCGCGGCCCGCTACCGGCCCGCCATCGCCGAGTTCGAGGCCGCCTGGCGGCTCCGGCCGCACGGCGCGATCCAGTACAACCTCGGGCAGTGCCACGAGCGCCTGGGCGAGCTCGGCCCGGCGCTCGCCGCCTACCGCGCCTACCTGAAGGCGGCGCCCGAGGCCCAGGACCGCCGGGCGGTCGAGGCGCTCATGGCGGCGCTGGCGGCGCGGCTCGGCGCCCGCGGGGTGCAGCAGCTCTTCGTGGAGAGCGCGCCGCCCGGCGCCGAGGTGAGCGTCGACGCGCTGCCGCGCGGGCCGACGCCGCTCGCGGCCGAGCTGCCGCTGGGCGCGCACCGGCTCCTGCTGGAGAAGCCCGGCTTCGCCCCGCTCCGGCGCGAGGTGGTGCTCGCGCCCGACCGCACGCTCGAGCTCTCGCTGCCGCTCGCGCCCGAGGCGCCGCTCGCGCGCCGCGCGCCCGACCTCGCTCCGGCCGCCGCGGCCGCCCCGCTCTCCGCCGGCGCCGGGCTGGCCGCGCCGCCCGAGGTGAAGGTCAGCGCCGGCGGCGCACGCCGCTACACCTGGGTCGCGGCCGGCGTCGCCGGCGCGGCGCTCGTGGCCGGGATCGCGTACGGGCTCGCGGCGCGGAGCGCGAGCGCCGAGCTCCGCTCCAGCGAGCACACCGGGGCGACCGCCCAGCAGCTCGCCGCCGACGCCGCCGCGCGCGCCCGCAACGCCAACGTCCTCTACGGCGTCGCGGCGGCGGCGGGCGCGGCCGGGGTGACGCTGTTCTTCCTGGAGGGCACCTTCTGATGCGCGCCGCCGCGCTCCCGCTCGCCCTGGCGCTCTGCGCCTGCCAGGTCGCCACCGAGGGCGCGCCGTGCTCGTCGGCGGCGAGCTGCCCGTCCGGCCAGAGGTGCGGGGCGGACGGGCGCTGCAGCGCGAGCGCGGCCTCGTGCCCACCCCCCGGCCTCGCCTTCCACGTCGATCCGGTCGCCGGTTCGGACCTCGCGCAGGTGCCGGAGCCGACCGGCGCGCTCGCGCCCGCCGCCTGCCGCTTCCGCGCGCTCGGCCCCGCCCTCCTCGCCGCCGCCCAGGCGGCCGGCCCCGGCGGCGCGGCGGTGACGGTGCAGGTCCACGGCGGGACGGCCTCCGGCCCGGCGGTCTTCACCGAGCTGTTGCCGCCCATCGCGGCCGGCGTGTCGCTCTCGGGCGGGGACGGGCCGGACGGCGCCTACGTGCTGCAGCCCCCGAGCCCCATCGTGCTCGTGCCGGGCGCCAGCCTCTCGGGCTTCGTGCTCCGCCCCGGGGCGGACCGGATCGACGGGGTGGTGGTGGCCTGCGCCGGGGCCTCGGCGCTCGCCGCCGTGGTCCACGACGTCCGGGTCGAGGGCGCGGCGCCCGGGGGCGCGCCGCCGAGCTTCTCGGCCGGCGTGCGCTCCACCGGCGCGTGCTCGGTCACCGTGAAGGACGCGACCTTCGACGGGGTCGCGGTGGCCGTCCAGGCGAGGGCGGGCGGGACGCTGCTCGTGGACGGCTGCACCATCGTCCGCGGCGGCCGGGGCGTCTGGCTCGACGGCTCGGTGCCGCTCACCGCGACGATCCGCGACACCACCATCGAGCAGGGGAGCGACACCGGGCTCCAGGTCGACCAGGCCACCCGCGCCACGCTCACGCTCGCCGGGAACACCATCGACCGCAACTGCGCCATCCGCCAGCGCTCGGGGCGGCGCGGCGGCGGGGTGGTGTTCCTGGGGGGGACGCCTGGCCAGCTCGCCTTCACCGGCAACCGCGTCTACGGCAACGGCTACGACCAGGTGCTGGTCGATCCGGCCGGCGCCGAGGAGCAGGACGCGCTCCAGCTCGTCGGCGCCGCCGACGCCGCGCGCTGCGCGACCGAGGCCAACCAGCTCGACTGCTATGACCCGCTGCACGGGGGCATGGGCGTGGCGTGGGCGGGGGGGCAGGGCGGTGTCCACGTCGCGGCGCAGGGGAACTCCTGGGCGGCGGGCCCGCCCGCGCAGGGCGCGGACTACGGCGCCGGCGTCGACGCCGGCGCGGCCGGCGGCTGGTACTGCCCGGCCGCGGTCCTGCCCTGCCCGCAGCCGCCGGTCGCCTGCCCGTGACCCAGGGCGCTCACAGGTTGAGCCGCTTCATCGCCTCGGCCGGATAGCGCGTGCCGGCGAAGGCGCCGCGGGGCGCGGCCGCCTCGATCCGGCGCAGGTCCTCGGCGCCGAGCGTCAGATCGGCGGCGGCGGCGTTCTCCTCCAGGTACTTGCGCCGCTTCGTGCCCGGGATGGGCACCACGTCCTCCCCCCGCGAGAGCACCCAGGCCAGCGCGAGCTGGGAGGGCGTCACCCGCTTCTCCGCCGCGAGCTCGCGGACCCGGTCCACCAGCGCCAGGTTCCGCTGGAAGTTCTCGCCCTGGAAGCGCGGGTTCGAGCGGCGGAAGTCGCCCTCGGCCAGGTCCTCCGGGCGGCGGATCTGGCCGGACAGGAAGCCGCGGCCGAGCGGGCTGTAGGCGACGAAGCCGATCCCGAGCTCGCGCACGGTGGGGAGGATCTCGTCCTCGACGTCGCGGCTCCACAGCGAGTACTCGGTCTGGAGCGCGCTCACCGGGTGCACGGCGTGCGCGCGGCGGAGCGTGGCGGGCGCAGCCTCGGAGAGGCCGAGGAAGCGCACCTTCCCCGCCTTCACCAGCTCCGCCATGGCGCCGACCGTCTCCTCGATGGGGACGGTCGGGTCGACGCGGTGCTGGTAGTAGAGGTCCACGTGGTCGACGCCGAGCCGCGCGAGGGACGCGTCGCACGCCCGCCGGACATACTCGGGCCGGCCGTTGATGCCCACCCACGACCCGTCGGCGCGGCGCTCGTTCCCGAACTTGGTGGCGAGCACCGCCTGGTCGCGCCGCCCGCGCAGGGCGCGCCCGACCAGCTCCTCGTTCTTGAACGGACCGTACATGTCGGCCGTGTCGAGCAGGGTGACCCCGAGCTCGAGCGCCCGGTGCAGGGTCGCGATCGACTCCGCCTCGTCGCCCGGCCCGTAGAACTCGCTCATCCCCATGCAGCCGAGCCCCACCGCCGAGACGGTGAGCCCCTGCCGGCCCAGCTTGCGCGTTCGCATGGACCTGGACCTATCCGGCCCGTCACAGCGCCGCACGGCGCGGTCGCATGGCCGCGCCCGCGATGACGAGCAGCAGGATGGCGCCGATGAGGCTGCCCAGGAACCCGGCGCCGTGCAGCTCCTGCACCGAGCCGCCGCCGAGCGCGGTGGCCACCAGGCCGCCGACGAGCGAGCCCGCCACCCCGAGCAGCGTCGTCATGACGAAGCCCATGTGCTGCCGGCCCGGCACCAGCGCGCGCGCCAGGAGGCCGATGATGAAGCCGAAGACGATCCAGGCGATGATCCCCATGTCGTGCTCCCCCTTTCCAGCCGCAAGGTACGTCCCCGCCGCCCTCGCCGCCCGCCCGGCCGGAGGCTCCGCCGGCGTCCGCACGCTTTACCGGGCGCGACCCGTTCGCTAGAACGGCGCGGTGACCTCGCTCCTCGCCGCGCTGGCGCTGGCCGCCGCTCCGCCCGCCTGGCGGGTGGAGGTCGCCACCCTGGGCGGTCTCTCCGGGCGGGGCGCGGGCGCCGTCAAGATCTCCTCCGCGGGCGAGGTGGAGGTGGTGGCGCCGTCGGGGCAGCGCTGCCGGAGCCAGCTCGCTCCGGCCGAGCTCGCCCGGCTGGCGCGCGCGGTCCGGCGCGCCCGCCCCGCGCGCTGGCGGCCCCGGTACTACCTGCCCGACAACCCCACCGGCTGCTGCGACCAGACGGCGACCACGCTGGCGCTGCTCCACGGGCCGCGCGCCGCCCCGCGCGCGGTGACCGGCTGGTACGACGAGAGCCGGCAGCTCGTGCCGGCCGACGCCCTGGCGTTGCACGACGCCGCCCTGGACGTCGCGGCCTCGCAACCAGGTTGTTTCTCCCGCTGAGCGTCGACCCGTGGTAAACGTTCGCGCCCTGCTCCAACCGGGGCCTCTCTCCAACTGTCGCTGCGCCTGCTCCGCCGGCCCCCTACAAGGAGGGGCCGTGACTCCCCCGGTGGTGATCCCCGCATGACACACAAGAGCAAGCTCTGGCTGCTGGTCGTCGTCGCCCTGCTGGTGGTGGTGGCAGCCATCGTGGCCATCAAGGCCACCCAGATCACCGGCATGATCAAGGCCGGCAAGTCGTTCGTGCCGCCGCCCGAGTCGGTCACCTCCGCCACCGTCGAGGCGTCGCGCTGGGAGGCGTCGCGCGAGGCGGTGGGCACCCTGGTGGCGGTGCGCGGCGTCACGGTCGGGGCCGAGCTGCCCGGGGTCATCCGGGAGATCGGCTTCGACTCCGGCGCGTCGGTGAAGCGCGGCGCCATGCTGGTGAAGCTCGACACCGCCACCGAGGAGGCGCAGCTCGCGGCGGCGCGCGCCGACGCGGCCCTGGCCAAGGCCACCCTGCAGCGCGCGCGGCAGCTGCGCGCCGGCGGCGCCAACACCCCCGCCGATCTGGACGCGGCCGAGGCGCGCGCCCAGCAGACGGCCGCGACGGTGACCGGCCTCGAGACCACCATCGCGAAGAAGACCATCCGGGCGCCGTTCGACGGGCGCGTCGCCATCCGCCAGGTCGAGCTCGGCCAGGTGGTGTCGGCCGGGGCGCCCATCGCCGCGATGCACTCGGTCTCGCCCATCTACGCCGAGTTCGCGCTGCCGCAGCAGGCGCTGGCCGACCTCACGGTGGGCCAGCGCACCCGCCTGCGCACCGACGCCTTCCCGCGCGCGCAGTGGGAGGGGCAGGTGACGACGGTGAACCCCGAGGTGGACCCCGCCACCCGCAACGTGCGGGTCCGCGCCACCTTCCCCAACGCCGACGGGCGGCTCCGCCCCGGCATGTTCGTCAACGTGGAGCTCCTGTCCGGGCAGAGCCGGCCGGTGCTCCTCGTGCCCGCCACCGCGGTGCTCTTCGCGCCGTACGGCGACTCGGTCTTCCTGCTGGAGGAGAAGAATGACGCGGCCGGCAAGGCCGGGCTCGTGGCGCGCCAGGCCTTCGTGCGGCTGGGCGAGCGCCGGGGCGACTTCGTGGCGGTGACCGAGGGGCTCTCGGCCGGGCAGCGCGTCGTGAGCAGCGGCGCGTTCAAGCTGCGCAACGGCGCGGCGGTGGTGGTCAACGAGGCGCTGGCGCCGGCGGCCGAGCTGGCCCCGCGGGCCAAAGAGGAGTGAAGGGCGCGCCATGAGCTTCACCGATCTCTTCATCCGGCGGCCGGTCATCGCGATCGTGGTGAACCTGGTGATCGTGATCGCCGGGGTCCAGGCGATGCGGACGCTCAACGTGCGGCAGTACCCGCGCAGCGAGAACGCCGCCATCACCGTCACCACCGTGTACGTCGGCGCCAGCGCCGACCTGGTGCGCGGGTTCATCACCACCCCGCTCGAGCGCGTCATCGCCGCGGCCGACGGCATCGACTACCTCGAGTCCGAGAGCAAGCAGGGGATGTCCACCATCACGGCCCACCTGCGCCTCGACTTCGACGCCACCAAGGCGCTCTCGGAGATCGGCTCCAAGGTGGACCAGGTCCGCCGCGATCTCCCGCCCGAGGCGGAGATCCCGATCCTCAACATCGTGTCGACGGACAGCCAGTTCGCCTCCGCCTACCTGAGCTTCTCGTCCGAGCTGCTGAAGCAGAACGAGATCACGGACTACCTGGTGCGGGTGGTGCAGCCGCGGCTCTCGGCCCTCGAGGGCGTGCAGCGCGCCGACATCCTCGGCGCGCGCACCTTCGCCATGCGCATCTGGCTGAAGCCGGATCGGATGGCGGCGCTCGACGTGAGCCCGACCCAGGTCCGCCGCGCGCTCGCCGCCAACAACTACCTGGCGGCGGTGGGGCAGACCAAGGGCGCGCTCGTCCAGGTGAACCTGACCGTCAACACCGACCTGCGCTCGGTGAAGGAGTTCCAGCAGCTCGCCATCCGCGAGAAGGACGGGGCGGTGGTGCGCCTCTCCGACGTCGCCGACGTGGTGCTCGGCGCGGAGGACTACGACACCGCCGTCAACTTCAGCGGGCAGACGGCGGTGTTCGTCGGGATCTGGGCGCTCCCCAACGCCAACTCGCTCGACGTCATCCGGCGCGTCCGGGCCGAGATGGGGTCGCTGCAGAAGGAGCTCCCGGAGCAGATCAAGGCCTACATCGCCTACGACGCCACGAGCTACATCCGGAGCGCCATCCGCGACGTCGAGTCGACGCTCCGCGACACCCTCCTCATCGTCATCGTCGTCATCTTCCTCTTCCTCGGCTCGCTGCGCTCGGTGCTGGTGCCGGTGGTGGCCATCCCGGTCTCGCTCATCGGCGCCGTCTTCCTCATGCAGGCGTTCGGGTTCACGCTCAACCTGCTCACGCTGCTCGCCATCGTGCTCTCGGTCGGCCTGGTGGTCGACGACGCCATCGTGGTGGTGGAGAACGTCGAGCGCCACCTGCGCGAGGGGGTCAGCCCGGTCGAGGCGGCGCTGCAGGGGGCGCGCGAGCTGGTCGGCCCCATCCTCGCGATGACCGTCACCCTGGCGGCCGTCTACACGCCCATCGCCTTCCAGGGCGGGCTCACCGGCTCGCTCTTCCGCGAGTTCGCGCTCACGCTGGCCGGCGCGGTCGGCATCTCGGGCGTGGTGGCGCTCACGCTCTCGCCCGTCATGTCGTCGGCGCTCCTGCGCCGCGGGCAGGAGGAGCACGGGCTGGCCGGCCGCATCAACCGCGCCTTCGACCGGCTGCGCGCCACCTACGTCCGGCAGCTCGAGGGCGTGCTGCGCGCGCGCGGCGCCATCTACCTCGCCTGGGTGGTGGTGAGCGTGCTGGCGGGGCTCATGTTCTGGCAGTCGCCCAAGGAGCTGGCGCCGGCGGAGGACCAGGGCGTCATCTTCGGGGTGGTGAACACGCCGGCCAACTCCACCATCGACCAGGTGATGCAGTCGACGCGCGCCGTGGACAAGGCGGTGCGGTCGTTCCCCGAGACCGAGTTCACGTTCCAGATCACCTTCCCGAACGGCGGGTTCTGGGGCATGGGGCTGAAGCCCTGGGACGAGCGCAAGGCCACCGCCTCCCAGCTCCTGCCGCAGGTGGGGGCCAAGGTCGCCGCCATCCCGGGAGTGCAGACGTTCCCCATCGTCCCGCCGGCCCTGCCCGGCGGCGGCAACTTCCCGGTCGAGTTCGTGCTGGCCTCCACCGCCGAGGCCTCCGAGGTGCTCGGCTTCGCGAAGCAGCTCCAGGAGAAGGCGGCCGCGAGCGGCATGTTCGCGTTCCCGCCCCTCATCGACGTCAAGATCGACCAGCCGGAGACCGAGCTCGAGATCGACCGCGACAAGGTGGCGGCCCTCGGCCTCGACCTGCAGACGGTCGGCCAGGACCTGGCGGCGGCCGTCGGCGGCAACTTCGTGAACCGGTTCAGCATCGGCGGCCGCAGCTACAAGGTCATCCCGCAGCTCGTGCGCGGCGAGCGGCTCAACGCGGCCCAGCTCGCGGACCTCAACGTGACCGGGCCGGGCGGACAGCTCATCAAGCTCTCGTCGATCGCGACCCTGCGCCACAGCGTCACCCCGCGCTCGCTCAACCGCTTCCAGCAGCTCAACGCGGTCAAGATCAGCGGCGTGGCGGTGCGCCCGCTCGACCAGGCGCTGGGGTTCCTCGAGGCCGAGGCGGCCAAGATCCTGCCCAACGGCTACAACCTCGACTACACCGGCGAGTCGCGGCAGCTCCGCACCGAGGGGAACAAGTTCCTGCCCGCCTTCCTCCTGGCGGTGGTCCTGATCTTCCTGGTGCTGGCGGCGCAGTTCAACAGCTTCCGGGACCCGTTCGTCATCCTGGCCGGCTCCGTCCCGCTCGGCATGTTCGGCGCCGCCCTGATGACCTTCCTCAAGATGCCCAACCCGAACCTGCCGTCCTTCACGAACGGCTGGACCACCACCCTCAACGTCTACTCGCAGGTGGGGCTCGTCACGCTGGTCGGGCTCGTCTCGAAGAACGGCATCCTCATCGTCGACTTCGCCAACAAGGCGCAGCTCGAGGGCCTCAGCAAGCTCGACGCGGTGAAGCGGGCGGCCGCCACCCGGCTCCGACCCATCCTCATGACGAGCGTGGCCACGGTGGCGGGGCACTTCCCGCTCACCCTGGTGACCGGGCCGGGCGCGGCGGCGCGCAACAGCATCGGCCTGGTGCTGGTGGCGGGGATGGCGGTGGGCACGGCCTTCACCCTCTTCTTCGTGCCCGCCATCTACCTGCTCATCGCCAAGGACCGCGGCCCTCAGGCCTCGGCGTCGGGCAGCTCCAGCCCCTCCGACTTGGCGAGCTCGCCCAGCACCACCGTCGCGTAGGAGCCGCGCGGCAGCTCGAAGCGGGCGCGGTAGCCGCCCTCCACCGGCTCGAGCTCCACGGCCACCGGGAGCCGGCCGGGGCGGCGCGTCCCCTCGGTCTCGCCGCCGCCGCGCGCCAGGTCGGCCGGGCCGAGCCCCTCGGCGGCGAGCAGGCGCTCCTCGCGGCGGAGCGCCTCGCCCGCGGCGGGCTTGAGCTTGTGCCCGAACATGGGCCCGGCCGGCGACACCTCGAACCGCTCCACGCGCGGCCCGTCGGCGGCCGGGTCCTCGCAGGTGAAGACGCCGCCCGAGTCGAGCTTCTTCAGGACGTCGCCGGCGAGCGCGGTCGCGAAGAGGCCGTCGCGCAGCCGCTCCGCCAGCCAGGCGTTGAAGACCCGCGACTGCCAGGCCGACAGCACCAGCCGCCGCAGGAAGCGGTCGCGCAGCGCGCGGCGCACCTCGGGGTCGCGCGCGTCGCCGAGGAGGAGCTTGCGCCCCACCTCCGCGTTCCGCCCGGCGGCGCCGAAGCGCTGGGCGCCGAAGAAGTTGGCGAGCCCGCGCGCCTGGAGCGCGGCGGCGCAGGCCTGGGCGCGCGCGAGATCGCCGCCGCGCACCACGGCCGCGAAGACGTTGCCGCGCAGGTGGCCCGTCCGGAGCTTGTTCTGGTGGCGCGAGGCCTCCAGCACGCGGAAGCCGTCGCCGGCCAGCGAGGCCGGATCGGGGTCGCGCGCCACCGGGAAGGAGAGCCACTGGGTGGTGACCGCGGCGCGGTCCTTCATCCCGGCCCAGCCCGCCTCGCGGTCGGGCACCCCCAGCGCCGCCGCCAGCGCGCGCACCACGTCGCGGGTGGTGCGGTCGCGCTTCTCGACCCGCAGCCACAGGTGCGGGCCGGTCCCCTGCGGCAGGTAGGCCGGGACCTCGTCGACGCGGAAGTCCTCCGGCGAGGCCTTCACGGCGCCGCCCGAGCCGGGCAGGTCGGCGGTGACGAAGGGCAGGGTCACCGGAGCTCCGCCAGCGCCTCGAAGCGCTCCTTCACCTCGCGCCCGAGCCGCTCGTCCTCGGCGCGCGCGAGCAGCTCCCCGCTCTGGAACAGGTAGAACAGGACGAGCTCGTGCAGCGCGTCGAAGAGCACCGTCAGGCGATCGCCGTCGTCGTCGGAGACCCGCGCCGCCTCCACGTTCGCCCGCACCGCCGCCGGGTCGACGGCGCCGTCGCGGGCGGGGGCGATGCCGGTCCAGGCGAAGGCGAAGCGGCCGGCCGGATCGGCGAGGAAGGCGCGGACCGCGGCCAGGAAGGGCTCGCGGCCGCCCGCCGCCTCGACCGCCACCGCCACCTCGCGCAGGATGCCGGCCATCCCCTCGCCGATGGCGCCGGCGCGCTCGTCCGGCGACTGCCCTCGGGCGCCGAGCGGCTGGGCCGACGCCTCCAGGTAGCCGGCCTCCGCCAGGTGGTAGAGCACCTTGGTGGCGTCGAACGGGGAGAGGTGCGCGCGCTGCGCCACCTCGGCCACCGTGCGCCGGCCGTCCACCAGCCCCAGGAGCTCCCGCTCGACCGGCTGGAGCGTGATCGGCACCTTGGGCTCGCGCCGGCGCAGGAACGCCTCCGGCCCGGGGATGCGCGCCCGGAACAGGCTCAGCTCGTCGATGCGCCGGATGCCGTCCATGAGGAGCGACTGGGTGTTCACGGAGAGCGGCGTGCCGAGCTCCGGCGCCTCCTCGTCGAGGAGCGTGAACACGCCCTCGCGCGAGAGGAGGATGGCGTGGAACACCGCCGCCACCTGCTCGTGCAGGCACTTCCAGAGGTCGGGCGCGGAGACGAGGCCCCCGTCGACGAGCGCCTTGCCGAGCCCGGCGGGCCCGGCGGCGGCGCGGAGCGCCTGCTCGAGCCCCGCCGGCCGGAGGTACCCGAGCCGCACCGCGATCTCCCCCAGGCGCTCGCCGGCGGCCTGGGAGTGCGCCCCGCGCACCTCGCCCTCGCGGAAGACGACCGTGCGGTCCCCGCCGGCGGCCGCCACCCTGAGGAGGCCGGAGAGCCGCGACTGGTGGACGAAGGCGATGAAGTCGGCGATGGGGAACGCCGCCAGGTCGCCCGCCAGCACGCAGCGCGGGCGCTGCGAGGCGCCGCCGGCGGCCGGGGTGCGGCGGCCGAGGAGCAGGTCGGGCGCGGACGGCAAGAGCTCGAACCGGCCGGCGCGGTCGGCGAGCAGCCGCCGCGCCTGGTCGTCCTGCGGCACGATCCGGCCGTGGGCGTCGATGTCGACGTGGAGCGGCATGGGGGGCTAGTCGCGCTCGAAGTGCCCGGCGCGGAGCCACTCCTCCTCGTCCTCGAGCGCGAAGAGCAGGAGGTCGAGGGCGTCCTTGACCGGGCCGAGCTCCAGCCGCCGGCCGTTCAGGAACAGCGTCGGCGTCCCGACCAGCCCGCCGGCGCGCGCCTCGGCCTGCGAGGCGGCGATGCGGCCGCGCCGGCGGCCCTCCGCGATCGCGGCCAGCAGGTCGTCCGGGTCCCCGCCCAGCGCGCGCGCGTCCGCGGCCAGGTCGTCGTCCGAGAGCTCGTGCGGGTGCGAGAAGAGGCGGTCGTGCATGGGCCAGAACAGCCCGTGGTCCCGCGCCCACTCGCCCGCCAGCGCCGCCTCCTGGGCGCGCGGGTGGCTGGCGATGGGGAACGGCTTGTAGACGAGCTTCAGCCGCCCCTCGTGCTCGCGCACGAAGCGCTCCAGCTCGGGCCGGAGCGCCTGGCAGAAGGGGCAGGTGAAGTCGGAGAACTCGACCAGCGTGACCTTGGCCGCGGGGCTCCCGAGCGCGGGGCCGAAGCCCGCCACGTCGAGCTTGGCGCGCCGCGCCGGGTCGAACGCGGCGTAGTAGGCGGTGAGCGCGCGCAGCACCTCGCCCGTGCCGAGCCCCTGGCCCGCGAGGCGCACCACCAGCGACGCCATCCGCGGCGCGTGCTTGCAGCCCTTGTGCTCGCGCAGGCAGCCCGCGAGCGTGTGCGGGCACCCGCAGTGGCAGAACTCGTCGGCCGCCACGCGCCGCACCACCTCGGCCTGGGCCGGGGTGAGGCCCGAGAGATCGACGCCCGGCAGCTCGTCGGCGGCCGGCGCCGCGGCCGCGGGCGCCGCGGCGGCGAGGAGGAGGGCGAGGGCGGCGCTGGGGAATAGGGGCATGGGGCTGGCCGCGTGGATTGTAGTGGCTCGGGGCCGGAGTTCCGAGCCGTCCGGGCCGCGGAGCGCTCGTGTACTCCCGGGCGGGGCGAGGAGGCAAATGCGCCCGGTGGCGTCCGCGCCGCCCGCGGGGTAGGTTCAGCGCCTCATGGAGCGGAGCCGTCCAGATGCGTAGGGCGGGGGTGGGTCCCCCGCCGCCCGGCGCCGCGCCGCTCGAGCGCGGCGCGGTGCGGAAGGACCCCGGCGGCAAGCTGCGGGTGGCGCTCGTCTACCCGAACACCTACCGCGTCGGGATGGCCAACCTCGGCCTCCACGCCGTGTACCGGCTCTTCAACGCCCACCCGCGCACGGCCTGCGAGCGCGCCTTCCTGCCCGAGGCGCCGGACGAGGCGCCGCGCACCGTCGAGTCGGGCCAGCCGCTCGCCGACAACGACGTGGTCGCGTTCTCGCTCTCGTTCGAGGAGGACTACCGGCACGTCCTCGCGCTCCTCGACCGCGCCGGGCTGCCGCTCCGCGCCGCCGACCGCGACGCGCGCCACCCGCTGGTTGTGGCGGGCGGGATCGCGGTGCAGATCAACCCGGAGCCGGTGGCGCCCTTCTTCGACCTGCTCCTGGTGGGCGAGGGCGAGGAGCTGTGCGCGCCCTTCCTCGACCAGCTCGCGGGCGGCGCCCGCGACCGCACGCGCCCGGCGCTCCTCGCCGAGCTGGCGCGCCTGCCGGGCAGCTACGTGCCCTCGCTCTACGAGGTGGAGTACGCCGACACCGCCGCGCCCGCGGGCGCCTGGGTGACGCGGTTCGAGCCGAAGGAGGGCGCGCCGGCGCGGGTGGTGCGGCGCTACGTCGAGGACCTGCGGACCGTCCCCACCTCGCGCGTGGTGGACTCGCCCGACGCGCAGTTCGGCGACCTCTTCCTCACCGAGGTGGCGCGCGGCTGCCTCTGGGGGTGCCGCTTCTGCGCCGCCGGCTTCGTGCAGCGACCCTACCGCGAGGTGGACCTCGAGACCCTCCGGGCGGAGGCGCGCCGCGGCCTCGCGGCGGGGCTGCGGGTGGGCCTGGTGGGCCCGGACACGAGCGACTACAGCGGCCTCGACGCGCTCACCTGCTCCATCGCCGAGGAGGGCGGGACCTTCAGCCCGTCGTCCCTGCGGGTGGACGCCATCACCCCCGCGCTGGCGGGGCGCATGGCAGCCGGCGGCGAGCGCTCCATCACCCTCGCGCCGGAGGCCGGGACCGAGCGGCTGCGCCGGGTCATCAACAAGGACTTCCCGGACGACCTGGTGGTGAAGGCGGCCGAGCACGCGCTCGGGCAGGGCATGCAGCACGTGAAGATGTACTTCATGTGCGGGCTGCCCACCGAGACCGACGAGGACGTGCTCGGGATGGCGCGCCTCGCCGTACGCATCCGCGAGGAGGTCATGCTTCCGCGCGCCAAGGCGACCGGGCGCATGGGGCGCCTCTCGCTCTCCGTGAACCCCTTCATCCCCAAGCCGTGGACGCCGTTCCAGTGGGCGCCCATGGCGGAGCGGGGCTGCCTCGAGGCGAAGCGCAAGCTCCTCGAGCGCGAGCTGCGCCCGCGCGGCATCGACGTCGAGATGATGAGCCCGCGGGAGGCGTTCCTGCAGGCGCTGCTCTCGCGCGGCGACCGCCGCGTCGCCGACCTGCTGGAGCTCGCCCACCGCGAGGCGGGCGGCGACCTCAGGAAGGCGCTCGCGCGCTGGGGCCACGCCCCGGAGTACTTCGCCAGCCGCGAGATCGGCGTGGACGAGGCGCTCCCCTGGGACTTCCTCGACCAGGGGCTCACGAAGAAGTACCTCGCCCGGGAGCTCCGGCGCGGCGTGGGCGCGAAGGTGACCCCCAAGTGCCAGGTCGAGACCTGCCGCGCCTGCGGCCTCGCCTGCGCCGACCACCCGGAGCTCCTCCAGCCGCTGCGCCCGCCGGCGCTCGCCGCCGGGCCGCTCGCCGGCGGGTGAGCGCCGCGGGGCGGTGGTACAACCTCCGCCGTGACCGTCGAGGAGGCCATGGACGAGGCGCTCGCGCTGGCGCGCGCCGCGGGGGAGGCGGGCGAGGTGCCGGTCGGCGCCGTGGCGCTGCACGAGGGCGCGATCGTCGGCCGGGGCGCGAACCGGCGCGAGACGGACCGCGACCCGACCGCCCACGCGGAGCTGCTCGCCATCCAGGAGGCGGCCCGCGCCCTCGGGCGCTGGCGCCTCGCGGGCGTGACCCTGGTCGTGACCCTCGAGCCGTGCGCGATGTGCGCCGGCGCGATGGTGCTCGCCCGGATCGACCGGCTCGTCTACGGCGCGGACGACCCCAAGGCGGGCGCGGCGGGCTCGCTCACCGATCTGACCGCGGATCCGCGCCTCAACCACCGCTTCCCGGTGGAGCGCGGGCTCCAGGCGGAGGCGTGCAGCGAGCTCCTCAAGGCGTTCTTCCGCGCCCGGCGGGGGTAGGCGGAGCCGTCCGGCAGGAAAATCGCGCTTGGCGCTTGGCGCCCCGAAGGAAATCGGCTAGATCGGCCGGCGGAGAGCTGGCCGAGCCTGGTCGAAGGCGCCTGACTCGAAATCAGGTGTACCGGCAACGGTACCGGGGGTTCGAATCCCTCGCTCTCCGCTTCTTTCCCTTTTATCCCTGGGCAGCCAGGGCAGTTCGGGAGAGGTGACCGAGCGGCCGAAGGTGCACGACTGGAAATCGTGTGTCCGGGGAACCGGACCGTGGGTTCAAATCCCACCCTCTCCGCCACAAGTCGTGGCAGCAGCAGAGCCGGTCCAGAATCCTCGGGCGACGTGGGGGCTTCCAAACCCCGCCAGGCCCGGAAGGGAGCAACGGTAGGAGGTCTTCCGTGCGCCCGGGGATTGTGGACCGGCTCGTTTCGTTTTCATCGGGGCCGCTGCCTCGCCCTGCGCGCCTTCCTTCCGGGTACTAAAGCTGGTACCTCCAATCCCCGGTCCCGGCCATGGCTTACCTCGTCCTCGCGCGCAAGTACCGCCCTCAGACCTTCGAGGAGATGTCGGGCCAGGAGCACGTGGTCCGCACGCTCTCGAACGCGCTCAAGAGCGGGCAGCTCGCGCACGCCTTCCTCTTCACCGGGCCGCGCGGGGTGGGGAAGACGACGAGCGCCCGCCTGGTCGCGAAGTGCCTCGACTGCGTGGAGGGGCCGACCGCCACCCCGTGCGGCGTGTGCGCGCCCTGCGTCGAGATCGCCGAGGGGCGCTCGGTCGACGTGATCGAGATCGACGCCGCCTCCAACAACGGCGTCGACAACGTCCGCGACATCGTCGAGGCGGTGAAGTACCGGCCGGCGCGCGACCGCTTCAAGGTCTTCATCGTGGACGAGGTCCACATGCTCTCGGCGGGCGCGTTCAACGCGCTCCTCAAGACGCTGGAGGAGCCGCCGGAGCACGTGAAGTTCGTGCTCGCCACCACCGACGTCCACAAGGTGCCCGAGACCATCGTCTCGCGCTGCCAGCGCTTCGACTTCCGCCGCCTCACCCAGCAGCAGCTCGTGGCGCAGCTCCGCAAGGTGGCGGACGCCGAGCGGCTCGCCGTCTCCGACGCGGCGCTGGCGCTGGTGGCCCGGAGCGCCGAGGGCGGCATGCGCGACGCGCTCTCGATGCTCGACCAGGTGCGCGCCGCCTGCGGGGACAGCGCCTCCGACGCGGAGGTGGCCGAGGCGGTGGGGGCGGTGGACGCCGGGGCGGTCGGCCGCATCGCGGGCGCGCTCGTCGGCCGCGACGGCGCGGCGGTGCTGGCCGAGCTGGCGGGCCTGCACGCGCGCGGGCAGGAGATGAAGCGGGTCGCCGAGGAGCTGGTGCGGCACCTGCGCGACGTGGTCGTGGCGAAGCTCGTGCCCCAGGCGCCGCTCGACCGGACCGACGCGGAGCGGCGCGAGGTGCTGGCCCAGGCGGAGGCCGCTCCCGCCGCGCAGCTCACGCGGCTCTTCGACCTGGTGCAGGCCGCGGTGGCCGAGGTGAAGGTCGCCGAGCAGCCGCGCTACGCGCTCGAGGTGGCGCTCCTCAAGGCGTGCTTCCTGGCGCCGGGGGCGGAGGTGCAGGAGCTCCTGGCGCGGCTCGACGGCCTCGGGACCGGCGGCGGCGCGCCGCGCGGCGGCAGCGGCAGCGCGCTCGCGGGCGGGACGCCGGGGTGCGCGGCGGGGACGAAGCCGTCGGCTCCGGCCGCCAGGCCGAGCTCGACCGCGACGGCGGCCGCGAGCTCGACCGCGACTTCGACCGCGACCTCGATGGCGAAAGCCCCCGCGCCCCCGGCCGCGCCCCGAGAGCCGGCCCCGAGCCCGTCCTCGGGCGCGAAGGACGACCCCGCCGCCCCGGCCGCCGACCGCTGGCGCGCCGCCGTGGCCGAGGTCGAGCGGGCGAGCCCCGCGCTCGCGAACGCCCTCAAGCACGCCGTGCTGACCGGCCTCACGGACGGCGAGGTGGCGGTCCGGATGTCCCCCGGGATGCCGCTCTCCACCGTGGAGCGGCGCCGCGCCGACATCGAGGCGCTCTTCGCGCGGCACTTCGGGCGGCCGGTCCGGCTCGAGCTCGCCAAGGCGCCCCCCGGCGCCGAGCCGGCCGCACCCTCTCCCGCCGCCGCGCCGCAGTCGCTCGCCCAGGCCGAGCAGGCGGAGCGCGCCGCCCGCACCTCCCGCGTGACCGGCGCCGCCCGCGCCCACCCCGGGATCCAGCAGGCCACCCGCATCCTGGACGGCGAAGTCACGAAGATCGAGGAGCTCTAAATGCCAGGCATCGACATCCAGCACCTCATGCGGCAGGCGCGCAAGCTCGAGAAGGCCATGGCCGACGCGCGCGCCTCGCTCGACCAGATCGCCGTCGAGGCGGAGAGCGGCGGCGGGCTCGTCAAGGTGAAGATGGACGGGCGCTGCAACCTGCTCAAGCTCGAGATCGACGCCAAGGCGATCGACCCGGCCGACAAGGGGATGCTCGAGGACCTCGTCACCGCCGCCGTCAACGCCGGCGCGGAGAAGGCGCGCGCCGCGGCGGACGAGCACCTCAAGAAGTCCACCGGCGGCATCCAGGTCCCGGGCCTGCCCTACTAGTGTCGGTCGCGGATCCCATCGCCCGGCTCGTGAAGGAGCTGGCGCGGCTGCCCGGCATCGGCGAGAAGACCGCCCAGCGGCTCGCCTTCCACATCCTCAAGGCGGGCGCCGGGTACGCCGGCGAGCTCGCCGGCGCCATCACCGGCGTGGTGCGCGACGTGAGGCTCTGCTCCTCGTGTCAGACGCTCACCGACAAGGACCCGTGCGCGCTGTGCGCCGACCCCCGCCGCGACGCGCGGACGATCTGCGTGGTGGAGGGCGTACCCGACCTGGTGGCCGTCGAGCGCACCCATGAATACCGGGGCCGATATCACGTGCTGCACGGCGCGCTCTCCCCGCTCGACGGCGTGGGCCCCTCCGAGCTCAAGATCCGGGAGCTGCTCCTGCGGCTCGAGCAGAGCCCGGTGGACGAGGTGATCGTCGCCACCAACCCGGACGTCGAGGGGGAGGCGACGGCGCTCTACCTCACCAAGCTCCTCAAGCCGCTCGGCGTGAAGGTGACCCGCATCGCTCAAGGCGTTCCCATGGGCGGCGATCTGGAATACGCTGATCAAGTGACGCTCGCGCGTGCGCTCTCCGGCCGCCGCGAGCTCTAGATCCCCGAGCAGCGGCTCTCGAGTCGAAAGCGTCTTCGCGAGGAGCGAGAGGTCCATGAACTCAGGGCTGGTGATGTACGAGGAGGAATTCCGGCTCATCGCCGGGATCTGCGACCGCCTCACGCGCGACGCCAACGCGAAGGTGGTCTTCCTCATCGACAAGAACGGCCAGCTCATCGCCTCGAGCGGCCAGGCGCAGAACCTCGACACGACCTCGCTCGCCTCCCTCACGGCGGGCAACGTGGCGGCCATGGGCGGCCTCGCCAAGCTCCTCGGCGAGAAGGAGTTCCCGAACCAGTTCCACGAGGGGGAGCGCGAGTCGCTCCACATGAGCATCGTGGGTGGCCGGGTGGTGCTGGTGGTCATCTTCGACGCGAAGAGCTCGCTCGGCCTGGTGCGCCTCCGCGTGAAGAAGGCGGGGGAGGAGCTCGCGAAGGTGTTCGAGGCGCTGGCGCAGAAGCAGGCGACCCCGGGGACGCAGAGTCCGTTCGCCGAGATCACCGACGACGACATCGACCACCTTTTCAGCGAGTAGACATGAGCTTCATCAACTACAGCTCGCGCGAGATCAACTGCAAGATCGTCTACTACGGCCCCGGGCTGTGCGGGAAGACGACCAACCTCCAGTACGTCTACGCGAAGACCAACCCGGACGCGAAGGGCAAGATGATCAGCCTCGCGACCGAGACGGAGCGCACGCTCTTCTTCGACTTCCTGCCGCTCTCGCTGGGTGAGATCCGCGGCTTCAA
This sequence comes from Anaeromyxobacter diazotrophicus, assembly GCF_013340205.1. Lineage (NCBI taxonomy): Bacteria > Pseudomonadati > Myxococcota > Myxococcia > Myxococcales > Anaeromyxobacteraceae > Anaeromyxobacter > Anaeromyxobacter diazotrophicus. The sequence continues at coordinate 518,654 of NZ_BJTG01000003.1, forward strand.
GACCCGCTTCCACCTCTACACGGTGCCGGGCCAGGTCTTCTACGACGCCTCGCGCAAGCTCATCCTGAAGGGCGTCGACGGCGTCGTCTTCGTGGCCGACTCGCAGATGGAGCGCATGGAGGCGAACCTCGAGTCGCTCGAGAACCTGCGCGTCAACCTGGCCGAGCAGGGCTACGACCTCGACAAGGTCCCGTACGTCGTCCAGTACAACAAGCGCGACCTGCCGAGCGCCATCGGGGTGGACGAGCTGCACCGCGCGCTGAACCCGAAGAACGTCCCCGAGTTCCCGGCGGTGGCCCCGACCGGCGTGGGCGTGTTCGACACGCTCAAGTCGATCGCGAAGCTGGTCCTCACCGAGCTCAAGAAGGCCGGGTAGGCCTCACTCGATCGGCAGCCACGACGGGCGCGCCAGCCGCCCCGGATCGTGGCAGCGCTCGAGCACGTCCACCGCCAGGCCGCGGGCGTGGAGCGACAGGTCGTCGGCGCTCAGCACGCCGACGAGCCGCTCGGCTCCGTCGAGCACCAGGATCCGGCGGACCGCGTGCTCCTCCATCTGCCGGGCCGCCTCGCCCAGCGTGTCGTCCTCGTGGCAGAGGACGAGCCGCGGCGTCATCGCCTCGCGCACCACGGTGCGGCGGGGATCGCGGCCGGGCGCCACCGCCCGGACCACGACGTCGCGATCCGTGATCGCCCCGACGAGGTGATCGTCCTCGCGCACCGGCAAGAATCCCACCCCGCACGCCCGCATCGCCTGCGCCGCCGCCTGCAGGGTCTCGCCGGGACCGATGGTCGTCACCCCCCGGGTCATCGCATGCTTGACCAGCATGACCGTACCTCCTCCCCATTGTGCGCGCGCGGGGGCCTCTCGAGCCCGGCCCGGCGAGGGCGGTTCGTTCGGGGCTTTCGCCCGTCCGGCGACGGCATAGGGTCGCGGCATGGCGCCGCGATCCGAGGCCCGGACCGCGCCTTCCGGCTCCTCCGCCGGAGGGCCGGCGCGCCGCACCCAGCTCTTCCTGGCGCGCGGGCTGCCCGCGGCCCTGGAGCCGCTGACCGAGCTGGCGCTCGACCTGCGCTGGACCTGGTCCCACGCGAGCGACGCGCTCTGGCGCGCGCTCGACGCGGACGCCTGGGAGCGCTCCGCCAACCCCTGGCTCGTGCTCCAGGACGCTCCCGCGGAGCGGCTGGAGGCAGCGGCCTCCGACGCGGCCTTCGTCTCGGCGGTGCAGCGCGCGGTCGCGCAGCACCGCGCGAGGCTCTGCGCTCCGGCGTGGTTCGAGGTGGCGCACCCGCAGGCCGCCCTCGCGCCGGTCGCCTACTTCAGCATGGAGTACGGCCTGGGCGAGGGCCTCCCGCTCTACGCGGGCGGCCTGGGCGTGCTGGCGGGCGACCACCTCAAGGCGGCGAGCGACCTCGGGGTGCCCCTCGCCGCCGTCGGCCTCCTGTACCAGGAGGGATACTTCCGTCAGCAGGTGGAGGCGAGCGGCGAGCAGCACGAGCGCTATCCGTACAACGACCCGCTCAGCCTCCCCATCCAGCCGGCGCTCGACGCCGGAGGCGGCTGGCTCCACGTGCAGCTCGCGCTCCCCGGCCGCCCGCTGTGGCTGCGCCTGTGGCGGGCGCAGGTGGGGCGGACGACGCTCCTCCTCCTGGACGCGAACGACGCGCTCAACGCGCCGGCGGACCGGGGCATCACCGCCAAGCTCTACGGCGACGGCTCGGAGGTGCGCCTGCTGCAGGAGATCGTCCTCGGGGTGGGCGGGTGGCGGGCGCTCGAGGCGGCCGGCGTCACGAGCGAGGTCTGCCACCTCAACGAGGGGCACGCCGCCTTCGCGGCGGTCGAGCGCGCGCGGCGCTTCGCGCTCGCCCACGGCGCGACGCTCGGGGAGGCGCTCTGGGCCACGCGCGCCGGCAACGTCTTCACGACGCACACGCCGGTGGCGGCCGGCTTCGACCGGTTCCCGCCCGAGCTCGTGCGCCGCTATCTCCCCGCGTTCGAGCTCGAGGCCGCCGGCGCGACCGGCGAGGCGCTCCTCCGCCTCGGCCGCCGCGACCCCGGCGACGCGCGCGAGCCGCTCAACATGGCGGTGCTGGGCCTCAGGACCTGCGCTCGCACGAACGGCGTGTCGCGCCTCCACGGCGAGGTGAGCCGGGAGCTGTTCCAGGAGCTCTTTCCGCGCTGGCCGCGGACGGAGGTGCCGATCGGGCACGTGACCAACGGCGTCCACGTGCCGAGCTGGGACTCGCACCTGGCCGACCGGCTGTGGACGGACGCCTGCGGCAAGGCGCGCTGGCTCGGGACCTTGTCGAACCTGGAGGAGGGGCTCTGCGCCGTGCCGGACGCGGCGCTCTGGGAGCTGCGCACGGTGTCGCGAGGCGACCTGGTGCGCTACGCGCGCTTCCGACTCGAGCAGCAGCTCGGGCAGCGCGGCGAGGGGCCGGCAGCGGCCGCGCAGGCGGCGGCGGTGCTCGACCCCACCGCCCTCACCCTGGGGTTCGCGCGCCGCTTCGCCGAGTACAAGCGCCCGAACCTCCTCCTCTCCGATCCGGCGCGCCTGGCGGCGCTGCTCGGCCGCGCCGACCGCCCGGTCCAGCTCGTGGTGGCCGGCAAGGCGCACCCCGCGGACGAGCTCGGGAAGCGCTTGGTCGCGGAGTGGGTGCGCTTCAGCCACCGCGCCGACGTCCGCGCCCGCGCCGTGTTCCTGGAGGACTACGACGTGGCCCTGGCCCAGCGCCTGGTCGCGGGGGTGGACGTCTGGATCAACACCCCCCGGCGCCCGTGGGAGGCGTGCGGGACGAGCGGCATGAAGGTCCTCGTCAACGGGGGCCTCAACCTCTCGGCGCTCGACGGCTGGTGGGCCGAGGCCTGGACGCCCGAGACGGGGTGGGCGCTCCCGCCCGGCGGCGACGACGCCGCCGACGCGGCCGCGCTCTACCGGCTGCTGGAGGAGGAGGTCGTCCCGATGTTCTACCGCCGGGGGCCGGACGGCGTCCCCGGCGCCTGGGTGACCCGGATGCGCGCCAGCATGGCGCGCCTGGCGCCGCGCTTCAGCGCCAACCGCATGGTCCGCGACTACGCGGAGCGCGTGTACCTGCCCGCGGCGGCGTCCTTCCGGCGCCGCTGCGCGGACGGCGCCCGGCTCGCGCGCGAGCTGGCGCGCTGGGCGGCGGAGCTCGACGCGCGCTGGCGCGAGGTGCGCATCGGGCCGGTCCGGGTGCGCTCGGACGAGCACGGTCACGGCTTCGAGGCCCAGGTGGAGTGCGGCGAGGTGCCGTGCGAGGCGATCCGGGCCGAGGTGTACGCGGACCCCGAGCCCGGCGGCGCGGAGCCGGTGCGCGTCGCCATGACCTGCGGGGCCGCGCTCGCCGGCTCCGCGGAAGGTCACCTCTGGACGGCGCGCGTCGCGACGCGGCGACCCGCCGCCGACTTCACCATTCGCGTGGTACCCAGCCACCCCGAGGCGGCGGTCCCCGCCGAGGCCTGGCACATCGCCTGGCAGCGCTGAGAGGAGGTCGCGATGCAGCTCTCCACCGTGTCGATCGACAAGCCCGAGGACGTGAACGTCATCCTCGGGCAGGCGCACTTCATCAAGACGGTCGAGGATCTCCACGAGGCGCTCGCGGGGGCGTCGCCGCAGCTCCGCTTCGGGGTCGCCTTCTGCGAGTCGAGCGGGCCGCGGCTCGTCCGGCGGAGCGGGAACGACCCGGCGCTGGTCGAGCTCGCCACCCGCGCCGCGCTGGCGGTGGGGGCGGGGCACAGCTTCGTCGTCTTCCTGCGCGAGGGCTACCCGGTCAACGTGCTGAACCAGGTGAAGGCGGTGCCGGAGGTGTGCCGGGTCTTCTGCGCCACCGCCAACCCGGTGCAGGTGGTGGTGGCCGAGACGGAGCAGGGGCGGGGCGTCCTCGGCGTGGTCGACGGCGCGGTGCCGCTCGGCGTGGAGCGCGAGGAGGACGTCCGCGACCGCAAGGAGCTGCTCCGGCGCATCGGGTACAAGCTGTAACCGCGGGTCAGTGGGCCTGGACCGCGCGCGGCGGCCCGGCGCCCGCCAGCTCGCGCGCGCTCATGCGCGCCAGCGCCAGGAAGAAGGCGATGACGAGCGGGCCGGCCAGCACGCCGATGAGCCCGAACATCTCGATCCCGCCGAGGAGCGCCAGGAAGACGAGCCCGGTGTGCATCTCGGCCGAGCCGCCGAGGAGGAGCGGGCGCCCGACGTGCTCGGCGCCGACCACCGCCACCAGGCACCAGGCGGCGAGGCCCAGGCCGGCGCCGAGGTGGCCCGTGACGGAGAGCAGCACCACCGCCGGCACCCACACCGCGAGCGTCCCCACCACCGGCACGAACGAGGCGAGCGCGGTGAGGAGCCCGAAGAAGAAGGCCTGCGGCACCCCGAAGATCGCGTAGCCGAGCCCCGCCGCGACGCCCTGGAACACGGCCGCCACCACCGTGCCGAGCAAGGTCGCCACCGCGACCTTGCGGAACTCCTCGATGAGCTCGCGCGTCTGGCCGCGCCGGAGCGGCGACACGTCGGAGAGCCAGCGCACGACCACGTGCCCGTCGAGGACGAGGAAGTAGAAGGCGCCGAGCAGGATGAGCGTGTGGAAGGCCGCCTCGCCGGAGGCGGCGAGGAGCGACGGCGCGGCGTGCTCCCCCCAGACGCGCGCCTGGTCCATCCAGCCCGCGAGCTGCTCACGCGAGACGTGCGCCAGCGCGAGCGCGTGCGCGAGGACGTCCTGCGCCGGGCCGGGGAGCTGGGCCAGCGAGAGGTCGCTCACCCTCCGCACGCCGAGCGTGTCGCGCAGGAAGGCGAGCCCCGCCATCACCTGCTGGGTGGCGAGCCCGAGGAGCGTCGCGAACGGGGCGATGATGGCCGCGAACACCACCACCGTGAGGAGCCCTCCCGCGGTGCGCCGCCGGCCGCCGAGCAGGCGGGTGGACCACCGCAGGGCGGGCTGGAAGGCGGCCGCCAGCACGGCGGCGATGAAGAGCGGCGCGCGGAACGGCCAGACGACGCAGCCGAGGAGCGCGATCGAGACCCCCAGCAGGACGACGAGCGCGCGGCGAGGCCGCGACCCGTCCTGGCCGCGCGCCTCTGCCGGGCGGGGCGGCGCCTCGTCCGGGCGGGGCTCGAGCGGCAGCTGCGGCTGGTCTTGCATGGAAGCTCCGCGTCGGAGGCGGTGGATAAGCTGCGGCCGGCGGGAGGAGAGGGGAAGAGCGGGTGCGGGACACCCTGGAGCGGATCGCCGAGGACGTGACGCGGTGCCGCGCCTGCCCGCGCCTGGTGGCGTGGCGCGAGGAGGTGGCGCGGGTGAAGCGGCGCGCCTACCGCGCGGAGACCTACTGGGGGCGCCCGGTCCCGGGCTTCGGCGACGCGCCCGCCGCGCTCCTCGTGCTGGGCCTCGCGCCCGGAGCCCACGGCGCGAACCGCACCGGGCGCATGTTCACCGGCGACGCCTCGGGCGACTTCCTCTACGCCGCGCTGCACCGCGCCGGGTTCGCCTCGCAGCCCACCTCCGAGCGCCGCGGCGACGGCCTCACCCTGCGCGGCTGCTACGTGAGCGCGGCCGCGCGCTGCGCGCCGCCGGACAACGCCCCCTCCGCGGAGGAGCTCGCCCGCTGTGCGCCGTTCCTCGACCGCGAGCTCGCCGCGCTGTGGCCGCGCGCGATCCTGGCGCTCGGCGCGGTGGCCTGGGAGGCGGCGCTCGGAGCGCTCGCGCGCGCCGGCATCGAGGTGCCGCGGCCGAGGCCGCGCTTCGCCCACGGCGCGGAGCTCGCGCTCCCGGGCGCGCCGGCGCTGCTCGCGAGCTACCACGTGTGGAGCATGGCACTTTGGCGGCTGCCTGCCTGGCTGCTGTAGGCGAGGAGCGGCCCCGAGCGGCGGACACCCTACGTTGCAGAGGCCCATCTCGCGGCCTTACACTGCGGGTCGCTGCTCGTAGCTACCTAGCCCCGCAACGACCACCAAGCGCCGCAGTTCCTTCCGCTGGAGGTCGTTCGCGTTGCCGCTCCTGCTCGACACCCGCCACGTCATGCTCGCGCTCGGCTGCGGCCCTCGGCTCGCGCGCCGGGTCTGCCGTGAGCGTGGCGTGAGGCTCGGGGCGAGGCGGCTCTTTATCGCGAGCGACGTGCTGGATCGCCTTGCCGGCGGTGGGGTCGGAGGGCGGCTGCCGTCCATCGAGAGCGGCCAGCATACCACTGGCTCCACTGCCGGCCCTTCCATCGACGCGACGCTCTTCGTGGCGCTCGTGCGCGTGCTGCGAAAGGAGCGCCGATGAAGCCTGCTCTTCGACTCGTCCGCCTTCGCCAGGTCCAGCTCGTGAGGAACCGATGAGCGACCACGTCCGAGACGCTGACCCCTCGCGTCCGATCGGCTTGATCGCGGACCTCGGCAAGAGGCGCGGTGACACGCCCTGGCACGACGCAGGGATGGACGCCCGCGCGGAGGCGGCGGCGAGCTACGAGAAGACCTTCGGCCCCGCAGTCGAGCCCATCCAGCCCGCGACGCCGGACACCTCGGGGAAGCTCCGAGCGGAGCTGCTCGTGCAACGCGCGGCCGTGAGCGTCGAGGCGCAGGTCCCGCTCCTGCTCCACGTCCAGAACGGGCACGAGCACGAGGTCCGGGTCCAGAGCGTCACGCTCCACGCATCGCCCGCCGGGAGCGCCCAGCTCTCGCATCTCGACTTCTCCGGGCCTGTCCCGCCTCCCGTAGTCGAGCCTGGGGGTGATGCCCACCTCGCGCTCTCGTGCTCCTTCCTTCACCCGCGCTTCGGCCAGGCTCGCGAGTACGCGGTCGGAGCCAGCGTCCGCTTCACGGACGGCTCGCAGGGCTCGCAGGTCGAGGCCGAGCCCACCACCATCACCGTCCGTCCTATCGCGTAAGGAGAACCCCATCACTTGCCCGTGAACTTCTCGAACCTCTCCCCAAATCCGCAGCAGTGGCCCACCGCCTTCATCCAGCAAGTCGTGGAGATCGACCTCGCGCTCACCGGCCAGGGCGCGAGCGCTCCGCTCTTCGTTCCGCAGAACTTGGGCCTTTCCTCCATCTCGCGCACGTCCGCCGGTCTGTACGTGCTGAATTTCGCGTTCGCCTTCGCCTACGGGCTCCTCAACTGCTCGCCCTGCTTCAAGCCGAGCGGCATCGTCCCGGCGAGCCTCGTGCAGGACGTCGTCGTGGCCGCCGACAACTCGACCAGCACCAGCTCGCCGTCCATCTCGATCCAGGTCGTGGCGAGCACGTCCTCCACGAACCCGACCCTCATCGCGGCGGACCTCGCGGCGAACGACGGCCTCCTCCTCACGCTCCGGTTTAAGAGCGGATGAAGACCTTGAGTGACGCCCACGCAATGACCCGCTTCATCGAGACGCTCCGTCGCGCATGTTCCTCGTGCCGGGAACGCCTCGGCCTCTCGTACCCGGCAGAAGCTCCCCCCGGGCCGTGTCACCTGTGCCCGGAACCCGCAGCGACCACCACAGCTTCACAGACGAAGGAGGACAACGTTGGCTGACAGGAAGAGTGGGCAGAGCAAGACCGGATTCGCGGACGGCGCCAAGGACATCGGGCCGTGGGGTCCGGTCTGCGTCCCGCGCCCTCGCGTCAACATCCCGGACCACGCCACGAGCGACGAGCACGCCGTGAAGCGCGAGCGCGAGAGCATCCTGCGGCGCGACTACGGCCACACGCCCGGAGGGAAGTAAGCCTTGGCCGATCCCGGCATCCTTTCCGACCTCGGTGCGAGCCAGGGCGCTCCTGCCCGCGACTCGGGCGCTTCACCGCCCACAGTCTCGGGCCAGGAGCGGTCAACAGACGAGCATCCTCGCGAGGGCACCGACTTCCGTAGTTGGGAGCGTCGGGTGAAGGACCCGCTCGGTGGCATCTCCGCGACGCCCGCCGTCGAGCGCAGCGCGGACGACCCCATGCAGCGCGCCAGGGACACGCTCTCCGGGAAGGGGACAAGCGCGGCGAAGCGCCATGCGGACCTCGCCCGCCGGGAGGCGACGGTGAAGGCCCAGCGCGAGCAACTGCTGGAGGACGCAACCCGCCTCGCTCAGTTCGCTCATGCACAGGGGGGCGAGGTGCCTGCGCGACTGGCCGCTGCCGCTCGGGAGATGCAGCAGTCCGAGGACGCCCGCGCCTTCAAGCTCTGGGCCCAGGACATCACCGAGAAGGTGAAGGGCTCGCCCGAGTACGAGTTCACGAACCGGGTGGGCGACCCTAGCGAGGTCGCGGCCTACATCAAGGCCACCTGGGAAAGGACCGGCGGCAAAAAGGCCCTCTCGTGGAAGGAGGCCGCCGCCGAGGTGGAGGCCTTCTACGAAAAGAAGTACCGCGAAGCGTCCCAGACCTCGAAGGCTCGTCGCATCATGCGGAGTGGCACTTGAGCCTCGACGGCCAGGACGCCCCGATGCAGGCCTTCCAGCGGAAGGTCCTCCACGAGCTGGAGCAGCTCGCGCAGCGTGTGACGCATCTTGAAGACGAGGTCGCGGCGCTCCGTGCCGGCGCCCCACCCGCAGGGCCGCAGCTCGCGCACGTCGTCGCCACGAACCCGCACGCCATCCCGGCGACCGCCGTCGCCGCCGCGCGCGCCGCCGCCGCCGCCGAGCACGCTGCAACAGCTCGTGTCGTGCTCGACCCGCCACCCGTAGCGCCGGAGGCCTTGCCGACATCCCCGTACGGCTTCGGGCTCGGCTCGCGTCCCTTGAACGCCGGCCGCACCGCCGCAGAGCCTCAGGCGCTCCCGGCGCCGTCCAACACGGAGAAGTGATGCCCACCCAGAAGACGCTCGATGATTACCGGGGCCTCGCGATGCCGAAGCTGACCGACGAGGCGATCGAGAAGGCGGTCGAGCGCGCCGAGGCGATGCGCGAGCTGCACAGCGCCTCCACGCCGTTGTTCCAGCCGACCGACACGCCCTACGCCCGTGCGCGGCGGGTGATCGACATGCACCGCGCCCTCGACGCGGAAGCCGCGCCGCTCGACGGAGAGGACCTCACGAAGTTCCTGGCGCCTGCCCCAAAGCCGAAGAAGGAGGGTTGATTGTCTTTCGCTGATTTCATGAAGGCCAAGGAGAACCGAGAGGCCGCTCCGAAGGACGAGCCGGATGAGCGCGAGAGCGCCGGCCGCGACCTCGCGTCGGACCTGATCGACGCGATCAAGTCGGGCGATGCGGCCGGCGTCGTGGATTCCTTGCGGGCGCTCATGGCAACCATGGCACCTATGCCCGACAGTGAACCGAGCGACGGCGGCGAGCCGGATGGGGACGAGGGCCCGTAGCTTGGCCTACGTGGACCGCTGCCTCTGTTCCTCTTGTCGCGCGGGCCGCACCAGGGCGCCCACGGCCGCCTCGTGGCGCAAGGGCGGGAAGCGTCGGTTCCCAGCCTTCGTCGCTGCCGCTGCCGGTGAGCGCGGCCCCTGCGACTGCGGACACGAGCCTCATACGCGCAGTGGATGCCTCGTCCCGGGCTGCGCTTGCCGGGAGCCGCGCTAGAGTTGCCCCGCGACCGGCTCGGCAAGCTCTCGACCCAGCTCGACGCTCTCGCTCACGGCGCGAGCCGTCCTGCGCCCACCACCGAGGAGCGCCCGGGACGGCCTGACCTGCTCGCGGACTGCCCCGAGCCCCAGCGTCACTTCATCCTCGACCCGAGCACGCTCAAGGTCGCCTTCTGCACGCGCAGAGCGGGAAAGAGCATGGCGGTCGCCATCGCGATGATCGTGGACAGCTTCGACCACCCTCGCGCCCACTACACCATCCTCGGAATCGCCAGGGGCGACCTGCGGGACAACTACTGGGACCCGATCTTCAAGGAGCTTGACCAACGGTACGCGCTTCACGCTACGTTCAATGAGTCGTCGTTGTCGATGACCATGCCGAACGGGGCCACGATCCGGCTCGTCGGGGCAGACACTTCACAGAAGGAGCACCGCAAGCTCCTGGGCGGCAAGAAAAGGGCCGTGGCCGTGGATGAATGCCAGGCCTTCGGGACCGACTTGCGCGAGCTTGTTTACGGGGTGTTGAAGCCCTCCGTGGCGGACTACAACGGCACGGTCGTGTGCGTCGGCACCCCGAGCAACAACCTCGTGGGCTTCTTCCACGACCTCACGAGGGGTTGCGAGGCCGGGAAGCCTGGGCCCGCCGGAATGCGTGAACCGGGTTGGTCGCTTGCGACGTGGAGCACCTCGCAGAACACGGCCCTCGTGGATGGCGAGAGGATGTGCGACCGCTTCGCCAGGGAGATTGCCCAGCTCCGGGCTGCGAACGAGTTCATCGAGGAGGTGCCCTGGTTCCGCCAGAACTACCTGGGCCAGTGGGTGGTCGAGACTGACGCCAGGTGCTACCGCTTCGACCCCGACAAGAACGTCTTCGACGGGACGCTCCCGGAGTTCGAGGCGGGCAGGTGGCACTACACGCTCGCCTTCGACGTGGGCTTCTTCCCGGATGCTTGCGCCTTCTCTGTCAGTGCATATCACGACTTCGACGGGCGGCTGTTCTACGTGGAGAGCTGGAAGGCCTGGAGACTCGACATCACGGACGTGGCCGAGAAGGTAAAGGCCTACCAGAAGCGGTACGACTTCGACTCGATCGTGCTCGACGGGTCGAACCTGCAGCTCGTGGAGGAGCTGCGCCGACGTCACGACCTGCCTCTCGTCTGCGCGAAGAAGCCCGACAAGGGGACCTGGATCGACCTCTTCAACGCGGAGTGCATCGCCGGCCGCATCAAGTTCGACCTGAGCCTCTGCAACCAGGGCGTCCACAAGGGCTACGACCCGGCCCACCCGAGCGCGGTGCAGGAGTCACTCTCCGTGGCGGACGAGTACGCCGGCCTGATCTGGAACGAGCGCAAGCTTCGGGAGACGGGGAAGCGCGAGGAGCTGGCGAGCTGCCCGAACCACTTGGCCGACTCCTGCCTCTACAACTTCCGGCACACCTTCCAGTACCTCGCGACCCCCGAGCCGAAGCGCGCGAAGATGGGCACGAAGGCCTGGTTCGACCAGCACGCCGAGGAGGAGTGGCAGCGCGAGATGGACGAGATGAACGAGCGCCTCGACGGGGAGCGCCGAGGCTTGGAGGACGTGGACCCCGGCAACATCGACCCCAGGTTCATCCATTGAGGCCCGGCCCGTTCACGCGCTCGTGCGCCACGCGCCAGCTCATGGCGCTCCACGAAAGCGGGCACGCCGCCACCATCACGACCTTCGGCGGCAGGGTCCCCTCGGTCCATGTGAAGCCGACCGGTGGGCTCACGCGCTGGCGAGGGGACCTCTCGCGCGAGCAGCACGCGGTCATCGCCCTGAGCGGTTACGCGAGCGAGGAGGCTCACGGGGGGATCTATCTCGGCCCCGTGGAGGAGGGCCTGCGCCGCTTCCACACGGGGTACATCGGCAGGGACGACCTCACGCGGGTCCTCGGCCTGGCCGTCACCGAGGAGATGGTGCGGCCCGCCCTTCGCGAACTGGAGCGCCTCTACGGGCTCGCGTTCGATCTCGTGCAGCGCCTCGGGCCGGTCATCCTGCCCATCGCTGCGCGCCTGATGGAGGTCGATCGCCTTCATGGCGAGGAGCTGGCCGAGCTGCTCCAGCCCGAGGAGGCACAGTGTCGTTCCGCGTGAGGCGCGAAGCCAAGACCCACTTCGTCGCGGTCGGGAACGATGGGCGCGAGTTCACCATCGCGAAGGGCGGGCTCCGCTCTGCGACCGAGGAGCGTCTCCGCTCCCTTCTCGCTGATGATGATGACGAGGACGACGAGGAGCGGGGCTACGCCGAGGGCGGCCGAGTGGGCAGCGCCGTGGACGACTACGCGCTCGTGAAGGCGAAGGAAGCGCTCGATTCCGACGACGACGACGAGGACGAGGACCCGGACGACCGGGACGAGAAGCAGTTCCTGAAGGACATGGCCCTCGGCGCGCTCCTCGATGTGGGCGGGCTCGCGCACGGTGGACAGGTCCGCCGCCGCTTCGATGTCGGCGGCCCGGTCCAGGACGACGACCAGAGCCCCGCGCAGCTCGCGCTCACGGCGAGTGGACTCCCGAATCCCGTGCCGGCCGCACCCAAGGTCGCGGGCCAGGTCGCGTCGCAGCTCTACCAGCAGACCGCCCCGGACCGGGACTCGCTCGCGGCCCAGGCCGTCGCAGGGCTCACGGCGCTCCTGAAGAGGCGCGACTACGAGCAGAGCCTTGCGCAGGTGAACCAAGTCCTTCCTGCAGAGACTCGGTACGGGCCAACGCAGCTCGCTCGGCAGATGGGCATGACGACCGCGCTCGGCCCGGTCGCGAGCAAGCTCTCGCCGGTGATGCTTCAGACGGTGAAGCGGTTCTCGGAGCGGCTCGGTGTCCCACTGGAGGTGATCGCGCAGCACTGGTTTCCCGGAGGCGGGGAGGCGGTCGGGAGCACCGCGCAGCAGCTCGCGGGAGCCGGTCGAGAGGTGGCGCTCGACCAGGCGAAGGACGCGGCCCGGAGTGCCGTGACCGAGCCGCAGGGCGAGTACCAGGGCGGCCCGGTGCGGCGATGGGACGGCGCCTCGGGCTACGCCGCCGCGCAGGGCACGTACTCCAGGAACCGGCGCTAGCCCTTCCGGCTGCGGAGCCAGAGGTCGAGAGCCTCGCGGACGACCACGCTCGCGTCCGCCCGGAACTGCCCAGCGGCCTCGGCCCTCTTCACCGCCTCCAGGATCACCGCGTCGTACTGCTGGGTCGTGACGCTCGCCGTGAGCTTCACGAAGCCCGACCTGGGGCCGACCCGCTTCGCGGCGTGGGGCTTCTTCAGGGCCATGGCTCCAGCCTAACGCTCTCTCTTCAGCCGGTCGATTTCCCGTCTCTTGCCACTTCCGTAACTAGGGACCAGCGTTCCAGTTATCGGCGATCAGTAACTAGTAACCAGACACAACGCCGGCAGGAGGCAGCACATGAAGCGGAAGACGAAGGTGGCGAGCCTCGCGGACCAGATCATCGCCTACGAGGACGGCGAGCTGGACGACGGCAGGACCGTGGCGCTGTTCCAGCGGCTCGTGGACACGGGCCTGGCCTGGCAGCTCCAGGGGCACTACGGGCGGACCGCGCTCGCCTACCTGAACGCGGGCTTGGTTCACCCGGCGGAAGCAGCGGACGTTCTCATGATGGGCACCGCGCCAGTCGCGAAGGAGGGCGAGTCATGAAGCGCATCGAGACGTGGAGGCAGAACGCGGCGGAGCACGGCGTGCGGACGGCTGACCCGCCCGCCAGGCTGAACTGGAAGACGGTCGTCCTCACGGTCGCGCTCTCGGCCATCATCGGCGCCATCATCGGGTGCGGCGGTAGCGCCACCACGCCCACGGGTGGCGGCACGGCCACGGTCAGGCTCACGGCGACGATCTCGCAGGGCCTCTCTGGACCGCAGGACCCGAAGGCTCTCTCGGTCCCGACCGACATCGCGAGCGTGAGGCTCACCGTCACGGGCCCGAACATCGCCGGGAGCGTCGTGCAGACCATGACCAAGGTCGATGCGACGCACTACAGCGCCACGGTCACCGTGCCGGACGGCGGGCTCGACCACTTCCTCGCTGAAGCGCTCGCGAGCGACGGGACGACCGTCATCTACAGCGGCTCGGCGGACTCCCAGATCGTGGGCGGGAACAGCTCGAACATCTCCATCCTGCTCCGCGAGACGAACCCGCCCACCGGCCCGAGCACGAGCGACTGCGGCTCGGTGAGCCCGAGCACGGGCGCGAGCGTGAGCTACTTCAACGCGAACACCGCCTCGGTCTGCCACATCACCGCCCTCGCGAGCGACACGGGCGGCGCGACCACGACCGGCACGATCGTCGTCGCAGGAAGGCCGTGATGGGCACGGCTACGAAGCTCGACGCGCTCCTCCACCCCGCGAGGACGGCCGCGCTCTCCATCACCCGCACCAGCGAGGGGCTAGTGGGGCTCGACCTGCAGCGCGTCCCCGGTGGGCGCTGGGAGCGCATCGACCTCTCGCCCGAGGAGGCGACCAGGGTCGGGATGCTCCTCCTCAAGTCCGGGATCTGGCTCCTCGGTGAGCGGGTCGGGGAGACGAGCGAGCGCGGGTAGTCCATGCGTCTACTGACAGCGTGAGGGCGGGCCTTACGTTGCCGCCTCACGCTGCGTCTTCTTCAGTGAGGGGTCTTCGCGGAATGGGTGACATCAGGAAGAGACTGCGGCACACCGCCTACCATGAGGCCGGCCACGCCGTGGCGAGCTTCTTCTTGGGCTGCGGGAACAAGTACCTGACGATCGTGCCGGACAAGGAGCAGGGCTCTATCGGCCATCACGTCGGCGTCCCGACCGGGAAGTGGTTTCAGCCCGACGTCTATTCGGACGGGAAACACCGGAACAAGGTCGAGGCCCGCGTCATGGTGCTGTACGCGGGGGCCATCGCGGAATCGCTGGCACAAGGTCGCAAGCCACGGCTCCGGTCGGGGTCGCGATCCGACAGCGCCGCCGCCGCCGATCTGGCGAGCTACGTTGTGGGCTCGGGCGAGGAGTGGGGGGCGTACCTCGATTGGCTCTTCATCAGGGCCACGGGCTTCCTCCGGTCCCCCTTCCGCTGGCGCGCCGTCGAGGTGGTGGCCGAGGCGCTCCTCGCGAAGCGAACGCTCAAGGGCCGCGAGGTCCGCGAACTGATCCGAGGGAGCCTCCCGGCCCTGCCCCTGGTCCAAGCCAACGCGGTGTAGTTGAGCAACTGCGACCGCAGGTAAGGACGGCTCTATCTCTCCAGGTAGGGCCGTTCCTCTATCCCACCCAGCCGACCGCCCGACACGTTGACCGTCAGTCTTTTCAGGCCCGGAAGGGTGGACGATGCGCCCGCCTGCGGGGTGGCAGGTCCGCTCGCTATCGTTCCCGTCATGGTCACTAACAGCAAGAGCCCCAGCCCGATTCGAGAGGCCCGCCTCGCGCGTCGCTGGTCGCAGATGGAACTCGCCGTCCGAGCCGGCCTCGGCATGGTCACCGTGTGCAACGCCGAGAAGTTCCCGGGCTCGGCCACGGAGCGCACGATCTTCCGGTGCGCGGCGGCGCTGGGGGTCACTCCCGCGAGCCTCGTGCCCACCCGCGCCACCACCACGGAGCCCATCGCGAGCGCGTCGCCCACCGCCACGCCCGCGTTGCCCATCGAGCCCGAGTAGAAATGGAAGCCCGGCGCCCGCTGGAGAACGGGGCCGGGCCGGAGGATCACATGCACTGCGAGGCACAGGTGATTGCCGGATTCTAAGCTCCACATCGTTACACCGCAACGCGCGCCGTCTTCGACCACAGCGACCCCGCGCGTCTGGATCGACATCGCGGCCTTCAACGCGGCGATGGACGTCGTGACGCCGGGCCCGTACAAGCAGCTCACCCCCCTGGAGCGCGTCATCTTCTACCGCATCGCCGCTCGTGCCGACGGGCAGGGCGTCGTGGCGGTCCCCTCCATGCGAGGACTCGCGCGCGACCTGAACGTGCCACGGACCACACTGGATGGCGTCCTCGCCCGAGGCCGGTACATCCGCCTTCTCTCCGTGGAAGACCCGAAAGAGCGGCCAGGATCGCGGCCACCTTGTGGCGAGAAGAGCGGCCACCCCAGAATCATGATCACGTTCCTATGCCCCAGCGCTTTTCGGGTTCTCTCACCGTAAAGAGCGGCCACACATACAGTCAAGGAGCGGCCAGGTTTGCGGCCACCCTGCGCGGTAGTCCACGATGTGTTCTCGCGCGCGCGCCGAAGTACAGGAGCCCGCTCAAGGGGGCCTCGACGGCCGGCCCCCTCGCTGCCGCTCACCCCTCGGCCGTTTCTGGTCGCCTCGCTCTGCTCGGCTCGGGCCTCTCCGGTCCTCGCTGCGCTGCGGTCCTCGCGGGTCTTCACGTGTTGGGCGTGAGCCGGTGCCGGACTAGTGCTGCCGTTAGTCTGGGCTCTAGTCCGCCAGGTAGCAGCCGCTCTCGTACACGTACAGACCGAACCGCGTAGTTCGCGGCAGCATGCGAACGGAGCGGGGCGGCATGAGCGGAGCGCAGCGCAGCGACCAGCCCCACGCAGTGGTCCGGGGTGGAGGGGCTGGACAGGCCCCCCGAGGACGCCGCCCCTTGGAACGCGCGCGCGAGCACGGCACTGAGGGTGACCCGGACCCATGGTAACTGGGCTCCGATGTCGCTAGAATCCACCCCGTGGACCTCGTACCTCAGGAGCCCGGACAGCAGAAGGAGCCTGCGACGCAGGTGAAGAAGCGCGGCCGCGTGCTTCGGAGCCCCGAGAACCTGCGCCAGCTCGTCGCCAGCCAGATCCGCGCCGTCGAGCGCAGTGAGCTGTCCGTCGAGAAGAAGGCCCGCCTGCTGACCCCTCTCGCGAAGGAGCTGCGAGAGGCGATCATGCTCGTAGACCGAATCGACCAGATCGAGGCGAAGCTCAGGCTCCTCCAGCAGCAGCGCGCCTCCGGGCGCTGAGCGCTCCCGCTGCCCCGCCCTGAGGCGATCGGCAGCGAGTCAGTGGGACGGGGCGGGTCGCAGCTCTGAAGCGCCAGAAGCGAACCTGGAGCGCCGGCCGTAAGCGAACGTTGCCCTCGCGTCCGGCTGCGTTAGGGCTGCCATGGCTCTGCGGGCCTTCCGGAAGCCCCAGAGCCTGTCGCGACCTAACTAGTGAGAGTTCCTCAGCTCACGCTCGCAGCGTCAGGTGCCACGAGTCGAACCTGACGCTGGCGGCGCAAGGGGCGGGACTCTGGCGCCGGGGAAGCGAGCGGTGTCGGACCCGCCTGCTAGGCTCCTGTACGCCCGAGCAGGCAAACGGGCGAACAGGGGGAACTACCATGTCGGCAGTCGCTACCGGGCAGCAGGTCATCAGTGGTCCCGTCGCCACGAACGTCTTCGCCTACGAGGAGAGGACTCGCCAGGAGGTGTTCATCAACGTCGCGATGGCCTCCGTGCCGCGCGTCGGGGAGATGGTGCAGGTCGTCAACGACGTGACCGGCCAGCAGCAGCGCTACACGGTCAAGCAGGTTCTGTGGATTCCACGCGAGCACAAGGCGGTGCTGGACCTGCACCTCTTGGCCTGGGGCTCGTAGACCATGGGAGCCACCTGTAGCTGTGAGCGGTCGGCCGAGGGGAAGACCGAGAACCATGTGGACGGCACCGTCACGTTCCACACCTTCGCCGGCTGCCCGCGCGTGAAGCCCTGCGAGCACATCAAGAAGCAGTCGGACGTCAGCCTCGTCGGGCCGGATGGCCGCTGCACGAAGTGCTCGACACTGCACTGCAAGGCGCCCGGGTGCGGCAAGGACCTGCGGCGCCAGGGCCAGGAGCTGGAGCTGAAGAGCCCCATCCTCTGCCCGCACTGCGGTGCCGAGAACGTGCTCCAGATATCCGGAGCCCGCGGCTCGGGGGGTGCTGTCTCGGTGCTTCGGGCGCAAAGGCCGAAGGAGTAGCAGGCCCCAGAGCGTCAGGGTCAGAGCGCACTGTTCGACTCATGGCAAGGTCGCGGGTCAAGCTGCCCGAAAAGGAAACCGAGTTCATCGAGCTGTTCCGCGCCGAGACGGACAGGGCGGCCGGGGTACTCGCCGTCAGTTACCTGGAGGCGAAGCTCGACCAGACGCTCAGGACCTGGTTCCTCGACTGCAGCGAGATGAATAGGGTTCTCGGCAGCTTCAGCGCGAAGGTAGACCTGGCGTTCGGCATGGGGCTGCTCAAGAAGCACCACGCCGCCGACCTCCGCAGTCTGGGCGAGATTCGCAACCGCTTCGCCCACCATGTGCTGGAGTCGAACAGCTTCGACGTGAAGCCTATCCGCGACCTCATCCTCGACCTCTCGCTCACGAAGTTCTGGAAGGGGAAGCTGCCGAAGGATGAGTTCGAGAAGACGTCGCTGCGCGGGCTGTACCTGATGGCGGTTCGCTTCATCTTGCTCGCGCTCGATGACGTTCGACTCGCGCGAAGGACCGACGAGCAGGTCCGTGAAGACGTTCACCGGATCCGAGAGAGTCGCAAGCCCATCGACCCCCTGATGGTGATCGGAGCCCTCCGTCGCATAGCTGGAGGGAAAGGCTCCTGAGAGCGCGTGTGCCGCGCGGTCCCGACTACGGCCGCCTCGCCGTCACGGTCCCGTCCGGCCGGAGGTAGAGCGGCTGGCCCTGGAGGAGAAGCTCCAAGGTCTTCCGCCAGGCCTCCGGGTCCGCACCCTTCCGGCGGCGCAGGAACCTCGCGCTCCGGCGGACGTCCGCGAACCGGACCTTCTCGGCTCTCGCCCTCGCCTCGCGCTGCTCGACGGAGAGGGAAGCCTGAGCGAGGCGCGACTCCACCTCGCGCCTCTCCTTCGCGACCTCCGCGAGCATCTTGTCGGCGGTCTCGTCCTCGAGTAGCTGGGCGTCGTTCCGGCGCTGGATCCGCTCCGCCTTCGCACGTAGCTCGCCCATGCGCTTCTCGCAGGAGAGCTTCTCGCTCTCGTAGTCGATGGGCTCCCCCTGCTCGCGGCCCTCCTCATCGAAGATGAAGCGCTGGTTCTTCGGGTCCGCGAACATGGCGATGATGCGCTCCTCGACCAACTCGTCCACCTTCGGGACCGCGTGGAAGCGGCGGCAGGCGGGCTCGGGGCGCCGAGCGCAGACGTAGTAGAGCCTCGACTTCCGGCCCTTCCGCGCGCTGTCCTTCGTCCACCTCACGTGGACGGGACCGCCGCAGACGGCGCACTTCACGAGCTTCTGGAGGATGGCGCCCGACTTGCGGGGCGGTCCGCCGAGGCGGGTCGAGTGCTCCGTGAGCGCGACCTGGGCCTTCTCCCAGGTCTCACGGTCCACGATGGGCGGGCACTGGATCTCGATGCCCTCGCGCGTCATGACCCCGTAGGCGCTCGCGTCCTTCAGCAGCCTCGACGTGTGGCCCGCGCTCCACTTCACGCCGCCCGGCGTCGGGATGCCCCGCGCGTTCAGGTCCCGCGCGATGGAGCGCTGGCTCTCGCCCGCGAGGACGCGATCGAAGAGGGACTTGTAGACGGCGCGCTTCTCCTCGTCGTAGCCCCACGTCCCCTTCTCGACGTCCCAGGTCCGGCCGTAGGCCGCTCGGTACGGACGGCCAGCCCTCGCTGCCTGGAGCTTCCCGGCGGTCGTCCTGGCGCGGATGAGGTTTCGTTCGCGGTTCGCCATGGAGCCCTTCAAGCCCAGCATGAGGTCGCCGTCGTCGGTCGCGGGGTCGAACTCGCCCCCGTCCGCCTCTACCACCTTCGCGCCCGCCTCCGCGATGGCGTCGATGATGAGTCCTCTCTCGGCCCGGAGCGGCGTCCTCTGGACGCGGTCCCAGCGCTGGACGCGCAGCTCATCGAAGGCGCGCTCACGGGCGAGCTGGAGGAGCTTCTGGAGGTCCGGGCGCTCCGCGAGGCGGAGGGCGCCCGAGACGGCGCGCGGCTCCTGGAGCGTCGCGACGCAGACCCCGGCGCGTCCCTGCGCGAGGCGGTCGAGCGCGGCTCGCTGCTGGGCTGGGGTGTCCTTGTCGTACTGCGTCTGGCCGGAGACGCGGATCACTTCCACGTACCGCACGGCCGTCGCTGGAGCTGGGGAGGCCATGCCCTACACCTAACCACCGTGGTCAACCTGTCAAGTCAGACGTCTCCCGCCAGAACACGCAGACCGGCCGGCTCACCCCCGCCATGTTCGACGCGGTGGTGCGGCGGGTCGCGCGGCTTCGGTGACGGTGAGCGGCCGGGGGAATCGCATCGTTGCGGCGCAGGAACAGACCTGTGCGTATCCGAGGATTGCGCTAAATGAGCAACAGAGAGAGATTCCCCCCCGTCGCGAGCCGGACGTCGCAGGCTCGACGGAAAGAGAAAGGAAACGATCGTGAACACCGTGAAGCACAGCATGTTCAGGAGCTGGTTCCAGGCCGCAGTCGCGGTCGGCCTCGCCGCGAGCGCGGTGCCGAGCCGCGCGCTCGCCGGCGCGCCCTCCAACGCGCTCGAGCTGGGCGTGCAGGTGGGCTACGCCCAGGGCTTCGGGCCCGTCGGCGCCGGCCTCCCGACCCTGCAAGGGATCAGCACCGCCGGCGGCGCGCTGAAGCTCGAGGCGGGCTGGCGCATCGACCCGCGCTGGATGGTCGGCGCGTACGCCGAGGGCTCGCTCCTCGGGGGCGGGAACGTCCCGGGCAGCGACCACGCCACCGGCCTCGCGGCCGGCCTCCAGGGCCAGCTCCACGTCCTGCCCTTCGAGAAGTACGACCCGTGGGTCGGCGTCGGCTTCGGCTGGCGGGGCCTGTGGGCGGATCGCGGCAACGGCACGCAGAGCCTGCAGGGGCTCGACCTCGCCCGCGTCGAGGTCGGCGTCGACTACCGGCTGACCGACAGCTTCAGCGTCGCCCCCACCGTCGGGGTGTCCCTGACGCAGTTCCTCTCCGAGAAGCCGGCCGGCGGGAGCGCCTTCGCCGACACGAGCGATCGCAAGCTCAACACCTTCGTCTTCGCCGGGGTGGGTGGACGCTTCGACCTGTAGGCGCGACGCAGCTCCGTGAGCGACGGGCCGGCTCCCACCGGGGGAGGCCGGCCCGGCCGTTTCGCGGCCGCCAGCATCGTCCGCCCTACGGCCCCCTCGTCCGCCGGGCGGGCCGGCCGCGCCGGGCGCATCGCGCTGGTTGCGGCCTGAGCGCGCTGGCACGCGCGCTGCTCTCCCCGGCCGCGTGCTGGTGCGCGTCCGCTCCTCCGCCGTCCTCGGCGTCGCCGCCGTCGGCATCGACGTGGAGGTCGAGGCCCTCCAGGGCATGCCGCGCGTGGAGCTGGTGGGCCTCGCCACGAGCGCGGTCCAGGAGGCGAAGGTCCGGGTGCAGGCGGCGGTGCGGAACCTCGGGGTGGACCTGCCCGAGAAGCGCATCGTGGTGAACCTCGCGCCGGCCGACCTGCGCAAGGAGGGATCGAGTTTCGACTTGCCCATCGCGGTGGCGCTCCTCGCCGCGTGCAAGCGCCTCCCGCCGGAGGCGCTGGAGGGCTTCCACTTCGCGGGCGAGCTGGCGCTGTCGGGCGAGGTGAAGCCCATCCGCGGCGCCCTGGCGCAGGCCATCGAGGCGCGCCGGGCCGGGGCGACCGCGCTGGTGGTGCCGGAGGCGAACGCGCTGGAGGCGGCGGTGGTGGAGGGGCTGCGCGTCCACCCGGCGCGCCACCTGGGCGAGGTGGTGGCCTGGATGAACGGCGTCGCCGAGCCTCCGACGCGCGCCCCGGCTGCGCCGCAGCTCGCGCCGGACGGTGCGCTCGATCTCGCCGACGTGGCCGGCCAGGAGCACGCGCGGCGCGCGCTGGAGGTGGCGGCCGCCGGCGGGCACAACCTGCTCCTCTTCGGGCCGCCCGGCAGCGGCAAGACGATGCTGGCCCGGAGGCTCCCCGGCATCCTGCCGCCCTTCACGTTCGAGGAGGCGCTCGAGGCGACGGTGGTGCACAGCGTGGCCGGGCTCACCCGCGACCGGGGGCTCCTCGCCGAGCGGCCGTTCCGGTCGCCGCACCACTCGGTCTCCGACGCCGGCCTGGTGGGCGGCTCCAATATCCCGCGGCCGGGCGAGGTCTCGCTCGCGCATCACGGGGTGCTCTTCCTGGACGAGCTCCCCGAGTTCCGCCGCCACGTCCTCGACGCCCTCCGGCAGCCGGCCGAGGACGGCGAGGTCTGCATCGTGCGGGCGACGCGGGCGGTGCGCTACCCGGCGCAGTTCATGCTGGTCGCCGCCATGAACCCGTGCCCCTGCGGCTGGTACGGGGACGCGCGCCGCGCCTGCCGCTGTACCCTGCACGAGCTCGCCGTCTACCGCCGCCGCATCTCCGGGCCGCTCCTCGACCGGATCGACCTGCACGTCGACGTGCCGGCCGTCCCCTGCGCCGCGCTGCCCTCGGCCGGGAGCACCGAGCCGAGCGCGGCGGTGCGCGCCCGCGTGCTGGCCGCGCGCGAGCGGCAGGCCGAGCGCGCCGGCCCCGGCGGGCCGCGGGTGAACGCGCGGCTCAAGGGGGCGGCGCTCCGGCGCGCCTGCCCGCTGCCGCCCGAGGGGCGGCGCCTGCTGGCCGAGGCGGTGGAGAAGCTCGGGCTCTCGGCGCGCGCGCACGACCGGATCCTGCGCGTCGCGCGCACCGTCGCCGACCTCGAGGGCGCCGACCGGATCGCCGTCGCGCACCTGGCGGAGGCCGTGCAGTACCGCGCGCTCGACCGGCGCGCCTGACCGACGAACGCCTCCCCGCGCCGCGGGGAGGGGAGAGGCCAACCCGTGGGAGGAACCATGTCGAAGCTGGGGGAGAAGGTGAAGGCGCTCGGGGCGGCGGTGGCCGCCATCGAGAAGCAGTTCGGGAAGGGGAGCATCATGCGCCTCGGCGAGCAGGAGGAGACGCCGCGGATCGCGGTCGTCTCGAGCGGCTCGATCGGGCTCGACCTGGCGCTCGGGGTCGGCGGCTACCCGCGCGGCCGGGTGATCGAGATCTTCGGGCCCGAGTCGTCGGGCAAGACCACGCTCGCGCTGCACGCCATCGCCGAGGTGCAGAAGGCCGGCGGGGTGGCGGCCTTCATCGACGCCGAGCACGCGCTCGACGTGACCTACGCGCGGCGGCTGGGCGTGAACCTCGCCGACCTGCTGGTCTCGCAGCCCGACACCGGCGAGCAGGCGCTCGAGATCGCCGAGCAGCTCGTGCGCTCGGGCGCGGTGGACCTCATCGTGGTGGACTCGGTGGCGGCGCTCGTGCCCAAGGCGGAGATCGAGGGCGAGATGGGCGACGCCCACATGGGCGTGCAGGCGCGGCTCATGAGCCAGGCGCTGCGCAAGCTCACCGCGGTGGTGTCGCGCAACGCCTCGACGGTGGTCTTCATCAACCAGATCCGGATGAAGATCGGCGTGGTGTTCGGCAACCCCGAGACCACCACCGGCGGGCACGCGCTCAAGTTCTACGCCTCGGTCCGGCTCGACATCCGCCGCATCGGGCAGCTCAAGGAGGGTGAGCAGGTGGTCGGCAGCCGGACCCGCGTGAAGGTGGTGAAGAACAAGGTGGCGCCGCCCTTCCGCGAGGCCGAGTTCGACATCCGCTACGGCGTGGGGGTAGACCGGCTGGCCGAGGCGGTCGACCTCGGCGTGGAGCGGAACCTCGTCGAGAAGTCGGGCGCCTTCTACGCGCTGGGCGGCGAGCGCATGGGCCAGGGGCGCGAGCGCGCGGTGGAGTGGCTCAAGGCGAACCCCGCCGCGCTGGAGGCGCTGGTCGCGAAGCTCGCCCTGCCGCCGGAGCCGCTGGCCGTGGTCCGGGCGAGCGCCTGACGCGGGGCAGGCGCTCGCGCGTCAGGCGCTGGGCGGCTCGGCGAAGCGCACCTCGGTGAAGCCGAGCCCGGTGAGGAGCGCGCGGATCGCCCGCTCCGCCGAGGCGCGAGCGCGCGCCTTGAGCGCCCGGTCCGCCGAGAGCTCGCGCTCGAAGGCCGCCCGGGCGAGCTCCAGCAGGCGCGCCGTCTCCGCGGAGTCGAGGTTCGAGCCGATGATCTCGGTCTCGCCGGGCCGGAGCTCGACCGTGGCCGTGACCTCGGGGAGGGTGAGCTGCACGGTCCGCCCCGTCACCCGCACCCGGGAGGCGTCGAGGGCCGAGAGGTCGAGCCCGAGGTGCGCGTCGGCGAAGACGATCGCCTTCCCGCGCGGCGCGCGGAAGGTGTGGCGGAGCCAGCCCGCCACGTCGCCCCACAGCGAGTCCGCGGGCGTGGGCTCCGGCGCGAAGGTCACCTTCTTGTACAGGCTCACCTCGAGCGCCTCGAGCTTCGCCACCTCCCGGACCCGGAGCGCGACCGCCGGCGGATCGGGGAGCGCCGGCGCGCGCCGGGCGGCGACCGCGAGGACGAGCCCCAGCCCCGCGCCCGCCGCGAGGGCGGCCACCGCGAGCCTGGCCATGGAGCGCATCCCGCGATGCTACCGCGGACGGCGCGTGGCGCGGGTGCTCCCGCGCGCGCGAGGGGCGGCGCGCGTGGGCCTTCTGGCTACACCGGCCCCGGGGCGCGCCGGCTTCTCCTTCTCCTTCGCCTTGGAGCTCGGCTTCGGCTTCGCCTTCGCCTTCGCCGCCCGCGCCCGGAGCGCGGCGTCGAGCGCGAGCCGGGCCCACGGGAGCATCGCCTCGGCGCTCTCGTGCGCGTCGTCGGGCGGCCGGTAGTAGGAGGTGGTCATCACCCGAGTCCGGCTCTCGTAGACCCACGGCTGGCAGCCCGCCTCGACGAAGCGCGGCCGCGAGACATCGTCCGCCTTGAGGTACAGCTCGTCGCGGTAGAGGAGCGCGAACATGACGCCCTCCGCGTAGATCCCGTGGCCGCTGAACATCGCGCGCGCCTGCACCGGACCGACGGAGCCCAGGAGCTCGACCGCGTACTCCACGACGCTCGGGCGGGTGGCCATGAGGTCCAGGATCGCCGCGCCGGCCGCCGCCCGCACGCACCAGGCGGGGCGCGGCGCGACTCAGAAGAAGAAGTAGCGCAGGGTCACGTTCGTCACCCACGACGTCCCGTCGCGGAGCGCCGGGGTCCGGACGCCCTTGATGTCGAAGGGGTGACCGAAGTGCACGCGCAGGAGGAGCGGGCCGAACAGCATGTTCACGCCGAGCACGCCGGTGAGCGTGCGCACGTCCCAGGCGCCGAGGTCGCTCGGCCGCACCTGGTTGCCGTCGGGGCAGCGGTCCCGCTGGATGTCGCAGCCGGCGCGCGTGCTCCAGTCGTTGAACACGCCGCCGAAGTCGAGCGCGGCCACCCCGAAGAGCGAGTCGAAGATGGCGAGGCGCAGCACGGGGTCGAGCGGGAGCTGCAGCTCGGCGTTCGCGACCCAGTAGTTGCGGCCGATGAGGTAGGCGAGGTCGTTCCAGTAGTAGCCGCGCAGGTTGTCGGCGGCGGTGAGCCACCAGGTGCGCGCCCAGGTGCGGCCCGGGTCGTCCGGCGCGAAGCTCGTGCCGGCGGCCGCGCGCAGGAAGAACTTCGCGCGGCCGGAGATCTGGAAGTAGGTCGTCGCGTCGCCGCGCGCGAACCCGCTCACCGCGCGCAGCCACGGGAGGTACTGGCCGCCGACCTCGAGCAGGAGCGCGTTCCCGGCCAGCGGCCCCGCGGTCGGGTCGTAGCGCACGGTGTCGTAGCCGTAGCGGAAGGTGGGGCCGAGCTCGAGCTGGGTGCCGCCGTTGCGCTGCCGCCAGCCGGCGACGCCGGGCAGGGTCGGATCGACGCCGCCGCAGGAGATGAGCGAGTTGGTGAGGGTGGTGAGGCAGTAGCGCTGCACGCCGCCCACCGACAGCTCCGCCTCCCAGCGGCGGAACCGGTCGATGGGGAACCGGAGCGAGCCGAGCACGCCGAAGTCGCGCTGCAGGAACGCGAGGTCGGGGTTCACGAGGTCGAGCTGCTCCTGCACGAAGTGGAACGCGCCCAGCACCCAGGCCGTCCGCCCGGCGCGGCTCTCGAAGAGCGCCAGCGCCTGCGTGTACTCGAAGGAGCCGAGCACCGAGAGCTGCAGGTACCCGACGTGATCGCGGAGCACGTCCGAGAAGAGCAGGGCGGCGCTGCCCGCCACCGCGTTGGAGGCGCCGCCGCCGTAGATGTAGCCCGCCTCCGGCTTCCAGTTGCCGAGCGCGTACGGGTCGTAGCTCGGCACCGCCGGCGGGAACTCGTCCTGCGGGATGGCCAGGGGCGGCCCGGCCGCGGCCAGGTGGAGCGGCGGCTCGTCCAGCCAGGTGACGCGCGGGACCTCCACCAGCCGGAAGCGGCCCCGGTAGAAGGTCGAGGCCCAGACGCCGCGCGCCTGCGGCGCCACCGCCGGGGAGGTGAGCCCGGTCGCGAAGTCGGTGAGCCGCCGCACCTCCTCGCCGCGGAGCACGTAGAGGTCGGGCTTGCCCGCCGCGTCGCTCGAGAAGAGCACCGAGCCGTCGGCCTGCGGCCGGGGCGCCCGATCGTCCCACGCGCCGGTCGTGAGCCGGGTCCGCGCGCCCGTGGCCGGGTCGAGGCGGAACAGGTTGAAGCGGCCGTGGTCGGTCGCGTCCGACGAGGCGTAGAGGCCGTCCGCGCCCCAGGCCAGGTCGCGCTCGGCGTACGGGTCGTCGGTGAGCTGGCGCACCGCGCCGCCCTCCACCGGCACCACGTAGACGTCCTGCTGCCCGGCGTCGGTCATGCCCGCGAAGGCGATGAGCCGCGCGTCGGGGGAGAAGGTCGGGTCGGAGATCTCGATGAAGCGGCGGCCGCTCGGGTGGCGGAGGTCGAGCCGGCGCCGCTCGCCCAGGGCGAGCTCCGGCGGCTTTCCGCCCCGCGGCGGCACGTGCCGGAAGCGCTGCACGTAGAGCACGTCGCCCGCGCCGGCCTGCGCCGAGAAGGCGAGGACGCCCTCGGCCACCGCCATGACCGAGTGCTCGATGGGGTGGAGCGACTCGACCCCGGGCTGGTTGTCGGAGGCCACCCGCACCGCGCCGCGCGGCCAGCGCGCGTCCATGAGGTAGAGCCGCGCCCGGCCCGCTTCGCGGTCGATGCCGCGGAAGAAGACGAGCTGGCCGTCCGGCGAGACCTGCGCCGCCTCCGGCTCCGCCGGGAGCTCCGAGAGCTCGCGCAGCTGCGCCAGGTCTTGACGCCCGGCGTAGGCGGGGTAGTAGCGGCGCTTGAGCCACGCCCGCCAGCGCGTGTCCACCTGCTCCAGCGGCTCGTTGAGGACGCGCTGGGTGAGCGCCCCGAAGCCGTGCTCGCCGGGCGCGCTGCCGAGCATGACCGCGCTCTCGAGGTACGCCTGGATCTTCTCCGGCCCATAGACCTCGGCGACGAACGCGACCCGCGCCTGGCCCAGCTTGTAGGTCGGGATGTAGCCGCGGTAGCGGTCCTCGGCGAAGGCGACGACCTGGTAGTGCCGCTCGGGATCGGGGTTCCAGACGAGGTCGCGCAGGTAGAGGTCGGTCTCCGGGTCGAGGCCCCCCTTCGCGTAGTACTCGGCGAGGCCCTCGATGAACCAGAGCGGGAGCGCGTCGATGGGCGAGCTCGCGTCCTCGGCCCCGGCCAGGTCGAGCAGCTTCTGGATGGTGAACTGGTGGACGAGCTCGTGCGTCGAGACCTCGCGGAAGAGCTCGTGGTTCCCGAAGTACGGGAGCGACATCTTGAGGTCGCGCGGCGAGGTGACGCCCAGCACCGACTCGGACACCTGGAAGACGTTGGTGGCCTGGAACTCGCGCTGCGAGGCGTAGAGGATGTACGGGATCTGCTTCGTCGGCGTGTAGTGGAACTGATCGACGAGCCGCAGGTACGCGTTGCGGATGACCGGCAGCGCCCGCTCGGCCACCGCGCGCTCGCGCCGGTAGTAGTAGAGCCGGATGCCGCCCTCGCCGCCGGTGGGCGACGGCACGTCGAGGTGTTGCCAGTCGAACTCGTACCAGGAGACCTGGTTCTGCCCCGGGCGCTCCGGCAGGACGAACGTCTGCTGGAGCGGGCCCGGCGCGGCGAGCCCGGTCCGGGCGGCCTGCTCGTGGAGCCGGTCCATCCGCCGCAGCGCCTCGCCGACGTCCGGGCGCCCCAGCTCGAGGCCCTGGGCGGCGGCGGCGAGCGGTGCAGCGGCGAGCCAGAGCGCGGCGAGCAGCCTGGGCATGGGGACTCGCAGAGAGGAGAACGTAGGCGGCAGCGGCTGAGCGGGCAATGGGCTGGCCGCAAGCATACCCCGACCAGGCGGCGGCCCGGCCGGGAACGCGCGGGCTCACGCCTCGGCGGCGACGAGGTACTCCCGCCCCCCGAGCCGGAGCAGGAAGCGGCCCGGCGCGCGCGGGTCCTCCTCGAGCGCCAGCCCCAGGTCGACCTGCGCGGTGCGCGTGAACCGGGCGCGGTGGCCGCCCTTCACCTGGCAGTGGAGGACCCCGGCGGCGTCGACGGAGAGGGTCGCCGGGTCGAGCGGCTCGACGGTGCCATCGGAGAGGTGCAGCCGCGCCGCGCCACCCTCGAGCGCCACGCCGCGGACCGCGTACGGCGCGTCCTCGATCCGGACGTAGCCGCTCTCGCGCCCCACCTGCACCAGGTACCGGCCGTCGGGCCGGCGCCTGAGGGAGCGCCACAGCACCTCGAGCGTCCGGGCGTGGGTGATGGGCTCGCCGCGGTGGCAGAGCCGCCCGTCGAGGTCGATGGAGAGGCCGCTCTGCTCCCGGAGGAGCTCCAGCGCCGCCTCGTCGTGCGCCGCCATGCCCGCATCCTAACCGCCCCGGCACCGGCGGGCCGTTGCGGGCGCGGGTGCGGGGCGGATAGAAGGGGCGGGTGACGAGCGCGCGCACGGAGCCGGTGGTCCGCATCCGCTGTCCCTCCCCGGAGGACGCCGCCCGCTGCCGGCGCGTCCTCGAGGCCGCCGGGCTCGCGCCGGAGGAGTCGCTCACCTGGCTCCTCGTGCGCGACGCCGACCCGGACGCGGTGAACGCGCTCCTGGTGGCGGGGGGCGCGCACGGGCGGACCACCGTCCGCGAGGACATCGGGAAGCTCGTGGGGTGGCTCCTCGATCGCCAAGGCGCGCTCGCGGGCCGTTCGCGCAACGTGAAGAGCCTGGTCGAGCGCACGCTCTCGAACGCCGGGCTCGCGGAGCGCTACGCGCCCCTCGCCGACGACGCGCTCCTCGCCTCGGCCGAGGCGCTCTACCGGACGCTCCTGGCGGAGGGCGCGCCGCGCGTGAGCTGGGACCGCTTCCTCGAGCTGTTCTGCGCGCCGCGCTGAGCGCGAAGGGAGGGCCCATGGGCGACGAGCCCACCCGGCGCGAGGGCCTGCTGCTCTCCGGGGTGGCCGGGGCGGTGGACGGCCTCGGCTACCTGCTCCTCGGCGTCTTCACCGCGCACATCACCGGGAACACGGTCCACCTCGGCGCCGCGCTGGGTCGGGCCCAGCTCGCCGCCGCGGCCCACCCCGCCTTCGCCATCGCCGCCTTCGTGGCCGGGGTCGCCGCCGGGGCGGTCGCGCGCGACGCCTGCGAGCGCCGCGGCCTGCCGGCGCGGCCGGTGGTGTTCGCGCTCTGCGGCGCGCTGCTGGCGGCGCTCCTGGGCGCCTGGACCGGCCTGGGCGGGGCGGAGGGGGCGCGCTTCTACGCGCTGGCCGCGCCGGCGGCGCTCGCCATGGGGTGCCAGAACGCGGTCATGCCCAAGGTCGGCGGGCGGCGCGTCCGCACGTACATCACCGGCACCATGACCGAGCTCGCCGAGGCGCTCGTCGCGGCGGCCCGGCGGAGGGGCGGCGAGCGCGCCGCCGCGCTCGCGCGCGCGTCCGAGCTGCTCGGGGTGTGGTTGGCCTACCTCGCGGGTGCCGTCGCCAGCGGCGCCGCGGCCGCGCGCTGGGGGGCCGCCGGCGTCCTCCTCCCGCTGGCCGGGCTCGGGAGCGCGGTCCTGGCCGAGCTCCGGCGCTGGCGCGCCGCGGGGCCTCGCGCGCCGGAGGGATGAGCCGGCGCCGCGCCGCGTCCCGGGCGCCCGGGATCAGCTGACCCCGCCCGCGAAGGCGAGCGCGCCCCAGGTGTTCACCGCCACCCCGAACAGCCCGAGCGCCCAGAACGCGCGCCCCATGGGCCGGCCTCCCACCGCG
This sequence comes from Anaeromyxobacter diazotrophicus, assembly GCF_013340205.1. NCBI lineage: Bacteria > Pseudomonadati > Myxococcota > Myxococcia > Myxococcales > Anaeromyxobacteraceae > Anaeromyxobacter > Anaeromyxobacter diazotrophicus. The sequence goes on from NZ_BJTG01000003.1 coordinate 548,108, forward strand.
AGCAGCAGGAACAGGTAGGGCGTGTAGTCGAGGCTGAAGCGGTACCCGAACTGCACGTACCCGGTGTTCTGGTAGAGGAGGCCCGGCAGCGCGGCCGCCGCGGCCGCGAACGCCAGCGCCGGCGTCAGGCGCGCCCGCGCGCGCGGCCACAAGAGGAGGAACAGCGGGGTGGTGAGGAGGAGCGACATGCCGTCGGGGTGGTAGCCGAGCCGCCCGCCCTCCAGCCGCGGCAGCCGCGTGAACGCCGCGTGGAGCTGCTTCGGCAGGTAGTGCAGCGAGAAGAGGCCCCAGCGCCGGATGTCCGCGTTGACGCGGTTGTTCCAGAGGTGGGCGTGTCCGAAGTCGAGCGGCGAGCCGAACCGCTCCCAGTTGGCCCAGGCGGCGAAGAGGAGGAGCGGCGCGGCGCCGGCCGCGAACAGCGCCGCCTTCCGCCAGCGGGCGGGGTCGCGCCAGGTGGCGCCGCGCCGGAGCGCCTGGCCGAGGGGCCCGCCGCCGGCCAGCACCTCCGCGGCGAAGAAGGCGACCGTGAAGACGAGCGGCGTGCGCGTGATCGCGCCGAAGCTCCAGGCGATCCCCGCCAGGAGCGGGTGCGCGGCGCGGTGCGCGGCGAGCAGGTACAGGTAGGTGGCGGTGACGCCCAGCACCTCGGCCGTGAACCACACCTCGCCGCGGATGGAGCAGGAGAAGGCGACCGTGCCGAAGGCGAACAGGAGCGCCAGCGCGGCGTCCTCCCGCCGGGTGCGCGCACTGTCCCCCGCCCGGCGCAGCCGCTCCAGCACGAGGAAGAAGAGCGGGACGTTCAGCGCCGCGAACAGGAGCGTGAAGGTGACGTCGTCGAGCGCCACCCCCCACAGCGCGACCAGCGGCAGCATGAGGAGCGCCGGCCCGGGCGGGAAGGAGACGTACCAGCGGCCGCGCTCCCGAGCCCAGTCGTTCAGGTCCGGCGGCGCGAGGCGGAGCTGCAGCTGCCCGTGCAGCCAGGCGTCGGCCTGGTACATGAAGTGCGGCGCGTGCGACGGCCGGTGGTGGCCGAGCGAGAAGAGCCCCAGGACGAGCAGGCTGCCCGCGAAGAGTCCCAGCTCGAGCCGGTGCGCGCGCAGGAACGCCATCGCCGCTGGTTGAAGCACGCCGCGCGCGAGGTGTCGAGCGGCGCCGGGAGAGGTGGGCCACACCTGCGGAGCTCCGGGCGGATGCGAGCGGTCCCTCGCGCCCGGCCTCTTCCCGCTGCGCGCTCGTGATTGGCCACAAGTTCTCCCTCGGCGCGCCCCCCAGCCGAGAGGTGCGTGGCCGTCCTGCGGTCGTCGCCTCGACGAGGCAGGGCACCGTCCGGCGAGCGCCGCCGGCCAGGCGCCGCCCCCACGTCCGCGGCGCCGTCCGCAAGATCGGCTCACGATCCGGTACCGCGCGGTCGCTGCGTCAGCGTCGAGCCGGCGTTGTGCGCAGCTTCGCCGCACGCCCCTAAAGTGCTTCCGCTGGCGGAGTTGATGGAGCACTCCGGTCCGCGTTCCTTCCGGAACTGATCCATGTGCTCCCTCCCGAAGACGTGCTCCGCGTGCAGGGAATTGGCTCGAGCGTGGCGCGGCACGCAGGCCGCGGCGCCTGAAGCTGCGGCGGGCACGCCTGCGCCACGGTCGAGTCGAGACCTCGGTTCGATGCGGACGCGGACATGGGCTCTCCCGAGGTCGCCCCGGGCCGATCCGCCGGGGTCCCCCCCGGGCTGTAGGGCGGGGGCTCGTCCCCCGCCGCGGTCCGTACTCCAGGTGCGGGTTCTCTCTCCCCCGCGGGGGAGAGGGCAGGGAGAGGGGGCCGCTCCGGTGGTCAGCTCTTCAAGGAGAGGAGGCCGTACCCTCGCGTCACCTCTTCATGCGCTTCGCGAACTCCTCGGCGCCGTTCCGCATCTCCTCGGGCGAGAGGTCCTTCACGTGCGTGGCGAAGTGCCAGCCGTAGCCGTACGGGTCGAGCACCATCGACACCCGGTCGCCCCAGAACATGTCCTCCGGGGGCATGACGGCCTTGGCGCCGGCGTCCACCGCGCGGCGGAAGGCGGCGTCGCAGTCGGGCACGTAGAGCCACAGGCTCGCCGGCGAGGGGTGCGCGGCCGACGGCGCGCGGAAGGGGCCGCCCGGCATCTCGTCGCCCGCGAAGATCATCGAGTCGCCCACGCGGAGCTCCGCGTGCCAGACGCTCTTCCCGTCCGGCGACGGCATGCGCATGACCTCCTCGGCGCCGAGCGCGCGCTTGTAGAAGTCGAGCGCCGCCGCGCAGCCCTGGATGGTCAAGCTCGGGGTGACGGTGTGCATGCCCTGCGGGACGGGGTTCGGGTTCGCCATGAGGTGACCTCCGGCGAGCACCGTTAGCGCGGCGCCCGGCGCGGATCGAAGCCCGGGTGGGCGTCAACGTCCGCTCACGGCCGCGCGGAGGCGCGGCGCCTCACCGGTCGCGCAGCAGCAGCCGGAGCTGGTTCAGCACGTCGTAGGCGCTCGTCTTGCGGACGCGGTCGCGATCGCCCGGGAAGCGCCGCGCCCAGGTCTGGGTGCCGGTCGGGCCGGCGATGGCCAGGTGGACGGTGCCGACCGGCTTCTCGGGCGTGCCGCCGCCCGGCCCGGCGATGCCGGTGAGGGCGGCCGCCCAGGTGGTGCCGGCCCGGTCGCGCGCCCCCTCGGCCATGGCCCGCGCCACCGGCTCGGAGACGGCGCCGTGCGCGGCGAGCAGGTCGGCGCCGACGCCCAGGAGCGCCGTCTTCGCCGCGTTGGCGTACGTCACCACGCCCAGCGGGAAGACGTCGGACGCGCCGGGGACGCTCGTCACCAGCTCGGCCACGAGGCCGCCGGTGCAGCTCTCCGCGAGCGCCAGCGTCTCGCCCCGGGCCGCCAGGCGCGCCACCACCACCGGCGCCAGGTCGTCCTTGCCCTCGGCGAAGATGGCGTCGCCGAAGATCCGGCGCACCTCGCCCAGGATGCGCTCGGCGTGCGCCTCGGCGTCCGGCCCGGGCACGCTCCACTTCACGTGGATCTCGGGCCAGTGAGCGCGGTAGCCGAAGCGGACGCCGCGGTGCTCGGGGGCGTCCATCACCGGCCGCATCGCCTGGTCGGCGTGCGACTCGGGGACGCCGATGAGCTTCACCAGGCGCGCCGCCGGCACCGCGCCCGCCCTCGCCGCCAGGCGGGGCAGCACCGCCTCGTCGCACAGGCCGCGGTACTCGACCGGCACGCCGGGCAGGCAGAAGAGCTCCGCGCGTCCGAGCGCGACCCGGAAGCCCGGCGCGGTCCCGAGCTGGTTGGGCAGGATGGTGGCGCCGCGCGGGAAGCGCGCCTGCTTGGCGTTGTTGGGCGTCATGGTGCGCCCGAGCTTCTCGAAGCGGGCGCGGATCGCCGCCAGCGAGGCCTCGTCCAGCTCGAGCGGCACGCCCATCGCCGCCGCCACGCACTCCGCGGTGAGGTCGTCCTCGGTGGGCCCGAGCCCGCCGCTCATCACGACCACCTCGGCGCGGGCCGTCGTCTCCGCCAGGGCGGCGGCGAGGTCCTGGCGGTCGTCGCCGACGAGCGTCTTGCGCCGGACCATCACGCCGAGGTCCCACAGCCGGTCCATGAGCCAGGCGCTGTTCGTGTCGACGATCTGCCCGGTGAGGAGCTCGTCCCCGGTGGAGAGGATCTCGACGTGGAGGCTCACCGCGCGAGCTCCGCGCAGTAGAAGGCCCCGCCGCCGCATCCGAACGCCGCCTGCAGGACCAGGCGCGCGGCGAGCAGGACCGCGAGGGCCCACACCCCCGCGAAGACGTCGTCCATCACCACCCCGAAGCCGTTCTTCACCTGCCGGTCGAAGTAGCGCGCCGGCCACGGCTTCACCACGTCGAAGATCCGGAACAGGACGAAGCCCGCCAGCGCCCACTGCCAGGACCGCGGGAAGAGCGCCAGGGTGACGAGGTAGCCCACCACCTCGTCGATCACGATGGGCGAGGCGTCGACCACCTTCCAGTAACGCCCGGCGATGGCCGCCGCGTACGAGGCGAGCGCGGTGAGCGCGACGGTGGTGAGGAGGTAGAGCCCGAGCGGCAGGCCGCGCAGCGCCCAGAACAGCGGGATGGCGCCGAGCGTGCCGGCCGTGCCGGGGGCGAGCGGGACGTAGCCGCAGGGGCCCCAGGCGGCGAGCAGCACCCACGGGCCAGGCGGGCCGTCGGGGGTTCCCTTCTTCAGCTGAGGCCGCGGCGGCGCTGCGGGGGTGGGGGCGAGGTCGGGCAAGGTTCTCAAATGTACTCGTCGCCCTCGTCCTTCGCCTCCACGTCGTCGTCGTCCGGCTCGAGCGCCGGATCGGCCTCGAGCTGCGCCCGCACCGCTGGCGGCAGCGCCGCCACGGCCGGCTCGGGCCGGCCGCGCGAGATGATCCACTCGGCGAGGCCCATGACGATGTACGCGCCCATGTAGACGACCATCACGAAGGAGGCGCGGGTGGCGATGCCGACCGCGAGCCCGCCCGCGCACATGAGCGCGAAGACGGCCAGGCTCTTGCGCGAGAGGTGGACGTCCTTGAACGTGCGGTACCGGACGGTCGACACCATGAGGAACGACAGCAGCCCGACCACCCCGGCGATGAAGACGCGGGTGGCGGTGTCGCCGATGGAGCCGTAGGCGCGGTAGTGGGCGATGACGATCGAGACGAGGGTGCCCGCGGCGAGCGGGATGGGGAGCCCGACGAAGAACCGCGAGCTCCCCTTCTCGCCGCGGTGGGCGAGGACGTTGAAGCGGGCGAGCCGCAGGGCGCCGCAGGTGGCGAAGGCGAACGAGAGGAAGAAGCCGGCGAAGCCGAGCGGCGCGAGCGCCCACTTGTAGACGAGGAGGGCCGGGGCCGCGCCGAACGAGACCACGTCGGCCAGGCTGTCGAGCTCGACGCCGAACTCGGACTGGGTCTTCGTCATCCGCGCCACGCGCCCGTCGAAGGCGTCGAAGAAGATGGCGAAGAAGATGGCGAGGGCGGCCTGGTTGAGCTGCGCCGGAGAGGCCTCTCCGGCGCACAGCGTCATCGCGTAGAAGCCGAGGAAGATCGAGCTGCACGTGAACAGATTCGGCAGCACGAACATGGCTTTGCGCAAGTTGATCTGCATGTCGTGACCATCCCAGGTCGTCGCGAGCGGAGGCTGTCATGCGCGCCCCGCTTTGTCGAGGGGCATCGGCCCCGGCGCGAGCTGGGTGACCATGTCCTACATGGGCGCCGGGCGCGCCGCCCGGGAGAGCGATCACAGACCGCCGGCGCTGCCGCTCATCCGCGCGCCGAGCAGGGCCAGCGGGTCCTCCGCCCGGCCGCCCCGCCACACCTCGAAGTGGAGGTGCGGGCCGGTCGCGCGGCCGGTCGCCCCCACGAGCCCGATGGGCTGCCCTGCGTCCAGCCGGTCGCCCGCCCCGCACAGCAGGCGCGAGAGGTGGCCGTAGCGGCTCGTCAGCTCGCCGTCGTGGCGGACCTCGACCGCGAGCCCGTACCCCGGCGTGAAGCCGGCCCGGACGACGAAGCCGCGCGCCGCCGAGGACACCACCCGGCCGGTGGCCGAGGCGAGGTCGATGCCCCAGTGCATGCGCCGGATGTGGTCGATCGGGTGCAGCCGCGGGCCGAAGCCGGAGGAGAGGCCCGCGTCGGCGATGGGCCAGCGCAGCACCGGCGGGCGCGTCACCGCGAAGAGCGACTGCCCGAGCGCGCGCGCCGCCTCGGCGCGCTGGCCAAGCCGCGCGAGCTGCGCGCGCAGGTGCGCCGAGAGCTCGGGCGAGGGCGCGCCGAAGCGGCGCCGGTCGAAGTCGAGCTCGGCCTCGAGCGCCACCCGCGCCCGCACCAGCTCGGCGAGCGGGGTCTGCGGCATGGGCCGGGCGAGGTACCGCTCGACCTCGAGCGCCAGGTCGTCCCAGGCGGCGGCGACCGCGGGCGGGAAGGCCGCGGCCCGCGGCAGCTCCGACCGGCGGGCGCGCGCGTCCGCCGCGAAGCGCAGCAGCGCCGCGTCGATGGGAGGGCCCGCCGGCGGCTCGGCCGCGGTCCGCTCCGGCGCCGGGTTCGCGACCGGCGGCAGCGGCGGCTCGTCCGGATCCACCGCCAGGAGCTGCTCGTCGCTGAACCCTGGGCCCGCGGCCGTCAGGGACGGCGCCGCTGCCAGCGTCGCGGTCGGACCCGCCGTCGCGGTGGCGGTCGAGCTCGCGGTCGCGGCGAAACTCGCGGTCGCGGTCGCGGTCGAGGTCGAGGTCGAGGTCGAGGTCGGGTTCGCGATCGCCTGGCCGGTCGCGATCAGGCTCGCGCCGCGGATCGCTTTCAGCCGCGCGGTCGGCCCGTAGGGCTCGCCTCCTTCGGTCGCGTCCCAGGCCAGCTTCGCCGGCGCGGTCGCGCAGGCCGCGAGCAGCAGGAGCGTGGGGAGGGCGCGGCGCATCCGACCGCTCGAAGCCTAGCACGCAGCGTCGACCGATCTCCGCGGCCCCCCTGCCCGTGGGACGCGCCGCCGTGGGTCACGCTCCGACAGCGGCGGCGATCCTGCGCGCGGCCTCCTCGATGTCGGAGGCGCCGACGTCGAGGTGCGTGACGAACCGCAGCAGGTCGGGCCGGGAGCCCTCCGGGTTGCACAGCACGCCCGCCTCGCGGAGCCGCGGCGCGAGCTCGGCCGCGCGCCGCCCGTCGAAGGCCACGAAGAGGAGGTTCGTCTCGACCGGGAACTGGAGCCGTGCGCCCGGCAGCTGCGACAGCAGCGCCCCGAGCCGGGCGGCGTTCGCGTGGTCCTCGGCGAGCCGCGCGACGTGGTGGTCGAGCGCGTACAGCCCCGCCGCGGCGAGGATGCCGGCCTGCCGCATGCCGCCGCCGAGCCGCTTGCGCAGCCGCCGCGCCTCCTGGACGAGGTCGCGCGGGCCGGCCAGCACCGAGCCGACCGGCGCGCCCAGCCCCTTCGACAGGCAGAGCGAGGCCAGGGTGGCGGGCGCGGCGTAGTCGCGGGCGGGCGTGCCGCTCGCCACCACCGCGTTCATGAGCCGCGCGCCGTCCATGTAGAGCGCGAGCCCGCGCCGCGCCGCGACCTCGCCCACCGCCCGCACCGCCTGGAGCGGCCACACCTTGCCCCCGCCGCGGTTGTGGGTGTTCTCGATGGCGACCGCCCGCGTGCGCGGGTAGTGCGGGTCGTCCGGCCGGATGGCGGCCTCGACCGCGGCCGGGTCGAGCACGCCGCGCTCGCCGGCGAGCGTGCGCGCCTGGATGCCCCACAGCGCCGAGAGGGCGCCGCCCTCGAACGCGAAGCAGTGCGCGCCCGCCTCGCAGATGACCTCGTCGCCGCCGCGCGCCAGCACGCCCAGCGCCACCTGGTTCGCCATGGTGCCGCTCGCGACGAGGAGGGCGGCCTCCTTGCCGAAGAGCTCCGCCACCCGCTCCTCCAGCCGGCGGACGGTGGGGTCCTCGCCGTAGACGTCGTCGCCCACCTCGGCGCGGGCCATGGCCTCGCGCATGCCGGGGGTGGGGCGGGTGACGGTGTCGGAGCGCAGGTCGATCGGGCGCATGGCGCCTCCAGGGCGAGAGCGGACGGGCCGCGGATGCTAGCATGCGCCCCGCGATGACGAGGCGAGCGGCGCGGCGGCCGCCCGAGCGCGAGCGCGCGCGGGCGGGCGAGGTGGTGGACCGGCTGGAGCGGGCCATGCCCGAGGCGCGCATCGCGCTCGAGTTCCAGGACGACCTCCAGCTCCTCGTCTCGGTCATCCTGTCGGCGCAGAGCACCGACGCCCGCGTGAACCTCGTCTCGCCGGCGCTCTTCGCGCGCTTCCCGGACGCCGCCGCCTACGCGCGGGTCGAGCCCGAGGCGCTGTGGCCCTTCATCCGCACGCTGGGCCTCTTTCGCGCCAAGGCGAAGGCGATCGTCGGCGCGATGCGCGCCCTCCAGGCTTCGCACGGCGGGCGCGTGCCGCGCGACCGCGCCGCGCTGGAGGCGCTGCCGGGCGTCGGCCGCAAGACGGCGGGGGTGGTGCTCGTGCACCTCGGCGCCGGCGAGGCGTTCCCGGTCGACACCCACGTCGGCCGGGTGGCGCGGCGGCTCGGCTTCACGCGGGAGCGGGACCCGGGGAAGGTGGAGGACCGGCTGACGCTGCTCCTCCCGCGCGAGCGCTGGGGGCGCGCCCACCAGCTCTTCGTCTGGCACGGCCGCCGCACCTGCAGGGCGCGGAGCCCCGCGTGCGAGCGCTGCGTGCTCGCGGATCTGTGCCCGAAGGTGGGGGTCGCTACAGCGCGCTCTCGTGGCGCGAGGCCGAGCGGATCTGGTCGGCCTGCTCGGCGGCGCGCTCCTGCTTGAGCTTCTTCATGCGCCGGCGGATGAGCTCGCGCTTGAGGCTCGACAGGTGGTCGACGAAGAGCGTCCCCTCGAGGTGGTCGTGCTCGTGCTGCACGGCGATGGCGAGCAGCCCCTCGCACTCGAGCTCGTAGGGCTTGCCGGCGTAGTCGAGCGCCCGCACCCACACCTTGGCGGCCCGCTCCACCTCCTCGGCCTCGCCGGGGATGGAGAGGCAGCCCTCGTTGTAGGTGGTGACCCCCTCCGTCTTCACGATCTGGGGGTTCACGAGGTGGATGAGCTTCTGCCCCTCCTGCCGGGGCGAGGCGTCGATGACGATGCAGCGCTTCCCGACCGCGATCTGGGGCGCGGCCAGGCCGACGCCGTCGGCGGCGTACATGGTCTCGGCCATGTCGTCGAGGAGGCGGCGGATGGTGTCGTCCACGCCGTCCACCGGCTTCGCGACCTGCTTCAGGACGGGATCGGGCCAGATGATGATTTCGCGAATCATGGAGTGATTCTGTCTAACAAAATCGGCGGGCCTTCGCCACACGCGGAGGCTGGGCGACAGCCCTCCTGCGGCTCCGGCCGCTACCGCCCCAGCGCGCGCCGGTAGGCCTCGCGCAGCGGGTCGTCCGCGAGCACGTCGCGCGCCTCGGCCAGGACGCGCCGGATCTCCTCCACCTTGTCGAGCAGGATGGCGTCGGAGGGGGGGACGCGCTCGGGCGCCAGCTCCTCGAGCAGCCGGCCGGCCGCCTGCAGCACGTCCTCCCGGCTGCAGTCCGGCGGCAGCCCGACGAGGTCGAAGTAGTCCGCCTGCTCCGCCTGGCGGAGCATCTCCTCCACCCACCCGCGGTCGAGCGGCCGGCGGCGCGGCGGCGCGGCGGGCGGTGGAGAGGAGGGAGCGGGTGCCGCCGGGGTGGCCGCCGCGACGAGCGACCGCTGCTCCTGCTTCCACCACAGCTCGCGCTCGGCCTGCCGCAGCTCCACCGCCTCGGCGCTGGCCGAGCTCGAGGTGTCGAAGGCGGGGGGGCGATTCGCGGTCGGGGCAGGGCTCGGGGCCGCGGTCCTGGTCGCGGTCGCGGTCGGGCTCCCGCTCCCGCTCGTCGAGGGCGGTTCCCTCGTCCCAGCGGCCGAAGGGGACGGGGCCGGCGCGCGGGGCCGCCGCGGGCTCGCCGCGAGCGCGCTCGCGACCTCCACCGCGGCCCTCGCGTCGAGCGGCCGCGGCAGCGCCGCCGCCGGCGTCCCCCGCGCCGCCATCGCGCGCAGGACCGCCGCCCCCTCGCCGCCGTCGCACTCGGGCGCGACGAGCGCCGCGTCCGCCGCGCCGCCGGCCACGGCGGCCAGCGCGTCGCTCGCGTTGGTCGCGAGCACCGTCTGGTGCCCCGCGCCGGCCAGCGCGCGCTTCACGGCCGCGATCTCGGCGAGGTCGTCGTCGACGAGCAGGATCCGCGGCACGGCGCCGATTGTGCCACACGCGCCGCGCCGCCGGATGAGCGCGCCGCACCTACAGCATCGAGTAAGGATCGACGTCGAACCGCACCGCCGCGCCGCCCGGTGGCCGGCGGCCGAGCGGCGCCAGCAGCGCGTGCACGCGCCGCAGCGGCTCGGCCGTCGCCGCCCGGAACAGGAGGTGCCAGCGGCTCTTCCCGCGCAGCCGCTCCAGCGCCGCCGGCGCGGGCCCGAGCAGCGAGACCCCGCCCGCCCCGTGGAGCGCCGGCCGCGCCGCCTCCGCCAGCGCGGCGGCGCAGGCGCGCGCCCCCTCCTCGCTGCCCTCCACCCGCACCGCCAGGAGCCGGGAGAAGGGCGGCCACCCCAGCGCGCGCCGCGCCGAGAGCTCCCCCTCGGCGAAGCGGGCGTAGTCGTGCCCGCGCGCGCAGTCGATGGCGGGCGAGGCGGCGCTCCAGGTCTGGACCAGGACCCGCCCCGGCTCGGCGCCCCGGCCGGCGCGCCCCGCCACCTGGGTGAGGAGCTGGAACGTCCGCTCGGCGGCGCGGAAGTCGGGGAGCGCCAGGGCGGTGTCGGCGAGCACCACGCCGACCAGCGTGACCCCGGGGAAGTCATGCCCCTTCGTCACCATCTGCGTGCCGACGAGCACGTCCAGCTCGCGGTTGGCGAAGCGCGCCAGCACCGCCGCCACGTCGTCGGCCGAGCCCACCGCGTCGCGGTCGAGCCGCCCCACCCGCGCCGCGGGCAGGAGCTCGCGCACGGCCGCCTCGACCTGCTCGGTGCCGACCCCGATGCCCCGGCGCGGGCCGCCGCAGGCGGGGCACACCGGCGTCACCTTCTCCTGTGCGCCGCAGTAGTGGCAGAGGAGGAGCCCGCGCCGCCGGTGGTAGGTGAGCGAGACCGAGCAGTGCGGGCAGCGCTCCTCCCGCCCGCAGTCCTCGCACACCACCAGCGTCTGGAACCCGCGCCGGTTGAGGAAGAGGATGGCCTGCTGCGAGGCCGCGAGCGTCGCCTGCAGCGCCTCCGCCAGCGGCGCGGAGAGGAGCCCCGCCGGCCGCCCGCCGCGGCGCAGCTTCGTGAGGTCCACGATCTCGACCGCCGGCAGCGGGCGGTCGTCGATGCGGCGCGGCAGCTCGAGCAGCCGGTACCGGCCGCGCCGCGCGTTCTCCAGCGACTCGAGCGACGGGGTGGCCGAGCCGAGCAGGCACACCGCCCCGGCCTGCTTGGCGCGCACCACGGCCAGGTCGCGCGCCTGGTAGGCGGGGCCGTCCTCCTGCTTGAAGGACGGATCGTGCTCCTCGTCCACCACCACGACGGCGAGGTCCTGCACCGGCGCGAAGACGGCGCTCCGGACGCCGACGCAGACGCGCGCCTCGCCCTGGCGCAGCCGCAGCCACTCGGCGTGCCGCTCGCCGTCGGAGAGCCCGCTGTGGAGGAGGGCCACCGCCTCCCCGAAGCGGGCGCGGAAGCGGCCCGCCAGCTGCGGGGTGAGGGCGATCTCCGGCACCAGCACCAGCGCCCCGCGCCCGGCCTCGAGTGCGCGGGCGATGGCGCGCAGGTACACCTCGGTCTTGCCCGAGCCGGTGACGCCGTGGAGCAGGAAGGGGGCGAAGGCGCGCGCGTCGAGCGCGGCCGCGACGGCCTCGAGCGCGGCGGCCTGGTCGGCGGTGAGCGGCGGCGGGGCCACCTGGCTGGCGAGGAGCGCGCCGTCCGGCACGACGGCCTCGCTCTCGATCACCGCCAGGCCCTTGTCCCGGAGGGCGGCGAGCGGGGTCCGGCCGGCGGGGAAGGCGGCGCGCAGCTCCTCCACCGGGATGCGGCCGCGCGCCAGGAGGTAGTCGAGCACCGCGTGCTGGGCGCGCGCGCGGCGGGCGAGCCCGGGGAGCGCCTCGGCCGCGCCGGCGGCGGGTGAGGCGAACTCGACGGCGCGGCGACGCGGGGCGGCGGCGCCGGCCCGTGCGTTGAGGCCCGGGGGGAGCGCCGCCCGGTAGAGCTCGCCCGGCGGGCACAGGTAGTACCCCTCCGCCCAGCGCACCAGCGCGAGGAGGTCGGGCGTGAAGAGCGGAAAGGCGTCCAGCACCGCCGCGACCGCGCGCAGCGCGACGCCGGGGGGCGCCGCCTCGGCGAAGCCGAGCACGTAGCCGGTGGCGCGCGGGCTCTTCCCGAACGGCACCGCCACGCGGGCGCCCGGCGCCACCTGCGCCTCGAGCTCCGGGGGTACGCTGTACGTGAAGGTGCCGCGCACCGCGGCCGCCACCGCCACCTGGACCAGCATCGGGGCGAGTCTACCAGCGTCCGCCGCCGGGCCCGCTCCTCACGTACCCGCCCGCGGTCGGCCGAGCCGCGCGGCCCCCGCGCCGAGGGTCCGCAGCAGCCCGGCGAACGCGGCGCACCAGGCCGCGAGCGCGATCCAGGCGAAGGCGCGGGCGACCGGCAGCAGGAACGGCAAGCCCATCGCCTGGGCGAGGCGCTGGGTGCAGACCGAGTACATGCCGAGCGGGAAGACGGCGCCCCAGTAGAGCGGGTCGTAGGCGAGCGGGTAGCGCCGGTAGACGTGCCGCCAGGCGCCCAGGACGAGCAGCATCGGGATCCACCAGGTGGCGGTGGCCCAGCAGAGCAGGGTGGTCCCCCGCACGAACGGGAGCAGCGCGTGGACGAGCGGCTGCCGCGCCTCGCCGAGGAGCAGGGTCGCGCCGGCCAGGGTGGAGATGGCCATGGCGCCCATGTTGATCCAGTAGGGCGGCATGAGGTCCGACGGCTGGAGCGTGAAGAACGTGTAGCGGTAGAAGATGAGGGAGATGATCCACACGTAGAGCATCCCGCCCGCCAACCACACCGTCACCGACGCGAAGGACATCGCCTCCGCCCGCCCGCCGAGGGCGGGCAGGAGCAGCGCGCCGAGGTTCGCCACCGCCTGGGTGGCGACGACCGCCAAGAGCCACCCGCCGTGGATGCCCTCGGCGAGGGTGGGCTTGCGCTCCTTGACGGTGAGCGCCGTGAACACGGCGTAGGTGAGCCCGAGCCACAGGACGGCGGCCAGCCACCACAGCGCCAGCGCCAGGCTGCGCCGGCCGGCGAGGACGACGAGGTCGGCCCCCAGCACGCCCGTCGCGGCGACGGTGGTGAAGAACCCGACCGCGCGGCCGTGGTGGGCGAGATCGAGGAGGACGGCGCGCGGGTAGAGGGCGATCCGCGCCAGGGTGAGGAGCGCCAGGGCGAGGTACGCGGCGGCGGCGACGGCGCCGAGCGCGAGCGCGAGCGGCCGCGCGCCCTGCAGGTGCAACGCGATGGCGACGATGCCGGTCGCCATCACCAGGGCGAAGTACGAGGGGTGGAGGCCCTCGACGGCCCGGCGCAGCGTGGTGGGGGCTGCCTCGGGCATGGGCGGAGGTCGCTCCGGGAGAGCGCTGGGGGGAGGCGGGCTCACGCGCGTCCGGACCTGCGGGTCCTCCCGAGCGTAGACCGGGCCGCCCGCCTTCGAAAGCGGCCCAGCGGGGCGTGCGCCGGGGCGATGGCATTCACGATTAGTGCCTACGCTACAAGTGGGTCGCTTGCCGCCCGCCCGAAACGGCTAGCATGGCCGAGCGGACCCACCGCGCACCGTCCGTCGAGCGCGGCGCCGCGAAGGAGGCCCTTCATGCTCGGGAGCGCCGGGCGAACCCTCACCGCCTGCGCCGCGCTGCTCGCCGCGGCGCCGGCCCTGGCGGTCGAGCCTCCTGCCGGAGATCCCGGGCCGGGCCGGCGGCTCTTCATCGGCGCCCAGCGCCTCGCGGCGGGGGGGCCACCCTGCGGCGCCTGTCACGCCATCGGCGGCCAGGGCGCCGCGTTCGCCGCCGCGCTCGGCCCGGAGCTGACGCGCAGCTTCGACGGCATGCCGCGGGAGGCCGTGGACGGGCTCCTGCAGGACCTGCCCTTCCCGACCATGGCGCCGCTCTACGCCGGGCGGGCGCTGACCGAGGGGGAGCGCCGGCAGCTCGCGGTGTTCCTGCTCGACGCGGCCGGAAAGCCCGCGCCCGGCGGTGGGCCCCTCGCGGCGTGGGCGGCCCTCCTGACGGCGCTCGCTCTCCTCGGGCTCGGCCTGGCGCGCCGCCGGGGCGGCTCGATCCACTCGCAGCTGCTCGCCGGAGCGCGCCGCCGGCACGGAGGCGCGCCATGAGCTGGATCCAGGACCTCGTCAGCCCGCGCGAGCGCGCGTGGGAGGACCTGTACCGGAACCGCCACCAGCACGACAAGGTGGTGCGGAGCACGCACGGCGTGAACTGCACCGGCGGCTGCTCCTGGAACATCCACGTGAAGAACGGGGTGGTCGCCCTCGAGACGCAGGCGCTCGACTACCCGCGCATCTCCTGCGACGTGCCGGGCTACGAGCCGCGCGGCTGCCAGCGCGGCATCTCCGCCTCCTGGTACCTCTACAGCCCCCTGCGCGTGAAGCACCCGTACCTGCGCGGCGCGCTCATGGACCTCTGGCGCGCGGCGCGGGCCGAGCACGCCGATCCGGTCGCCGCCTGGGCCTCCATCGTGGACGACCCGGCGTCCCGGCGGCGCTACCAGGAGGCGCGCGGAAAGGGCGGGCTGCGGCGCACCACCTGGGAGGAGGCGCTCGAGCTGGTGGCGGCCTCCACGGTCCACACGCTGAAGCGGCACGGCCCCGACCGCATCATCGGCTTCTCGCCCATCCCGGCCATGTCGATGCTCTCCTTCGCGGCCGGGTCGCGCTTCCTGCAGCTCCTCGGGGGCGTGAACCTCTCCTTCTACGACTGGTACTGCGACCTGCCCAACGCCTCGCCCGAGGTGTGGGGGGAGCAGACGGACGTCGCCGAGAGCGCCGACTGGTATCACTCCAAGTACATCGTCTCCATGGGCTCCAACGTCTCCATGACGCGGACGCCCGACGTGCACTTCGTGGCCGAGGCGCGCCACGACGGCGCCAAGTTCGTGGTGCTCTCGCCCGACTTCAGCACCTCGGCCAAGTACGCCGACTGGTGGGTGCCGCTCCACGCCGGCCAGGACGGCGCCTTCTGGCTGGCGGTGGACCACGTCATCCTGAAGGAGTTCCACGCCGACCGGCAGGTCCCGTTCTTCGCCGACTACGTCGGCCGGTACAGCGACGCGCCGTTCCTGGTGGAGCTCGAGCGGGAGGGCGAGGCGTGGGTGCCGGGCCGGATGCTCCCGGCGAGCCAGCTCGCGCGCTACGCCGGCGAGGAGCACGGCGACTTCAAGTTCCTCCTCTGGGACGAGGCCTCGGACGCGCCGCGGATGCCGCAGGGGACGCTCGGCTTCCGCTGGCAGCACGCCAAGGGGCGCTGGAACCTGGAGCTGAAGGACGGCTCCGACGGCGCCGCGCTCGCCCCGCGCCTCTCCTTCCTGGGCGCCCACGACGCGCGCTACCGGGTCGCCTTCGCCGAGCACGCCGAGGGCAAGGTCGCGCACCGCGAGGTCCCGGTCCGCCACGTCGAGACGGCGCGCGGGCGGGTGGCGGTCGCCACCGTCTACGACCTCCTCTTCGCCCGGCACGGCGTCTCGCGCGGGCTCGGCGGCGAGTACGCGAAGGACTACGACGACGCCGAGGCGGCCTACACCCCGGCCTGGCAGGAGCGCTACACCGGGGTCGACCGGAAGGACGTCATCAAGTTCGCCCGCGAGTGGGCCACCACCGCCGAGCGCACGAACGGAAAGTGCAGCGTCATCATCGGCGCCGGCGTGAACCAGTGGTACCACGCCGACCTCGCCTACCGCGCCGCCATCACCGGGCTCGTGCTGTGCGGCTGCGTGGGGCGGAACGGCGGCGGGCTCAACCACTACGTGGGCCAGGAGAAGCTCGCGCCGGTGGCGCCCTGGGCGGCGCTGGCGTTCGGGCTCGACTGGGCGAAGCCCGCCCGGCTCCAGAACGCGCCCAGCTTCCACTACGTCCACAGCGACCAGTGGCGCTACGAGGGCGCCGCCGACCTCTCGCACCTGAACCAGGTGCGCGCGCCGGGCGGGTTCACCGCCGGCCACACCCTCGACCACCAGGTGCGTGCGGTGCGTCAGGGCTGGCTGCCCTTCTTCCCGCAGCTCGACCGGAGCCCGTTCGAGGTGGTGCGGCAGGCGGAGGCCGCGGGGGCGAGGACCGACCAGGAGATCGCCGACTGGGTGGTGCGCCAGCTCCGCGAGAAGAAGCTCCGCTTCGCGGTGGAGGACCCGGACGCGCCCTCGAGCTGGCCGCGGGTGTGGTTCATCTGGCGCGGCAACGCGCTCCTCGCGAGCGCCAAGGGGCACGAGTACTTCCTGCGGCACTACCTCGGCACCCACGACGCCATCGCCGCCGGCGAGGCCGCGCGCGGCGAGGTGAAGGAGGCGGTCTGGCGCGAGGAGGCGCCGCGCGGGAAGCTCGACCTGATCGTCGACCTCAACTTCCGGATGGACACCTCGGCGCTCTACTCCGACGTCGTCCTGCCGGCGGCCACCTGGTACGAGAAGGACGACCTCAACACCACCGACATGCACTCCTACATCCACCCGCTGCAGGCGGCCGTGCCGCCCTGCTGGGAGGCGCGGAGCGACTGGGACATCTTCAAGGCGGTGGCGGAGAAGGTGAGCGAGCTCGCGCGCGTGCACCTGCCCCGGCCGGTGCGCGACCTCGTCCTGTCGCCCCTGCAGCACGACACGCCGGCCGAGCTGGCGCAGCGCGAGCTCCGCGACTGGGCGAAGGGCGAGTGCGAGCCGGTCCCGGGCAAGACCATGCCGGGCCTGGCGGTGGTGGAGCGCGACTACCCGAACCTCCACCGCCGCTTCATCTCGCTCGGACCGGTGGTTCGCAAGGCGGGCCTGTCCGCGCACGGCCTCACCTGGCCGGTCGCCGACCTCTACGACGAGCTCGTCCGCGACCGGCCCACCGTGGAGTGGGGCGGCGAGCGGTACCCCTCGCTGGAGAAGGCGGCGCAGGCGGCGGACGCGATCCTGCACCTCGCCCCGGAGACCAACGGCGAGTCGGCCTGGCGTGCCTTCAAGGCCGAGGAGGAGAAGGTGGGCCTGCCGCTGGCGGACCTGGCCGAGAAGACGCGCGGCGTGCGCCTCACCTTCGCCGACCTGGCGCGCCAGCCGCGCCGGCTCCTCGACAGCCCGTGCTGGACCGGCCTCACCGGCGGCGGCCGCACCTACTCCGCCTACTGCCTCAACGTCGAGCGGCTCGTCCCCTGGCGCACGCTGACCGGCCGGCAGCACTTCTACCTGGACCACCCCGGCTTCCTCGCCTTCGACGAGGCGCTGCCCACCTACAAGGCCAAGCCCGAGCTGGCGGTGCTGCGCGACCTCGACGCGACGGCGGACCGGCGCCCGTCCGTCACGCTGAACTACCTCACCCCGCACGGGAAGTGGGGCATCCACTCCACTTACGGCGACAACCTGCGGATGCTCACGCTCTCGCGCGGCATCCACCCGCTGTGGATGAACGACGAGGACGCGGCGGGCATCGGCGTCGCCGACAACGACTGGGTGGAGGCGGTGAACGACAACGGCGCGGTGGTGACGCGGGCGGTGGTGAGCGCGCGCATCCCGCGCGGCCTGTGCCTGCTCTACCACTCGCCGGAGCGCACCGTCGGCGTGCCCCGGGCGCCCTCCCGCGGGAACCGCCGGGGCGGCGGCCACAACAGCCTCACCCGCGTGCGCCTCAAGCCCACCCTCATGCTGGGCGGCTACGGCCAGTTCACCTACGCGGTCAACTACTGGGGCCCGACGGGCAACAACCGCGACACCTTCGTCCGGGTCACGAAGCTCGAGGGCGCGCCCCGCTGGTAGGGGCCGGCCGACGCCGAGGGCACCATGAACGTCCGCGCGCAGATCTCGTCGGTGTTCCACCTCGACAAGTGCATCGGGTGCCACACCTGCAGCGTCGCCTGCAAGAACCAGTGGACCGACCGCCGCGGCGTCGAGTACGCGTGGTGGAACGACGTCGAGACGAAGCCGGGGGCCGGCTACCCGGTGCTGTGGGAGGACCAGGAGAAGTACCGCGGCGGCTGGACCGTGGAGGGCGGGCGGCCGGCGCTGCGGCAGGGCGGCCCGGGCGCCACCCTGGCGCGGCTCTTCCACAACCCCGCGCTGCCGGTGCTGAAGGACTACTACGAGCCCTTCACCTACCGTTACCAGGACCTCTTCGACGCCCCCGCCGGCGACGACCAGCCCACCGCCCGCCCCATCTCGCTCCTCGACGGGCGGCCCATCGACATCGAGAGCGGGCCGAACTGGGACGACGACCTGGGCGGCTCGCCGGTCTACGCGGCGCAGGATCCCGGCCTGGCGCGCCTCACCGCCGCCGAGCGGGAGCAGCTCTTCGAGGTCGAGCGGCTCGCCTTCTTCTACCTGCCGCGCATCTGCAACCACTGCCTCAACCCGGCCTGCGTGGCGGCGTGCCCCTCGGGCGCGATCTACAAGCGCGGCGAGGACGGCGTCGTCCTCGTCTCCCAGGACAAGTGCCGCTCCTGGCGCATGTGCATCTCGGCCTGCCCGTACAAGAAGGTCTATTACAACTGGTCCACCGGGAAGTCGGAGAAGTGCATCCTCTGCTACCCGCGCCTCGAGGTCGGCGAGGCGCCGGCCTGCTTCCACACCTGCGTCGGCCGCATCCGCTACCTGGGCGTCCTCCTGTACGACGCCGACCGCCTGGCGGCGGCCGCGTCGCGGCCGGACGCCGAGCTGGTCGAAGCGCAGCGCGAGGTCCTCCTGGACCCCGCCGATCCGGCGGTGGCGGCGGAGGCCCGCGCGTCGGGCGTCTCCGAGCAGGTCCTCGAGGCCGCGCGCCGCTCGCCGGTGTGGCGCTTCGTGAAGGAGTGGGGGCTGGCCCTCCCGCTGCACGCGGAGTGGAGGACGCTCCCCATGCTCTTCTACGTCCCGCCGCTGCTGCCCGCGCTGGCGGGGCCGGCCGAGGGCGACGGCGGCTTCTTCACCTCGCTCGAGCGGGCGCGGCTGCCCCTGCGCTACCTGGCCGGCCTGTTCGGCGCCGGGAACACCGAGGTGGTCGAGGCCGCCTACCGGAAGCTCATCGCGGTCCGCCTGCACCGCCGCGCCGCCCAGGTGGGCGACCTCCCGCCCGCCGCCGCCGCGGGGGCGCTCGCCGCGGCGGGGCTCACCCCGCGGCAGGCGGACGAGATCTACCGGCTGACGGCGCTCGCCAGCATGCCGGAGCGGGTGGTCATCCCCGGCCTCGCCCGCGAGGAGCAGACCGAGCCGACCGCCGATCCCCAGCGGCAGTACGCCGCCGGCTTCGGGTTCCTCCGCCCGCCGGTGGGGAGGTGAGGACCGTGCCCGACGCGCGCCGCCGCGACCTGTACGCCGCCTTCGCGGACCTCCTCTCCTACCCGCGCGGCCAGGTGGCCGCCGCGGCGGCGCGGGCGCAGGCGCTCGCCGGCGCCCGCGGCGAGGCCGGGACCGCGCTCGCCCGGTTCACCGCCGCGGTGGGGGCCCACGACGGCACCTGGCTGGAGGAGCTCTACACCTCCACCTTCGACCTGGCGCCCGCGTGCGCCCCGTACGTCGGCCACCAGCTCTTCGGGGACTCGCCCATCCGCGGACCGTTCCTGGCCAAGCTGGCCGAGGTCTTCGCCGCCGGCGGGTTCCAGCCGCGGGAGGAGCTCGGGGATCACGTGGCCGAGGTGCTCCGCTTCGCGGCGCAGGCGCCGCCCGCGCCGGCGCTGGACGAGCTCCTGCGGGACGGGCTCGTCCCGGCGCTGGAGAAGATGATCGCCTCGCTCGAGGAGCCCCGGAACCCGTACCGCGAGGTGCTGGCGGCGCTGCTCGCGCTGCTCGCGCTGCTCGGCCGCGGGAGCGCCGACGCGGCGCGCGCCGCGCAGGAGGTGGCCACGTGAGCGACCTGTTCCTCTTCGGCATCTTCCCGTACCTCGCGGTGGCGCTGGCCGTGGGTGGCCTCGTCCACCGCTACCGGACCCTGCGTCACACGGTGACGGCGCGCTCCTCGCAGCTCCTGGAGGATCGGGCCCTGTACTGGGGCTCCGTGCCGTGGCACTACGCCATCCTGGCGATCCTGCTGGCGCACCTCGGCGCCACGCTCTTCCCCGGCGCGTGGGGCCGCCTGCTCGGCGCGCCGGGGCGCCTCCTCGCGCTCGAGGTGAGCGGGCTCGCGCTGGGCGGCCTGGCCGTGCTCGGGATCGCGCTCCTGCTGGTGCGCCGCTCCCGGCTCGGCGCCAGCACCGGCGCCATGGACTGGGTGGTGCTGGCGCTGCTCCTCCTGCAGGCCGCGACCGGCCTCTACGTCGCCTTCACGCTGCGCTGGGGCGGGGCGTGGTACGTGCAGACCGCCGCGCCCTGGCTCGCCTCCCTGGCGACGCTCTCACCGCAGGTGGACCGCATGGCGCCGCTCCCGGCGGCGGTGAAGCTCCACGCCGTGAACGCCTTCGCGCTGGTGGCGCTCCTGCCGCTCTCGAAGCTCGCGCACCTGACGAGCCTGCCGGTCGCCTACCTCTGGCGGCCGCCGCAGGTGGTCGTCTGGCGGCGCGCGCCGGGCGGCCCGGTCAGAACACCGCGTCCGGCAGGCGGGGGTTCAGCCACAGCTTCTCGAGGGTGAAGCGCGCCTCGAGCGCGGCGCCGCTCCAGACCTCCACCGCGCGCGGGAAGGCGTCGCCGCCCACCGGGGCGCCGAAGTCCAGGAGGCGCACGTCGCGGGTCGGGCCGCCCAGCGGGGCGACGAGCCGGATCGGCTGGTAGCTCTGCTTGTCGATCCAGGCCTGAGGGCGCCCCTCCCGCGGGCGGCCGCCCAGCACCCACGCCACGCGGCCGCCCACCCGCCCCAGCGCCACCTCGGACAGCGCCACCCCGCGCGAAGCGAGCCCCTGCGCCAGCGCATGCTCCGCCTCGGGGCCGGTGCGCTCGGCGAGCAGCGCGCACAGCCCCTCGACGAGCGCGCGCGCCGCGGGCATCGCCTCCAGCCCGCGGTGGCCGAGGACGCGCCCGGCCCGCAGCGACGCGGCGGGGCGGTCGGCCGCCGGGACGCGCTCGGGGGCGAGCTCGAGCCGGCACCGGCCCGGCACCTTCAGGGTGAAGACGGCGGGCACGGTGAGCTCGCCCGCCGGGGCCTGGACGCCGAGCGCCGCCGCGACGCGCTGGGCGGCCTCGCCCGAGAAGGCGATCGCGCCGCGCGCCTCGAGCGCGGCCACGTGCAGCTCCTCGCGCCGCTGCGCGGCCCGCTTCAGGATGGCGGAGGCGGGCGGCAGGTAGGCGGCGGCGGGGAGCGCCACCGCCAGCGCCAGCGCCGCCGCGGCGGCGCGGCCGGCGAATCCGCGGACGGCGCGGCTCACTGGACCACCTCGCGGAGCCAGGCGAGCAGCGGCTGGCGCAGGTCGGGGCGCTTGAGCGCGAAGGCGACGTTCGCCTTGAGGTAGCCGAAGCGGTCGCCCGCGTCGTAGCGATCGCCCTCGAAGCGGTAGCCGAGCAGCCCCTCCTCCCGGGCCAGCACCGCCAGCGCGTCGGTGAGCTGGAGCTCGCCGCCCACGCCGGGCTCCACGCGCTCCAGGATCTCGAAGATGCGCGGCGGCAAGACGTACCGGCCGATGACCGCCAGGTTCGACGGCGGGTCTCGCTTCGGCTTCTCGACCAGCCGCTCGATGCGGAGCGTGCGGTCGTCGAGCGGCTGCCCGGCGGCGATGCCGTAGAGGTGCGTCTCCTCGCGCGGCACCTCCATGAGCGCGATGGTGCCGAGCCCGTGCCGCGCCCAGCAGGCGGCCAGCTGCTTCGCCCCCGGCACCGCCGCGTCGATGATGTCGTCGCCCAGCATCACCACGAACGGCTCGTCGCCCACGAGGTCCTTCGCGCACAGCACCGCGTGGCCCAGCCCGAGCGGCTCCTGCTGCCGGATGGAGACCACGTTCGCCATCTTGGCGATGCTGCGGATCTCGTCGCGCAGCGCCGTCTTGCCGGTCTTGGCGAGGTGCGCCTCGAGCTCCTTCGCCACGTCGAAGTGGTCGACGATGGTCTCCTTCCCCTTCGCGTTCACGATGATGACGTCGCGCACGCCGGCCGCCACCGCCTCCGCCACGATGTACTGGATCGTGGGCGTGTCCACGATCGGCAGCAGCTCCTTCGGCACCGCCTTGGTCGCGGGCAGGAAGCGGGTGCCGAGGCCGGCTGCGGGGATGACCGCCTTGCGGATGGGAGCGGGCGCCATGGTGCGGCGAAATCTAGCCGCTCCCGCCCGCGAGCGGTACGGAAGACCGCCGCCCGGGGCGCCGCGTCCTGGCGCGCGGCCCCGGCGGGAGCACCCGGGCTGGGCGCGCCGCCCGCTACGCGCGCTGCGGCGCGCGCTCCGCCTCGCGCTTGCAGTCGATGCAGAGGTCCGTCTCGGGGCGCGCGCGGAGCCGCTCCGCCGGGATGGGCTGGCCGCAGGCGACGCAGGTGCCGAACGTGCCGGCGTCGATCCGGGCCAGCGCCGACTGGATCTTGGCCGCCAGCCGCCGGTCGCGGTCGCGCATGCGCAGCTCGCCCTCGAGGTCGGTCTCGCGGGTCGCGCGGTCGGCCGGATCGGGGAGCTCGTCGCCGCTCTCCGCCAGCTCCTGCGCGGTGGCGGCGCCGTGCCGGCCGAGCGCGGCGAGCTGCTCCGCGAGGGTGTTCCGGTACCGGCTCAGCTCCAGCTTGCGCATCGGGCACCTCCGCCTCGGCCCCGCTCGCGGAGCCTGCCGCGATCCTACGCCTCCGGCGCGCGGCGGCGCGCGCCTTGCCCGGGTCGTGCGGCGCCGGTATCGTGCGCTCGTGCGGAATCCTCCTGTTCTCCTTGGGTTACTCGCGGTGCTGGCCGCCGCCCCCGCCCGCGGCGACGCGCCGCCGGAGCCGATGGGCGTCCCCGACGTGGTGGGCGCGCGCGGCCTCGCCCTCGGCGCGTACCGGGGCCTCGCCGGCGGCAACGACTCGATCTTCGCCAACGCCGCCGCGCTCGCCGCGCGCCGGCGCTACGCGGTCGAGTCGCAGTGGCTGCTCGATCGCACCGGCGCCTCGAACGCGCTCCAGCTCTTCGGAGGCTCGGTGGTGGACTCGGAGGCGGCCGTGGCCGCCGGCTTCGCCTACACCCGCGTCCTCTCCGGACCGTGGATCGGGAACCTCTTTCACCTGCCGCTCGCCTTCCCCCTGGCCGACCGGCTCTTCCTGGGCGTGACCGGGAAGTACCAGTCGCTCGACGGCCCGGGGCGGGATCAGATGCGCGCCGCCAACTTCGACGCCTCCGCCTTCTGGCAACCCTCGAGCGTCTTCTCGCTCGGCGGCGCGATCTACAACGTGCTCGACGCCGGCCACCGCGGCGAGCAGCCGCGCGCCTACGGGGCCGGCGCGGCGGTCGGCGACGACCGCACCTTCCACCTCACGGCGGACTGGCGCGGCGACGCCCGGGGCCCGGGGGCGCTCACCAGCCTGTTCGCGGTCGGCGGCGAGGTGCTGGTCTCGGACCTCGTCCCGCTGCGCGGCGGCTACGTGCGCGACGACACGCGCCACGCCAGCTTCTGGTCGGTGGGCGCGGGCGTGGTCTCGACCTCGGGCGTCGCGCTCGACCTCGCCTACCGCCAGTGCATCGAGCGCTCCGACGAGCGGATCTTCGCCGCCGGGCTGAAGCTCTTCCTCATGCAGTGACGGTGGGCAGGACGACCGGCGCGCCGGTCTCGCCGTGGACGCCGCGCCAGACCGGCAGCCCCCACACCTCGCGCACGCGCTCGGCGGTGAGGACGGCGGCCGGCGGCCCCTCCGCCACCACCCGCCCGCGCGAGAGCACCACCAGCCGGTCGCAGGAGGCGGCGGCCAGGTTGAGGTCGTGCAGCACGGCGATCACGCACAGGCCGGCGCGCGCGGCCACCTCCGCCATGCGCATCGCCGCCACCTGGTGAGCGAGGTCGAGGAAGGCGGTCGGCTCGTCGAGGAGCAGGACCCGCGGCTCCTGCGCCAGCGCGCGCGCGAAGAAGACGCGGCGCCGCTCGCCGCCGGAGAGCGCGTCGAGGCGCCGGTCCGCCAGCGCGGCGAGATCGCACGCCTGGAGCGCCCCCTCCACCGCGCCCAGGTCGAGCCGCGAGGGCAGCCCGAGCAGCCCCTGCCGCGGGGCGCGGCCCATCATGACCGACTCGCGCACGGTGAAGGCCCACCCGGCGCGCGGCTCCTGCGGGACGAGCGCCGCCACCCGGGCCACCGCCCGGCGCGGCGCGGTGGCCGGGTCGAGCCCGCACAGCCGCACCGAGCCGCGCGAGGGCGCGGCGAGCCCCGCCACGAGCCGCACCAGCGTGCTCTTGCCGGCGCCGTTCGGGCCCAGGAGTCCGATCAGCTCGCCGGCCTGGGCGGCGAACGACACCCCCTCCAGCGCCGGGCGCGCGCCGTAGGAGAAGGACGCGTCCTTCACCTCCACCAGCGTGCCGGTGGGCAGCTCCAGCGGGGCGGGGCCCGTCACCCTTGCACCCGCACCGCGCCGAGCCGCAGGAGGCGCTCGGCGTTCTGGTGGTAGACGCGGTGCAGCACCTCGCGCGGCAGGCCCAGGCCCGCCGGGCCGGGCAGGTCGCGCCCGGGGATCGGATCGGGCAGGCCGGGGTCCCGCGTCTCGAGGAAGCGCAGGGTGGCGTCGAAGAAGATCCGGCGCTCCCGCCCGCCCAGCAGCTCGTCGTCGAGCAGGATGGGGTCGCCGGCCCCGAGGACGATCCCGCGCGAGCCGCCCGACTCGACGTAGCGGAGCTCCGTCCCGAAGAGGACGCGATCGGGGTGCGCCAGGATGGCGGCGCGCGCCGCCTCGGGGGCTTGCCCCAGCTCCTCGACCCGGCCGGCCACGTCGATCCACAGGTTGGGCCGCTCGTCCATGAGCCGGCGCACCGCCGCCGGATCCTCGGAGCGCTCGGCGAAGTGCTCGCCGACGAAGGTGACGAGCGGGTAGCGCGCCGCGAGCGCGGCGACCGCGTCCGGGGCGCCGATCGCGCTCACCGCCACCGGCAGCCCGAGCGCGGCGCAGGCCTCGAAGAGCGGTCGCGCCGAGGCGGCGGTCAGGTCGACGCCGGGCGCGATCTCGACGGAGAGCCCGCGCGCGCCCAGCGCCTGCCCGCGCGCCGCCCGCGCCGCCTCGCGCACCGCCCACGCCTCCCCGCAGCAGCCGCGCGGGTCGGGGTTCATGAAGGTGACCACCCGCTCGCCGTATGGGCGCGCCGCCGCGAGCTGCGCCTCGAGCGCGCCGCCCTCGGCGCCGCCGGAGAGGTTCACCAGCGCGCCGATGCCGTGCAGCTCGGCGAGGCGGACCGCCACCTCGACGGTGCCGGGCGTGAGGTGCTGGTGCGCGTCGATCCGCGGCAGGAGGAGCGGCGCCGAGCGGACCGCGCCCGGGCGGAACAGGCCGGGGCGCGCCCGCTGCACCGCCCAGGTGGCGAGGACGGCGAGGAGCAGCGCGCCGGCGCAGAGCGCGGCCACGCGCCCCACGGCGCGACGGACGGTGAACGGAGGGCTCTCCACGCGCGAAGTCTAACCCCGGCGGCCGCCCTCGGCGCGGCGCAGCAGCCACAGGAAGAGCGGCCCCCCCAGGAAGGCCGTCAGCGCGCCGACCGGCGGCTCGGTCCCGAGCGGCAGGAAGGCGAGCCGCGCCAGGGCGTCGGCGAGCACCAGGAA
The DNA here is from genome assembly GCF_013340205.1 of Anaeromyxobacter diazotrophicus. Classification (NCBI taxonomy): domain Bacteria; kingdom Pseudomonadati; phylum Myxococcota; class Myxococcia; order Myxococcales; family Anaeromyxobacteraceae; genus Anaeromyxobacter; species Anaeromyxobacter diazotrophicus. The sequence continues at coordinate 573,414 of NZ_BJTG01000003.1, forward strand.
GGCCGCGCCGAAGAGCGCGGTGGCGGGGACCAGCAGCCGGTGGTCCGGCCCGAGCACCCGGCGCGCGGCGTGGGGCACGATGAGCCCTACGAACCCGACCATGCCCGAGAGGGCGACCGCCGCGCCGGTGGCGGCGCTCGCCGCGAGCAGCACCGCGGCGCGGGTGCGCCCCACGTGCACGCCGAGGCTGGCCGCCTCGTCGTCGCCCAGCGCGAGCAGGTTGAGCCGGCCGGAGAGGAGCGCCAGCGCGCCGACCGCCGCCGCGACGCAGGCGGCCCCCAGGGCGAGCGTGCCCCGGCTCTCGTAGCCGATGGCGCCCATGAGCCAGTAGAGGAGGCGCGCCGCGTCGTCGGGGCGCACGAGCACCTTGAGCAGGGTGATGACGGCGGCCGCGAAGGCGTTGAAGACGACGCCCACGAGGAGCGCCGCCTCGGGCAGGAGCCGCCCGCCGACGCGGCCGAGCGCGAAGACGAGCAGCGTCGCCGCCGCCGCCCCCGCGATGGCGCCCGCGGCCACCGGCGGCGCCGAGCCGAGCGCGTCGCCGAGCGGGGCGAGGAGGCGGGAGGCGAGCGAGGCGGCGAGGAGCACCAGCGTGCCGCCCAGCGCCGCCCCGCCCGACACGCCCAGCACGAAGGGTTCGGCGAGCGGGTTGCGCAGGAGCGCCTGCAGCGCCGTGCCCGCGGCGGCGAGGGCGCAGCCCACCACCGCGGCCAGGAGCGCGCGGGGGAGGCGCAGCCCCAGCACGATGGAGCGGTCGGGCTCGGCGCCGGCGAGCGCGCGGCCGAGCCCCACCGGCTGCGGCCCGAGCAGGCAGGAGAGGGCGACCGCCGCCGCGACGGCGCCGAGGCCGAGCGCGCAGACGAGCGCGACGCGCCGCGCGGTCACCGCGCCCCCGCCGCGCGCAGCGCCGCCGACAGCTCCTCGAGCGCGCCGGCGAGGCGCGGCCCCGGGCGGAGCGCGCCGTCGTCGCGCAGCCGGTAGACCGCCCCGCGGTGCACCGCCGGGATGGTGTCGAGCCTGGCCAGGCCCTCCTTCGGCTCGAGCACCGCGCCGTCGACGACCAGCGCCGGCGCGTCGGCGACCGCCCGCTCGAGCGGGTAGACCGGCCAGGGCCGGGTGTCCTTCACGACGTTCTCGCCGCCGCATAGCCGGAGCAGCTCGTCGGGGTAGCTCCCCGGCCCGGCCACGACGAGCGGATCGCGCCCCACCACGAACAGCACCCGCACCCGCGGCCCCGCCGCGGCGCGCCGCTGCGCGGCGTCGATGGAGGCCTGGAGCGAGCGCGCCAGCCGCTCGCCGGCGGGCGCGTCGCCGAGCGCGCGGCCCATCGCCCGCGACGCCGCCAGCACGTCCGCCACGCTCACCACCGGCAGCGCCAGCACCGGCACGCCCAGCCCGGCGATGCGCCGCACCGCCGGGTAGGCGCCGCCGTCGGTGAGCCAGACGACGAGGTCCGGCCGGAGCCCCAGCACCGCCTCGGGCGAGGGATCGAGGAAGCCGCCCACCCGCGGCAGCGCCTTCACCTCGGGCGCGTCGTCGTAGCGGGTGACGCCGACGAGGAGCGAGGCCTTGCCCAGCGCGACGGCGGTGTCGGTGAGCGAGGGCGCGAGCGACACCACCCGCCGCGGGGCGGCCGGCGGGGGAGGGCCGAGCCACTCCACGCCACCCGCCGCCGCGCCCGCGCCGTGATCGGCGCGAGGGGCGGCGGGAGCGAGGAGCGCGGTGAGCGCGAGGAGTGCGGTCAGCGAACGCATGCGACGTCGGCCACGGTCGCGTAGCCGTTGAACGGGCAAACGTCCGCGATGGCCGTGACGGCGCCCGTCATGACATCGAACCGGAGCACCTTCCCGCTCTCGGTCGCGCCAGCGTACCCGTTTCCGCCGCAAAGGGTGACGGCGTAGATGGCGCTCGCCGTCTTGACGATCGCCCCGGGCTGGGGCTTCGCGCCGCCGACCGCGACCGGCAGGAGGCCGCCGCCGTGGACCCCGGTCGCGAAGTCGTCGTAGCCGCAGCCGACCCAGAGCGTCGTGCCCGAGAGCACGAGCGCGCCCGCGTCCAGGCAGTCCGGGCCGAGGTCGAGCGCCGTGTCGCCCACGACCGCGTCGGTCGAGGGATCGATCTCCACCAGCTTGCCGTGGGCGCCAGCCACCATGGCGTACGAGGTGTCCTGGATGTCGGCGAGCGTGACGTAAACCTTGCCGCTGGCCACGACGACGCGGGAGGGGCTGGCGGTGGCGGGGGCCGTGGCGTACTTCGCGACGTCGATCCGCTTCAGCACCTTGGGCGAGGTCGGGGTCGACACGTCGAGGACGCCGACCGCCCCGGCGTCGTACATGGCGAGGTAGGCCTTCGTCCCGACGAACGCGATGTCCTTCGGGTTCACCCGCTCCCCCTGCGTCTGCGCGAGCTTCACCTCGGCGACGACGCGCGCCGCGCTGGGGTCGATGACGACGAGCGTGCTCGCCTGGTCGTTCGACGCCCACAGCAGCCCGCCGTGCTCGGAAAGGCTCGAGAGATCCCCGTACGAGCCGGTGAAGGTCACGTTCACCGGGGAGCCGGCGGCGAGCGGGGCGAGGGTGAACGGCGTCACGTCGGACGACAGGTCGTCCGCGACGTAGAACGTCCCGCCCACGCGCGCGAACGCGCTGGGGCCGTTCCCCACCGGGAGCGACGGTCCGACCTGGGTCAGGTCCTGCCCGACGAACCGCACGTCGTTCGTGGCGAAGCACGCCACCGCCACCTCGGCCGTGCAGGCCGCCGGGTTCGCGGCGCAGTCCACGCAGGCGCCGGCCGAGCACCCCTGGCCTGCGCCGCAGGTCTTGCCGCAGGCGCCGCAGTTCTGGGCGTCGGTGAGGAGCGAGGTGCACGCGTTCGCGCAGATGCCCTGATCGGCGGCGCAGGTGAGCTCCTTCGAGCCGCTGCAGGCCGCGAGCGCGAGGAGGGCTGCCATCGGGAGAAGCGTCCTCTTCATGGTGATTCCTTTCCACCGGAAACGCGCACGGTGAGCGTCACCGTGCGGCCCGGGAGGGGGTTGCCGAAGCCGTCCTGCAGCGTGCGGTCGTCGAGAAGGTTTCTCACCTCGAGCGCGAGCCGCGTCTCGGGGCGTCGGGTGAGCAGGATCGAGGCGCCCGCGCCGAGCGTGAGCACCGGCGGCACGCGCAGCGCCGGCGAGTTGGCGAGGTCCTGGAACTGCGCCGAGACCCACTGCGCCTCGGCGTGGGCGGCGACGGGCCCGCGCTCGCCGGCGAGCCGGGCGTAGAGCCGGTGGCGCGCGCGGTGTGGCAGCTCCTTGCCGAGCACCGCCGCGCTGCCGCGGAGCGTCTCGGTGGCGAGGAGGGTGTACGCGCCGGAGAGCGCCAGCGCGGCGGGGCCCCGCGGCGCGGAGGCCGCCTCGAGCTCGAGCCCGTTCGCGGCCGCCTTCCCGTCGTTGAACGGCTTGAAGCGCCGGAACGAGTCCGGCTCGTAGACGATGAGGTCCTGGTACTGCTGCGTGAAGACCGTGGCGCGCGCGAGGCCGAGCCGGCCGTCGAGCGCGAGCCCGGCGTCGGCCGACCAGGAGGTCTCGGGCACGAGGCCGGGGTTGGGCGAGAGGAGCCCCTGCGAGAGGTACAGCTCGGCGAAGCTGGGCGCGCGGAAGGAGCGGCCGGCGCCAGCGCGCACCGAGAGCGGTCCGGCGACCCGGAGCGAGGCGCCGAGCTTGGCGGAGATGCCCTGGAAGGGCCCCACGACGTCGAAGCGGAGCGCGGGCGCGACCCGCAGCCGGCCGCCGAGGAGGGCGAGCTCCTCCGCGGCCGAGAGCGCGGCGGTGCCCCAGGCGTGCGTGCGCCCACCTTCCACCTCGAGCCGCTCGCCGCCGCCCGCAGCCCGCAGCGCGAGCTCGCTCGGCCCGGTGGTCCAGCGCAGCTCGGCGCTGGCCTCGCCGGCGAGGTCGCGCTGGCGCGCGGTGGGGAAGGGGTCGAGCCACACGGTGAGGCGGTCGTCGCGGCCGTCGAGGCCGAGCACGAGCACGAGGCCCTCGCCGAGCGGCTCCGCGAGGTGTGCCACCAGCCCGGCGCGCGCGTCGCGCTGGCCGTCGTGGGGCGTGAGCGCGTACGGCGAGCCGGGCAGGTCGCGGGTGCCGCCCGAGAGCTGCAGCACGGCGTCGAGCCGTCCCTCGCCCACCGTCGCCCAGAGCTTGGCGAGCCCGCCGGCCGTGAAGGAGGCGTCGTGGTCCCGCTGGCGCGGCTCGAGCGCATCGCCGGGCATGGCCGGGGTCGGGTCGAACAGGTATTCGAAGCGCCCGCTCGTGTCCTCGACCGCGGCCGCGCCGAAGAGCCCCCACCGCTCGCCACCCACCGCGCCGTCCGCCGAGCCGGCGAAGGTGCGGAACGAGCCGGCGGTGGCCTCGGCCGACCAGGCGCCCGCGGCGGCGCGCCGGGTGACGATGTTGACGACCCCGCCCAGGGTCCCGGCGCCGTACACCGCGCCCTCCGCCCCGCGCACCACCTCGATGCGCTCGATCCAGGCGCGCGGGATGCGCGCCAGGTCCACGCCGCCGCCCGCGGCGGTGTTGAGCGGCAGGCCGTCGAGGAGGACCTGGACCTGGGCCGCGCTCGAGCCGCGCAGGGACACGGTGGTGAGCTGGCCCAGCCCGCCGTACTGGCTCACCGCCACGCCCGGCGCGGTGGCGATGAGCTCGGCCACGCTCTTCGCCTCGCCCTCGAACCGGTGGGCCTCGACCACGGTGGAGGCGGCGGTGGGGTCGGCGGCGGCGGTGCGGGGGCGCTCGCCCGTCACCTCCAGCTCCTCCCCGAAGGTGGGCGCGCGCGCGCCCTCGTCCCCCGCCGCCGCGGCGGCGGGGACGATCGCGAGGAGGTGCGCGGCGAGCGCGCAGGCGCGGACGGATCGAGCCAAGTTCGCGCGTCTCCTTCGGACGCGGAAACCGTGGGCCGCGCGAGATGCGCGGCCCGGCTCGAAGGGAGGTCTCCTGGCTCCCGGGTGCGGCCGGCGGGACTTCCCGACGACCGCGGCACCTGCCACCTTCCCGCCGCGCGAGCGTCCGCGCGGCAGTGGTGACGAACCGCAGGTGCTTCCCCGGCTACAGTGGCGGGACCGCGCCGGAATCGGGCTCGAGAGCCCTGGACCGGCTTCCCTGTTCCTCCGAGCGGGTGCTGCAGGGCTCTCCGTAGCGCGGCGCGCGCCGGGGCGTCAAGGACGGCGAGGGGCCGGCACCTTCCCGGACGCCAGCTTCTCGCTCGCGGGGGGAGCGCCCACCGCGAGGTGAGGGCGCTGCTTCTCCAGCCAGCCGGACGAGACGCCCTTCACCGACAGCACGTCCTCGAGCCGCTGGAACGGCGCGCGGGCGCGCTGTGCGGCGATGGCCTCCGCCTTCTTGCGGCCCACCCCGGGGAGCCGCATGAGCTGCGAGACGCTGGCGCGGTTGAGGTCGATGCGCTCGCCGGCCCCGAGGGGCTTCTTCGCGGCGAGGGCGGGGGTGGCGGCGAGGAGCGCCAGCGCGGCGGCGAGCAGGCGGGCGCGCCTCACGGCCGCGCCTCCGCCGGCTCGGCCGCCGCGCCGTTCGCGGGGCGCGCGTCGTCCCACACCCGCTGCTCGCGCACCTGGAGCCGGTTGGAGCCGACGGGCAGGGCGTCGAGGTGGAGGTTGATGCTGCCGTCGCGGTTGGTGAAGGCGGCGCCGATCTTCACCCAGTACTGCTTCCCGGCCCGCTCGACGATGGTGTAGACGGCGAGGGGCTTCTTGCCCCCACCGCCGTTCGGTTCGTTCATGGGTGCTCTCCGTGTGGGCCGCGTGGGGCGGCCTGCGGCGAGGAGAGCAAGGGCCGTGCTCGCCGCGAAGCGCTGCGGCGAAGGAATTCCGGCGGCGCGCGGGGGCTCGCGCGCGGACCTTGAGAACGCGGCGCGGCCCCTCTCCCTGGCCCTCTCCCACGGCGGGCTCATCATTCATCACATCTCGAGGAGGGCATGCGTCTCAGCGGCCGTCGGTGGGCTTGGCGGGCCGGCGGACTGCGGGCAGAGAGGGGCGCGGCAGGATGGGCGAGCCGGGCCCGCGCTGGCGGCCCGGCCTCGGACAGCGGGCGCTCCACGCGCGGCGGAGCCGCGCGTTCGAGACGGTTGCGCGTGCCCGGCTCACGACGGTGGCTCTGAGGGTGAACCATGGTGCGGCCGGCGGCGCACGCCCCAACGGTGAACGCTTTCGCGCTTGACCGAGTCACGGCTGAATCGCGCGCGCGGCCCGGCAATGCAACAGGATGGCCCGCTAGCGCGCCGCGCCCTGCGCCTGCGGGGTGCTCGGCGCCGTCGAAGGCGAAGTCGGCGGGCACCTCACGAAGACGCGCAGGCGCGGCGGCCAGAGGCCTTCCCGGAGGCTCGAAAAGTGCGTGTTACCGTCAGCGAACACGCACTGGAGGTCTCCATGCCCGATGCCGCGCCCGCTTCCCTCGACACCGTCGCCCTCCTCCACCGCCTGGCCGAGCTGGCCGGCCACGAGCGCCACACCCAGGTCGAGTTCCTGCTCCACCTCGACGTCTTCGACCAGCGCCGGGCCTGGGCCGAGGCCGGCTATCCTTCCCTGTGGGAGTGGTGCGTTCGCGCCCTCCACCTGAGCGAGGGCGCCGCCGGTCGGCGCATC